>JAJEAX010000278.1 GCA_022822565.1 Candidatus Latescibacterota bacterium
GAATGCGATTCAGTGGTATAACTGGGGTTATGATCTTCCCAACCAGCCGCCGAATACCAAGGTGGCGTGGGATTCCAACCTTCAGGGTAAGACGCAGATTCGTTGGAGTGTCTTTGGCGAAGAAGCAATGGATCCAGATTATTCTGGCGCCGAGGCACAGGATTTGCGCGGTTATCGCATTTATCGCTCGTCTGTAGAGTATCAGGGCGAGTGGGAGTATGTGACGGAGTTTTCATTTGAAGATGCGCGTGCGGGCAATTTGCCCACGGGTGTTACGTATGATCCTTCTCGTACGTGGACAACGGTTAAGAGTGGTTCCTGGCCAACGGGTATTCCATTGACGACCAACCAGTACGTTGATGTTGGTGTGCACGGTGCTCTCAATCCCGCTGCTGGTCCCGAAATACCGGGCACGTACCTGTTTGACGATCAGGGCACGAACGCTGGCTTCCCCAACTGGTATAGTGTGCGTATGTATGACTCTGGTCACGGTGATTGGAATGGCGTGGGTAGCACCGATGTCCTGGAATCCGCACAGAACACCTCTCTGGGTGCTGTGTATGGTTCTCGCTCGGGTATTGTTCCCGTTGTTCCTGGCGCAGCGGTGTTTGATCGCCTCGAAGAGCAGGTTCGCGTGGTTCCCAATCCGTTCAAGGTAGATAGCGATTTGCATACGTACAACCGCCAGCAGAATATGCGGTTTACGAATCTGCCGGGTCGCTGTCAGATCGATCTTTACGATGTGACGGGTCAGCGGATCTGGACCTTCTACAACCAGGATCCTCTGAAGGGCGAAGTGACTTATATCCAGCTTGCCGAGAATCGTCCGTCTAACTTTGGTGAGGCGATGTTCCCCGGCATATACTTCTGGAAGGTCACGTCTCTAATGCCGGGATCAGAAGGCAAGACGCAGACCGGCACTTTCGTGATCATCAAGTAAGGCGCGAAGCGTCAGACACAAAAAAGGAGAAAGACAATGTTTAAGAAAGCACTGCTCTTAGGTCTGGCTGTTGCGCTTGCCCTGCCGATGTATGCACAGGCTCAGGAAGAGCGGCCGACCCAGGATTCCTTAGGACCTTTTCCCGTAGATAGGACGCGCGTGCCTCCTGAAACGGATCTGATTAAGTATGCGCGTGTTACGACCACGTCTTATGGCTTCTTGAAGCTGACGGGCAATGCGCGCTCAGCCGGTATGGGTGATGCGTATTCGTCTGTTGGCAATGATCTGTCGGCTGTGTTTTACAACCCTGCTGGGGCAACGCAGATTGAGCGCTACGCGCTGACCGCTTCTTATCTGAAGTGGATTGTGGGGTCTTCGATGGGCACGTTTGCCATTGGTGCCAAGACGAATGTGGCGACCTTTGCCGTGAACTTTGCGTATTTTACCACCGATGAATTTGAAGAGACCACATCATCTCAACCCGGAGGCACGGGACGGATGGCCACAGCAGGTGATATGGCTGTTGGGTTGACCATTGCCAAGCAGGTGACGGATAAGTTGAGTGTGGGTGGTAATCTGCGCTGGGTTCAGGAAGATCTGGACTTGCAGTCGTATTCGTCTTATGACATAGATTTTGGTACGCTCTTTTACACGGGCTTCCATTCTACGCGTCTGGGTATGTCGATGCGCAACTTGGGCGGCGACCAGGACGTGATTGGTCAGAAGGCGCGTTTCCCGATGGTATTCAACCTGTCGGGTGCCGCTGAAATCTATGGGAATCTGGGCGATCCGCTGTCTTTGACAGTGGCAGTTGAACAGATGTTCTTCACGGACTCGATCAACCGTTATCACTTTGGCGCGGAAGCATGGGTACAGAACATGCTGGCACTGCGCGGTGGTTACAAGATCGGTTATGATTCCGAGTCGTGGACAGTGGGTGCAGGCTTGCGTCAGAAGTTGGGCGATCAGAGTGTGGGTGTGGATGTTTCGTATTCAAGGGCTGAGGCACTTGATGAATATCCCATTCGCGTTTCTGTTGGCGTCGGCTTCTAAGAAGCTTTTCCCACCAGCTACACAAAAGGCTGCGGTCGTAAGATCGCAGCCTTTTTTTGTGCTATAGATGAAAGGCGAAAAGCAACCACAGATGAACACGGATGAACACGGATGAAAGGCAAAAGAAACGTCGAACATCGCGGCATCCCTACCGCGATCACTCTGATATGGGAAGAATGTTTAAGGGCTTGCATAAAATTTGATATATGATATTTTTTCAGAACAAATCTAATTGTGAAAATCAATCCATAATCTCCCATGATGGACTTGACCCGTTTTAGTGGACAACTTATCTCTTTCAGAGAAAGGAGTCCAATAGGTGTTTATCGCATCAGTCTGCATTGGCTTTTTCCCCTGTCTGCGGCGTGTCTTAATGCTTTGGGGCGGTGGGAGGGGTGCCTTTAATCTGTGTTCATCCGTGTTCATCTGTGGTTGCATTTGCTTTTGATTCTTACTCCGTCCCATGTATTAACCCACGCATATACCCCACAGCATAGAGCCTCCCGAGGAAGTTGTAGCCTCCCACATCCTCCTGGTCTATCGCAAAGGTGGGCGTGTGGTCGGGGCGGATGACGCCCTTAAATCCGATTGCTTTGTACGCGCGAATGGCCTCTGCCATGTCGGTGTCGCCGTCGTCGTGAAAGGATTCGGAGAAGGTGGGTACCTGCCCGTGAAGATCGCGGAAGTGGGCGAAGTGGATGTGGTCTTTGAAGTGGTGAATGGTGGCTGGAATATCGGCACCCATGGCTTTGAAGTTGCCCTGGCAGTAGGTGAGGCCATTGTATTCACTGGGGATGAAGGAGATGACGCGATCATAAGCTTCGGGGCTGGTGATGATGCGGGCAACGCCGCGAATGGGCGAGAGCGGGGGGTCGTCGGGGTGCAAGCCCTGTTTGACGCCGGCCTCTTCGGCAACGGGGATTACTCTTTTGAGGAAGTATTCGAGGTTTTCCCAGAGGCGTTCTTCGGTGATGTCGCCATAGTCGGTGATGGGTGGCGCGTCTTCTATGTCGCTGTGGTCGTAAGTGCTGGCCAGGGCATTGCCGCGCGTGCGGGTGGTCATAGAGGTACGCATCCAGCCAAAGACGGCCATCCAGTTGTAGCACATCACGGGAATGCCCGCTGCGCCGAGGTTGCGAATGGTCTGGCAATAGTTGTCGATTTCCTGGTCGCGACCTTCAAGGCCCAGTTTGATGTTGTCCGAGATGGGAACAGATTCGACAACAGACCAGCGCAAGCCCTGATCTTCAATGCGCTTTTTGTGGCGCAATATGGCGAGATAATCCCAGACGGGGCCTGCATTGGGTAAGACCGTTACGACGTCTTTTACGTCCATTTGAAGCGCGGTCTGGAGGTTTTCATTGGTGAACGGGCGGATGACGAGTGCGATTCTCATGGTATTATATCCTTATTAAGAGATGAAAAGCGAAAAGCAACCACCGATAAACACAGATGGACACGGATAGGACGTCAAAAGACCATACGCTTGATGCCCAGTCGAGGTGTGCCGAAGTTCAAAATCAATCCAGTATGAATACCGGCTGCTCTGAGATAGTTGATCAATTGTGCTTGATGGATGTTTTCAATGGCTTTTGCAGCCTTTAATTCCAAAATGACCAGTTCTTCGACAACAACATCAGCCAGATACTCACCGACAACTTCACCTTCATACAAAACAGACAATGATTTTTGCTGCTCAACAGCTAACCCCGCGCATTTCAATTCGATAACAAGCGCATTCTCATACACCTTCTCAAGAAACCCAATTCCCAACGTATTGCTCACTTTTATAGCACAGCGAATGATTTCCCTTGTGATCTGATCGGTATTATGCATTGGTTTTTTTCTCGCTACGCCATGCCGGTGCCGTGTCTTTGGGCTTTGGGTTGGTGGGAGGGGTGCCTTTTATCTGTGTTTATCGGTGTTCATCTGTGGTTGCTTTTGATTTTTTTATACAAGTCCATTATTCGTGCCACACAGATGAACGTTGACGCCCAATGCTTGCATCATGGCAATTTTTACGGCCAGCGCGTTGTTGGCGGCCTGTGCTGATTCGGCATAGGCGACCTGGATGTGGTTGGCTTTGTGGCGTGCCATCATCTGGTCGCGGGAGATGCCGTAGGTGACGGCGTGCATAATGGGCCACTGCGGGGTGGTGGCACGCCAGCGGTGGTCGGTTTCTGTTTGTGGGAGTTCGACGACGCCACCGCGACCAATGTCCATGTGCAATTCGTCATTTTGGACGAAGATGCGGCTCCAGACGATTTCGCCGGGTTTGCTCACGCCTTTGCAGGTGCCGCCGCCGAGGGGAAAATACATGTTGGGCTGGCGTTCGGAAGAGGTGCCTTTGTACCCGTCGATATAGTGTGCGGGCGGCGCGCCGCCAGAGATGAGAAAGACCCATACGTAGTCGTCGATGCCATTTCCTCGATAGTGTTCGCCCCAGCGCAGGTCGTGCAAGGTGTTTTCGGGGGGCTGCTCCAGAGCTTTCCAGATGCGGTTGGTGATCAGGCCGTCGAGGCCCGCGCATTCATCGACTTCGTTGAAATGCGGGAGTGCCTCGCCTTCGTAGAGGATCTGACCATTGGCGCGCGCTTTGACCGGGGGGCGATCTACGTTGTTGAGAATGCCTTCGACCAGATCAGATGCCGGGCACAGGTCTTTGAGGCCCTGTTGATATTGAATGCCGATGGTGGCGCAACCAAAGTCATCGGCAATGCGTACGGCGGCGATGTACATTTTGCATTGCATTGCGATCTGGTCGTCGGTGAGTTCATCGGTGGCATTTGTGCCAGTGACAAAGGTGAGGCCCTTGCGCTCGAGATAGGCGCGAACAGCGCTGGCTTCTGCATCTGTGACGGTTTGCATTTCTGCCCAGAGCGCAGATTGTGAGAGGCGTTCTTTGAAGACGCCTGTGGGGTTGAGCAAGTGGTCGGGGATGATGGCGTTGAACATGCCCATGCAGCCTTCGTCAAAGACGCCCATAATGGCTTTTTCGCGCTGGAGTTGTTCGGCGAGTGCATATCCGAGTTGCGCTTCGGCTTCGGGGAGACGGAAGGTGTTGGCGTCGCGTACATGGGAGGTGTCGTGGGTGACGCTGCCGCTGGTGAGCCATTCGCGCAGGCCGCGTTTGAAGAAGTCGTCGGTAAAGTCCAGGCTCCACAGGGTGCTGTATTCAACTCCGGCTTTGGTGAGGGAGCCGTTGAGGTTGAGCATGCCGACGAGGCCGGGCCACTGCCCAGACCAGTTGGCAAGGGTGAGGATGGGTCCGCGGTGTGAGATCAGGCCGTGAAGTACGTGGTGGCTGTATTGCCAGACGGCTTCGGCTACGATGAGAGGGGCGTCGGAATGAATATTTTTGAAGACGGCCATGCCTTCTTTTTGCGATCCGATAAAGCCGTGTTCCTCGTCTTTTTTATAGGGGTGTCCGCGGCGGACTGTCCACCCTTCTCGTTGGATTGCGGCTATGATGGTTTGTTCCATTGCTTCTTGTGCGGGCCAGCACATCTGGTTGGCAGATAAGCGCAGGTCGCCGTTGGCGATGAGTACGACTTCGTTCTTTTCTGGTGCTTCGGGTTGGGCGAGTTTGGGAAGTTGGTACGTCATTGCGAAACTCCTTATGTGTATTGTCTGGTGTTGAAAGCAGGAATAAAATAGCCGATAGAATCTGGAAAGTCAAACGGATGGCTATTATGCCGATGCGCCGGAGTAATTTTTAAGGCCGCGTTTCCAGAACCAGCGCGAGAATGCGATGAGAAAGGCACACAGCAGGCCAGATGTGATCATGCTTTCGGGTGTCAAGCGACCGGAGAGTGCTTCCGCGGGTACGGTGATGGCAAATGCCACGGGTACGAGGAATGTGAGGATATAGCGCAACCAGTGTGGGTAGATGCCAATGGGCCAGCGGCCAGCTTCGTACATGCTCTGGAAGATGTGGAGGATGTTTTCGATGCGCAAGAACCAGAAGGTGAGGGTGGCGAGCATGAGCCAGAAGCTGTAGATGATGCTGCCCCCGGTACAGAGAACAAAGGCGAAGGCGAGGGCTTCGCGCGGACCAATATCGAGTCCCCGATATATCAGCGCGGCAATGAGTACGCCTGCGCCGAGTAGAATATCGGTGAGTCGCCATACGCGGATTTGCGAGATGCTGGCGAGGAATTGCGCGTCGCACGGTTTGGTGAGGGTGTAGTCGAAGATGCCGCGTCGCACGTCGTCCATGAGCTGGCTCATGCTCGGAGATATGACCATGCCGATCACGCCGCCGACGAACATAAATACGCCGAGCAGTGCGAGGATATCGACGGCCTGCCACCCGCCGAGGGTATCGGTGTGCGAAAATACGATTGCCAGGCCCGCGATGGCTGTGCCCAGGCTGAGGAGGGATTGCAGGAGTTGGACGTAGAAGTTCACGCGATAGGCCATTTCGTTGAGGATGCCAATGCGGAAGAAGGTCCATATTAGTTTTAAGTAGTACATGGGTGAAGTACCTACGATCCAACTGCCGAGTATTTTTTTATCCCCAATCGCCAGGTGAGTTGGATTAACAGAAAACCCGCGAGCAGCCAGACGGCTTGCATGGTGAATCCGTTTAGTATCTGTTCTTGTGAAAGACGACCGAGCATGAGTTCGACCGGGAATGCGACCGCCCAGCGAAAGGGGAGCGCGTCGGCGAGGGTCTGGATGGCACCCGGCAGCAGGTCGATGGGTGCGATGCGTCCAGAGAGAAATAGGCCCAGTGTGAAGTACATTTGATTGATGGCTTCGTTGCGCGTGGTCCAAAAGGCGACGAGGGCGAGGGTCCATTCGATGAAGAATCGCATGATGAACGCTATGCCCAGTGCGAGTAAAAAGAGAGCGAATGTCTGGATATGAAAGGCGAGATTGGGATCGAAGAGAAAGAAGAGCAATATTGCCGTGGGAAAAATGATGACGGCGGTCATGACTTTGTACGCGATGTTCTCGGCAATGTCGGCGTGTATGGGGTGGATGGGTTTGAGCAAGAAGTTGGAGAGTTCGCCCTGGCGAATGCGGAAGTCGTATATGTGCATGATCCAGGAAAAGGTGAATTGGTTGACGAGCATGAGTACGATGTAATAAGCGGCAAAGTCGGCTGGTGAATAGGATCCTACGCTACCCCCGCGCGCATGGGCGACTGTTGTCCATACGGTGAGGTAGATGATGGGTTCGAGTATGCGCCCGATCATCCATATCGCCATGGCTGCGCGATATTGAAATTGTTCGAGCAATGAGGTCTTGAAAAAGGCCCAGTATGTGGCGGTATAATGTTTCAATTTGAGAATACCTGTTCGATGACTTCTTCTATGGGTGGGTCTTCAACTGTGAGATCGATGACGGGTAAATTGGCGAGCAATTTTCCGGTGACATCGGCGGTTTTTGTTTTGGGTACGCGCAGGGTTACGCTGTTGCCCTCGGCGGTGATGACTTCGCCATAGGAGGAGAGGTCGGCGCGTTCGGTTTCGAGATCGACGACTATGGTTTTGTGAGGGGAAAAGCGTTCGATGAGCGCGCTCAAATCGCCGTCGAAGAGCAATTCGCCGTGGTGAATGATAATGACGCGTTTGCACAGGGCTTCCACATCGGCCATGTAGTGCGAGGTGAGCAATACGGTCGCGCTGTGGCGGCGGTTGTATTCGCCCAGGAAGGCGCGGATGCGGCGCTGCATGGTGACGTCGAGGCCAATGGTGGGTTCGTCGAGGAAGAGGACCTGTGGACGGTGGAGCAAGGCTGCGGCGATTTCGCATTTCATGCGTTCTCCCAATGAGAGATTGCGCACGGGTTTGGAAAGTAAATCGCTCAGGTCGAGTAAGGTGCTGAGTTCGTCGAGGGTTTTTTTGTATTCGCCGTGAGAAATGCGGTAGATCGCGCGGTTGCGTTCAAAGGAGTCGGCTACGGGGATGTCCCACATGAGCTGGTTGCGCTGGCCCATGACCAGGGTGATGCGGTTGAGGAAGTTTTTGTGACGCGCATAAGGGGTGTGTCCAATGACTGAGATTTCGCCGGCTGTGGGGTGGAGCAAGCCCGATAGCATTTTGAGGGTGGTGGTTTTACCGGCGCCATTGGGTCCCAGGAATCCGACGATTTCGCCTGGCGCAACGCTAAATGAGATGTTTTTGACGGCTTCGACGTCGCGTGTGGTGCGCGAGATAAGGCTTTTGAGTGCTGCGCCCAATCCGGGTTCTCGCTGGGGCACTTCATAAGTTTTTCCGAGGTTCTGGACGGTGATGTCGGGGATGTTGGACATGGGCGAAAGGTAATGTGCATTTGGGAAGATGTCAACTTTGGGGAGTAGAAGAATGCTGGAGATAAAATTGGGTGCCCCATTTGTCGAGGTGGTCTGTCCAGAGGAGGCAGCCGCCGCTGATGAGGCAGCCGCCGTTGTCGATGTGATCGAGTACTGCGGCTCTCATGCTGCTATCGCGCGGGGCTGTGGAGAGGTCGTGGGAGTATGGACCGAAGATGCGTTCACGGCCACTGTATTTGCTGCGCGAGTTGAGTGGGAAGAGATAACATTCGCGCTGGAAGCGAGCGATGTTGGAATTTTTGGCGAGCAAGTGCTGGTATGTGGGGTCGAGCAACCAGGATGTGCAGCAGATCGCTTTGAAGGGGTGGTCGGGGAAGTGTTTGGGGAAGAATTCGGCGACCTCTCGGAGGGAGTTGCCGCAATTTTCAAATTCCATGGGGCCGTCTTCGGGGATGTGAATTTCGAGGATGGGATCGCCTTCGGTGAGGACGCAATCCCAGTGAGCGCGCGGGAGGCTGACCGGCTGGCGTTGTGCGTGGCCATCTGGGTGCATGGGATGACCGATGATATGGGTCGCGGTTTTGGTGAGTTTGGATGTCCATGCCTGTGGGTCTTCCTGTCCGCCCGCACCGTTGAAGTTGCCGTCGGTGCGAAATTCCAATCCGGATTCGCACAGGAGACACAGATGTGCTGAGGTGCGATGGCGGTACGCGCGCATTTTCTGGCGGAAGGGTCCAATTTTGTATTGCAAGCGTCCTATGCGGTAGAGGTCGCCGTTGAGATGGCTGAGGAGCCAGGGCAAGATGCGTGTGCATAGCCCCCATGCACCGGGGTTGCCCGGGTGGAAGAAGCGGCCGTTTTTGAAAATGCCGATGTCGTGGTATTGCTGCGCCCAGACGTACGTATCGCGGCAGGTGAGGCGGGTGATGTGTTCGGGTATGTCGCGCGATTGGTGGTAGGTGCGGAGTTGCGGTATGCCCGAGAGCGCGATGAGAAGATAAAAGGCACCGCCGTAATTGCCGAGTATGGGGGCGAGGAGGGGCCAGTCGCGGGTTGCCGAGTTCTGGGTGCTTTTGTCGATGAAGAGGAGGCGATGGGCATGCCAGGCCATGTGTGCGAGGTCGGGGTCTGTGGCGATTTGTTCGGCGGCGCGGGTTGCGAAGTCTATGGCGTCGGGTGGCAGATTTGCCCAGTCGCCGTTTTCACGGATGGCTTCGGGCTGAAGAAAGGGAAGGTTGCCGGGGAATGTTGCGGCGGATTTTTCCCAGTGGATGTCGAGGCCCGTGTTTTTTAGAATGGGGATGAGTTTAGGAGGCATTTCACGAAAAGATAAGTTGGATTACAGTGTTGGTGATTAAATTTCATTTGGAAATTAACATGCGACATGGTAATTTCCAAGAACTTTGAGCGATTTGGATGCCCATTTTTTTCACCTACTTCGGGAATCCTCTTGGAACGCGTCCCTCTCAGGCATTATGCCTCCCTCCTGATACACTATCTTCGCCCTCATTGGAAGCGCGTTGTTTTTCTTGGCGTGTTCATGTTCACGGGCATTGGTCTCAATCTGCTCAATCCCCAAATTATCCGATATTTCATCGATACGGCGCAGGCAGATGGTGCCGTGCAGAATCTGATATGGGCGGGTATCGCGTTTCTCGCTATTGGCATTATTCGCCAGGGTGTGCAAATTGTGAGTTCTTATTTGGGGCAAGATGTGGGCTGGCGTGCGACGAATCAGATGCGGAATACGCTCGCGCACCACTGTCTCAACCTCGATATGGGCTTTCACCACGAGCATACTCCGGGCGAAATGATCGAGCGCGTTGACGGCGATACGACGGCACTTTCCAATTTTTTTTCGCAATTTGTCATCCATGTTATTGGAAGCTCATTTTTTCTTTTGGGCGTCCTCATTCTCGTCTTTCGCGAAGATTGGCGCGTGGGCGCAGTGCTGACCGCTTTTTCGATTCTCGCCTTTGTTGTTTTTAATCTCACGCGCAATATTGCCGTGCCCATTTATACGGCGGAACGCGAAAGCTATGCGCGTTTGTACGGCTTTATTGAAGAGCGGTTGCTCGGTCTTGAAGACATCCGCACAAATGGCGCAGGCGGTTATACTGTGAATCGGTTTTACGGGGTCAATAACGGTGTTTTTGCCCGCGTGAAGAAATCCGAAATTATGAGCGAGGGATTGCGTGCGATTACCGGCATTATGTTCGCGCTCGGTTACGCGCTTGCAATGGGCATGGGTATCTGGCTTTATCGGGAGGGTACGTTTACAATTGGCGCGGTTTTTCTCGTATTTCACTATACGTCGATGTTGCGGGAACCGCTTTTTCAAATTAGCCAGCAAATCAACGATTTGCAACGCGCAACCGCCGGGCTTAAACGCATTGAAGAATTGCACCGCATCCAGACCCGCATTCGGGATGGGAATGAAAAACTATCTGCTCCTTCTGGTAAACTCGAGGTAATGCCTTTGGGCATCGCGTTTGACAATGTCCATTTTGCGTACAATCCCGGCGATCCCGTTCTGCGGAATATTTCTTTTTCTCTCGACCCGGGCAAAACCCTCGGTTTGTTGGGGCGCACGGGCAGTGGTAAGACTACGATTACCCGCTTGCTCTTTCGCTTTTACGATATTCAGCGCGGACAAATCCGCATTGGAGATCAAAATATCCGGGATATTTTGCTTGACGATTTGCGGCAGCACGTCGGTCTTGTCACGCAGGATGTGCAGCTTTTTAATGCCAGTTTACGCGACAATCTCACCCTTTTTCGGCCCGATGTTTCGGATAAAAAAATCGTCGCTATACTCGATGATCTCGGTCTCGGTGCGTGGTATGCGTCATTGTCCGATGGTTTGGAGACCGAACTCGTCTCGGGCAGTCTTTCGGCTGGCGAAGCGCAATTGCTCGCCTTTGCCCGCGTGTTCCTTAAAGACCCCGGTCTGGTCATTTTGGACGAGCCTTCATCGCGGCTCGATCCCGCAACCGAGCAGAATATCAATTTTGCAGTGGAACGCCTGTTGCAGAATCGCACGGGTATTATTATCGCGCATCGCCTTGAGACCGTAGAGCGCGTGGATAATATTCTCATTCTCGACGATGGACAGGTGGGGGAATACGGCCTTCGCAAAGAACTGGTCAAAGATCCAAATTCGCAGTTTTCACGTCTGCTCAATACCGGGTTGGAGGAACTTATCGCATGACGATGGGGCAAACGACATGGCGGTTGCTCAAGTTCCGTCCCGGGCTTTTTTTGTTCACGATATTTTTTCGCGGTATTGATGATATCGCGCCTTTTCTCGCAGGCGTTATTATGAAGGGCTTTTTTGATGCGCTCACCGGTCAGGCAGAAGCGGGGTTCACTGCCTGGACACTTGTCGCGCTTTTTGTCGCTGTTGAGATTGGCGACCGCATCGCCCTTTTTGGTTCGGCTTTTGCATGGCCGCGCTGGTGGTATGCTATTGAAACGCTTTTGCGGAAAAATCTTATGACTGCTATTCTCGAAGTTCGAGATCCGGGAAAAATTTCCACCGCCTCTGGCGAGGTGACCAACCGATTTCGAGACGATGTATTGGGTATTATCCAATACCTCAATCGATATATCCACATGTGGGGCAATCTCGTATTTGCGGCACTCGCCATTTTTTATATGTCGAGAATTGATCCCTATATCACTTTTATAACAATTATACCGGCGATATGTGTGGTTATTGTTGTGGATTTTGCCCGCAAGTATATTCACAAATACCGCACCGCACAGCGGGTTGCAACGGAGCGATCTACCAATTTTATCAATGAGATGTTTCAGTCTATTCTCGCTGTCAAAGTCGCCACCACGCAAGCCCATGTGATTGACCGCTTTCGACAACTCAACGATGCGCGCCGCGTATCTACTCTTATCGACAATCTCTTCACTCAAATCTTGAGTTCGATCAATTTCAACCTGGGTCATATTGCCACGGGCGTTATCCTGATTCTCGTGGCGGAAAAAATGAAGTCGGGCACGTTCACGGTTGGCGATATGGCACTTTTTGCCACGTATGTCGGTCAGGTTGCCCGAAGCGGCTCCTTGCTCGGGACGATTCTCACCAATCACAAACGCGCCGAAGTTTCTTATTTTCGGATGGCTTATACAATTGAAGATATTCCCCGCGAACGCATCTCTCAACATACGGATGTTTATCTCAATAGAGAACCCGATGAGTCGCTTTTGCCTTCCCGTGTGGAATCGGACAGGCTCAACGCACTCACCATTCGCAATATGACGTATATTTATCCCAAATCCACAAATGGGATTTACGATATTGATCTCGTCATTCCCGCTGGGTCGTTTACGGTTATTACGGGGCAAATCGGATCGGGAAAGACCACGCTCATCCGCGCACTTCTCGGTGTTTTTCCGCTTGCGAGCGGGGATATTTTTTGGAATGGTGAGAAAGTTGCAGATCCCAAAACTTTTTTTACGCCTCCTCGCTGTGCTTATACGCCGCAGATCCCGCGTCTTTTCAGCGAGTCTCTGCGCGATAATATTCTCCTGGGATTGTCCGATGATTCACAAGCACTCGAACACGCGCTTTACAATGGTGTTATGGAGGCCGATATTTCTACCCTCGAAAATGGCCTGGATACGATTGTGGGACCGCGCGGTGTCAAACTTTCCGGGGGCCAAATTCAGCGCTCTGCTGCCGCCCGCATGTTTATTCGCGATCCCGAGCTTTTGGTTTTTGATGATCTGTCTTCTGCGCTGGATGTCGAAACCGAGCGCATTCTCTGGCGGCGCGTTTTTGAACACCGCCGGGCTACCTGTCTCGTGGTTTCTCACCGCCGTCCCGCGCTTCGCCGCGCCGATCAAATTGTCGTTCTAAAAAATGGTCGTATCGAGGGCGTGGGCACGCTGGACGAGTTGCTCAAATCGAGTGCGGAGATGCGGCAATTGTGGGATCAGCGGTGAGGAACGGCAAAAGTATCCGCAGATGGACGCAGATAGATGCAGATAAAAGCAAAAGGCTAAGGGCAAAGAACCACACAGGCGTAGGGGCGAGGCATGCCTCGCCCAGGATACACAGATTACACTTTAACAGGGGGAATACCAT
>JAJEAX010000187.1 GCA_022822565.1 Candidatus Latescibacterota bacterium
TGCAGGGGTTTGGGACTGTGGTGACTGGTACTGTGATTTCAGGGGATGTTCGCGTGCGAGACGCATTGTCGCTGTTGCCGTCGGGTAACAGTGTTCGCGTGCGTGGCGTGCAAACGCATGGGCAGGATGTGGATGTGGCACGGGTGGGGGCGCGTGCGGCTATTAATATTAGCGGGGTCGAGGTCGATGAAGTGTCGCGGGGTGACCTTCTGGTACAACCGGGGTATTTTAAGACGACGTATATGATTGATGCGCGATTGCACATGTTACCCGATGCACCCGCGCATGTGACCAATCGCACGCGCGTACATCTGCTGATGGGACCGCGAGAGGTTTTGGCCCGCGTGGTGTTGCTCGAAGGCGAGACATTGTTGCCGGGCGATTCGCAACTGGTGCAGTTGCGCCTGGAAGAACCGGGCGTTGCCGCGCGGGGCGATCGGTTTGTGATCCGGCGGTATTCACCGGTGCAAACATTGGGCGGTGGTGTGGTGTTGGATCCGCAACCTGTGAAGCATAGACGATTTCGGGACGATGTCAATGACGCACTGCGAGACTTGGAGCAGGATGATCCCACACGGGTTTTGTTGACGCGCTTAAAGGCCGCGCGATTGCAATCGCGAACCGCGCTACAACTCGCATCTGAGATGGCGGTGTCTGTGAGTGAGATTGAGGGTCAGTTAACCGCGCTCGTCGATTCGGGTGATGTGGTTTCTTATGTACAGGCGGGTAAAGCGATGTATGTCCACGCGATGTGCTGGCGGGAATTGCTGGACGGGATTGGCGATGCGATGCGGAGTTTTCACGAGGCGCATCCCCTCCGGATAGGTGCGCGTCGCGAGGAGCTTCGCGCATTGGTGCAAGGTGACCCCTCTGATGATTTGTTTGCCTATGGTGTTGAATATCTCATTCACGAAGGTACCTTAAAAAGCGATAATGCGCTGATTCGGTTGCGCGATTACAAAATTGCGTTGACGCCCGAGCAAGAGGAGATTTGCGATGCTATTGCGCGGGTATTAAAAGATGGGGGGACTACGCCCGAGGACTTGAAGACATTGCCCGATGCGATCCAGATCAACGCGCGATCTGTGCATGATTTGGTGTCGGCCATGCAGGCAATGGGAGGTCTGGTGCGCCTGGACGATACGTTGCTCTTTCACCCCGAGGTGATGGAAGATGTGAGGCGGCAGTTGGTTGATTATTTGAAAGAAAATGGGGAGATCGATGTATCTACTTTTCGCAATCTGATCGGCACCACGCGCAAATTTGCCGTGCCGCTGTTGAATTATTTTGATACTCAGGGCATAACCATTCGGCGAGGGGATGTGCGGGTGCTGGGGTAAACATTGTCGGAAGCGGTGTACAACTGGTCGCCTTTCAGACCGGTTCATCAGGATTTACAGAGCCTGCACTGGAGTGGTTCTATCCAGTGATGAAAGGATGATCAGGATAAAACCCTTAGGTCAGAGGCCGTAGCATAGGCGCATATAAGAATAGGGATGAGAAAATAAAAGGCGAGAGGCGAGGAAGGGTGGCTGTTCAAGGAATAAAAGAAATGCGACGCTATGGGAGAATCAAATGAGCACTGAATACACGATTGTAATAGAGAAGGATGAAGATGGGTATTGTGTCGGAAGCGTTCCTGCTATTCCGGGTTGTCATACCCAGGGCAAGTCAATTGACCAGTTGCTTGATCGGATGGAGGAGGCGAGTGCGCCTGGATCAGTTTGGGGTGCCGGTGGTTTCAAAACTAATTTTGAGTCGGGTACCAGTGGCCCGAGCAATTTTTTGCAACGTTTTGGTGGATGGGTGGACGCGCCCACTCTCAAGCCGCGCAATGACTGATTGCGTTGTCTCCATTCGCTCGGCAAGTTGCGCTTGCGTGAGTTTGGCGCTAATGCGGGCCTCAATCAGTACGCGGGCCAGATCAAACTCCGGGCCGAGTTCTTCATAGGCTGCCCGGTATTCTGGGTCATGGCTCCATTTTTTGTGCAAGTCACTTACTTTACTCATTCCAGAATCTCCTTTGCGCGTTGTAATGCCAAATCAATCTCCCGGCGTGGCGTCTTCTGTGTCTTCTTGATAAAGACCCTTACCACTATGACCCTTTTGTCTCGGATAGTGACATACAGCGCACGCGCTATCCCATCTTTACTTCTCAAGCGCATTTCCCAAAGCGGGCCGGTCAAATGCTTGACATAGGGTGTGCCAACGCGCTCCAACCCGACTGCAGCGATCAACTCACTGATGCGTACAAAACGAGCACGCATATCGGTGGGTAGCGCGTCAAGCTCTTTATCTACAGTGGCATTAAGAGTCTCTACTGTCCATCTCATAACACACAATATAGCAAATCAGGTATATTTATTACAAGGAGAATTTACTATGCGACTTTCTGAGCCAATAGAAAAACATGGGTTTTTCTGGTTGCCAGATGATGCCGAAAACAAGATACCAGGGATTCTCCGCATTTCCGAATCAGGAGAGATAACGGTTGAGATCAGCCAATTTAGTGAATCTCGGTTTTACCCATTCAACAAACGCCGCTTGGGGTGAAGATGCTTTAAAATAAAGCGGCGACCTTGCACGGTGCTATAATGTTGGACGTCAGGTGTGACTTTAGGATAATGGTAATAAAACAAGCAATCAGTGACCAGCAGTCAGCAAAACAAGGGTTTTAGAGCCGTCATTGCGGCAGGATGTAAGCCGCAATCCAGTGGTTTTGCCCCCTGCTCAAAATCATGCAGGGGCAGGCTTTTCTTCTATCAGTTTATCGGTATTACTCTGTGGCGATTTTGAAGTCACACATCGCGTAATGTTGGCTATATTGATTTGAAATGGGAATAAGAAGAAGACGGATGAAATTTTAGGATATAGAGGAGAAGGAGATATGGCGAATAAACAACACATTCAATGGCTTCTCGAAGGCGTTGAGGCATGGAACGCGAGGCGCGAGCGCGAAGACTTTGTGCCGGATCTTTCAGGTGTGGACATCTCCAAAAAGTTTCAGGAGGCGGGCAAGTTCGACCACAACTATCAAAGTCTTCTCTCTTGGGTCAATTTCCGAGAAGCTAAACTTATTGGTGCCAAACTCTCTTGCGCCGACCTCGCTTATGCCGATTTTTCCGAAGCCGATCTTTCCAATGCCAACCTCACCAAAGCGACAGTCGCTGGTGCAGATTTTGTCTCTACAAAGCTCATTAACACAAATATATCTCATTCACAAATATGGAAAGCAAAACTGTGGAAAGCGAAGGCCGTATGAATGAATCCCAAAACACCGGGGCAGATCGAGAGAACAGCAACAGGGAAATCAAAAGCATTGAGAATTTGCTAAAAGCGTGCCGCGACCTGCAAAACCAACATCCTGATGATCAGTTCTATTTCCGGGGAGAAAGTAGTGACTCTTGGGATCTACGCCCCTCCGTGATGCGGCGTTCAGAAGAGGATAAAGATAAATTCCCATTCCGGGCGTGGGAAGGCGAGATGTTGAACGAAATTATGTCACGTCTGCCGGAGGCGTTTAGCGGACTGACATCAGCATTCTCACAGTGGGTGCTCGCGCAGCATTATGGACTTAAGACACGGTTGCTCGATATAACCCGAAATCCTTTAGTCGCTCTGTTCAATGCCTGCGAAGATCGCAGTGTCATGAATGGTCGCCTGCATATCTTCGCAGTAATGAAGGAGATGATCAAGCCCTTCAATAGCGACACGGTAAGTATCATCGCCAATTTCGCCAAACTTCGTTATGCAGAGCAGAACTTGTTGTTGAGCAAAACGGGGGAAGGCACTGATGAGGGCGAAGACTTGGACCTTGAAAAAGAACGCGAGGAGGCTCTGGGTCGTCTCTACCATTTCATCCGGCAAGAGAAACCGTATTTTTTGGAAAATATCGACTTAAGAGATCTATTTCGCGTCTTCGTAGTCGAACCTCAACAGTCGTTTGAGCGCATTCGGATGCAGTCCGGTGCCTTTTCTCCTTTCAGTGTTTCACGAGCGGTTCGAGCGCGATGAAATCCTGAATCGGAACGCCGACATCCCTATTTACGACTATTACACGCTCAAGGTGCCGTACACGAGTAAGCGGGATATTAGAGAAGAACTGCGGCTCTTGAATATCACCCGCGAGAGTCTTTTCCCCGGCCTCGAAGAGGCCGCAAAGGCGGTCACGCAACGTTATTCCGAAGAATAAGCAGTGCATAGATTATGCTGCCATTTCGCTCGTACTGAATCAGCACATGATTGTAAGAAGCTATGATTTTGAGATAATCTAATGAGCACTGAATACACTATTGTCATTGAGAAGGATAAAGATGGATATTACGTTGGGAGTGTTTCTGCTCTTCTTGGTTGTCATACCCAAGGCCAGTCAATTGACCAATTGCTCGAACGGATGGAGGAGGCGATTGCACTCTGGCTTGAGGTCAAGGACAATGAATAAAAATCTTGAACAGTTAGGGATGGAAATTGATAAAGCATCCGACCAAAGCGATTTAGAGACACTATCGCGATGCTTGGCGAGATGCGCGAAGACGCTAAAGTCGGGACAAAAGGTGGACCGACCTTTAATCTACTATTTCCAAGCAAATACTTTCTCCGCTATTCGACAAATTAAGGCTAATGACGAGACCTATTTTTGGAGTTGGGTTCAACCTGAGCTAACGCGCGAAGTTTTGTCTCTTAGACAGGCTATAAGAGATCCGCACTTCCATCATCTGGATAAAATAAGGCGTTGTCAAATTTTGACAAACCTCGGAGGGGTATTTAACGCGCTTGGACGTCCTATAAAGGCTCTTGAGATGAGGGACTCAGCGTTGAGAATATTACCGCAGTTCGCAATGGCACTTGGCAACCGTGGAATCGGTTTATGTAACTATAGTGACGCACTTTATGATCTGGGACACCAGAATATATTTCTAATGCAGGCACTTGGGAATCTTCGCGAAGCTCTTTCACCCCGGAGCGTATGGGATGGTGAATATCCGAGCACAGTGCGCGAGAATTTTCAGACTCGTGCAAACGAAATCAAAGCATTCCTTGATCATAATTTCGATGAGAGCCATTTCGAGCCATATAGTTGGCCGATAGGCACTTCCAAGAATGAGAAAAAGTTCAGGAAATGGCGTCTTGAGAATCGATTGTTCCTAAATCCCTTGAACGATCTTGATACATGGCCTATTGCTGCTCATGATGTATTTCATCTTCCTGACCACAGTTATGGCATTGATGAAAAACCCCGATTTGTACAGTTTTACGATCTCTTGAAACAGGAATATGTCGCGGCGTGTCTCCTACTTTTTGAAGGAAGTCAGGGCAAACACAACCACTATGCTGACAAAGAAATTCTGGTTTTTGAACACGGCGATGGCTCTATTGGAGGAGTAAGAATCGAAAAACAAAAAGTGGCTTTTCGGAGTGCGTATTCAATATTGGATAAAATCGCCATGTTTTTAAATGAGTACTATGATCTGGGAAAGGATCGGAAAAGGCTCAATTTTCGCACTGTATGGCATGAAGGGAGGGGTAAGGATATCAATAGTCGTATCCCGCAGAACAACTGGCGACTACGTAGCCTCTACGCGCTTTCACTTGATCTATTCGATAGTGAATTTAAAGAGACTGCATTGCCACATGCGGAACTCCTAAATGATGTGAGAAACGCTGCTGAGCATCGGTTCCTTCAAGTATATGAAGATGGAATGGTTTTTCAATCAGATGAAATTACGACTCGATTGGCATACACCGAACTCTATCGTCTGTCACTGCGAATGTTGAAGATTTCTCGAGCGGCACTTATTTACTTGTCGCTTGCTATGTACCATCAAGAGAATGTCGTATCGCCGGTTATGAGGTCTGGAATTGATCGTCAAGAAATTCCAAAAAGGTAACGTTTTTCACTGCCCCTGTTTAGTCCGACTAATTCATAAAATCTGAGAAATCTGTGTAAATACTGGACTTTTCAGTTATTGTCCTAAAACAAAAATTTTTGGCACTCATGACATAACGGATTGTTCTGCTAAAAATTATGAAAATTTTTAGCAAATTCATGAATTATTCAGGCTAATTACAACTTTTCATCTTTTCAGCACCCACACAGATACACAGCATCCCGCCACTGCGAACTCTTGACAACTCCTTTGGTGGTTCATTCGTAACCTCAAACCACATCTCTAACTCTCCCGGCCCTAGTATTTTCCATCCCGTGTCTATTCCAGTACGAAGCTTTAGAAACATATCCCGACTACGGCTAGCAACAACTTTTATGCGCCGCTTTTCCGTCTCTTCATCCCACACATCCAAACACTCCCGCACCCGATACTCAATATTTACAAACGGGCCAACCACATACAGAAAGACTGTGGGCGACAGAGCATGTTGGTGGATAGTGGTTCAATTCACAAATACGTAGAAAGAAAATAGCCACCGATCACGGGTGGCTGTTTTTATGACTACTGGGACACAGGAGATATTTCTTTAACAGGGTACTTTGTGATTCTTAGGCTAATTTCTTCCTGTATCTTTTTTAGGTCTTCTTCTGCTACACCTCTGAATCCACCATCAAAATGACCATCGACATATTTGACGCGATGTCGGTTCTTTTCATCCTTCTTGACATAACGGTGGAAGTAGCGAGACATAACCCGATATTTTCGACGTGCCATATCAGAATAGAAATTCTCCTTACTCTCAGATCGTTTCATAATACGATCTAACCATTCCAGCGACAGCATATACATTTCAAACATAGACCCAAAATAAGTTAAACCCCTATGTTCCATTTTTATATCACTACGCTTTCTCGGAATCCCTCGCCCCCATTGACAAGACAACCGATAAAAAGTGTCATGTATATTCCACATCAACTCCAAAACCTCTGGGGCGTCGGGATACATTGTCGCATAAATTTCAAGACCATTGACAATTTTAGCCATAGATTCGTCAAAATTTTTTGCATCTAACTTAGAAGAAAAGAATCCCGGCTTATAGATTATCAGGTCCTGAAATAGAACATCAAAATAAAACTCAAAGGCTTCTTTGGACACATCGGAGTTGGGAACCTGATTTAATGCCTTGTTAAGCCAAAATTCCATAGATGCCACCAACTCTTCATAGTCATAATAATCGGAAATATCTTTGGAACTATCCGTCCATTCTCTTATACGTTTTCTCCATAACTTTGCATGTTCAAGATACTGTTTGGCGTGTTCCTCATCTCGGAGCCTTTGCTGGGCTAATTTCTCTTGCTCTTTCTCCTTTAAAACATCAGCCTCAAATTGTTTTAGCTGTGGCAAGTATTTATTGTCAATGTCACATAGCATCTCCAAAACAACTTTTTTTTCTGTATTATTTGATGCTATAGTGTCCAAAAGCAATAGAGCCTGTATTTTCTCTGGGTCACTATTTGCAGAATTGCGAGCCACGGCAATCAACTCAAGTTTTGCTTCTTTAATAAACCCATGAGCAATCAATAACTGTATATCTGGACTTAGTTCTTGGCTCTCAGCAGTCTGACACAAAAAGAGAAAAAACAACACAACCACCTTGATTTTCGGCATGGAAATTCTCCTTATCAAAACAGCCACCCACATTGGATGGCTGTTTTGTGTTGGGTTCTATCTTGACAGGTCAAAATCCCCGAACAGCGCATAGCACATTGACTCACCCTATCGAATCGTAGTGTTGTAGCCGTTTTTTACAAAGGCATTAGTATCTAAATTGCGTCACTAATGTTGAGGGAGAATTCCTTCAAGGTTGGCGAACTCAAAGTCTGGTCTTCTCCATAGATGCCTATCACCTCGAAGCGGTGCTCGCCTAAGAGCAGGACCATTACGGTTTTGGCATCGGTATCTACAAGCCAGTATTCTTTTACGCCGTGACGGGCATACAGGTCGAGTTTGAACATGCGGTCGCGCTCGGCAGTAGATGGAGATAGAACTTCGATAATCAGGTCGGGCGCACCTTGAATATTCTCATCTGTGATGATATGCGCGCGCTCATTGGAGATAAACAACAGGTCTGGCTGCACAACGTCTATGTCCGAAAGCACCACATCGGTGGGGGCAGAAAGCACGGTGCCTAAATTTTTCTCCTTCACAAATATATGGAGTAGCGATCCCAGGTTCATAACAGCCATCTGGTGATCGGTACGGGGTGCTGGTGCCATAACCAATTCTCCGTCTAAAAGTTCGTGCCGTTCGTCGTCAGGCATCTTCAGGTAGTCTTCAGAAGTAAGTTTGATTTCTGTGCTGGCCATCGTTGCCTTCCTTTCTCCTGATCTAGATTTAAGGGGGATACCCTATCCACGCTGCATGTGCGTTGAGAACTATTTAAAATAAGCTCCTAACTTGATATTTTGCTCGGGGTTGCTGGTGATTTTTGGATATTCTGTGACGAGGTCTTCAAAAGCGACTACAGGTGTTACAATGGATTCGCCCGTTAGTTTTCCCTCGGTGAGCAGTCGCCAGCAGGTGGCGTAAACGCGCTTTTCATCCCATCGGGGATATTCCCGATTTGGATCGCTGCATGCCCGGGAAAAGATGAGATTGGGGCGGTTGTAATGCGCTTCTGCGCCCAGATCGAGTCCAGGACCATAAGGTGCCGGTGCTGCGCCAGCTACTACGGTGCCTCCAAATGCCACCCCGCGTATGGCGGCTTGCAGGGCGTGTACATTGGCGCTGTAGTCAATCGCTACATCTACGCCCCGGTTTCCGGTTGCCTTTTTGATTTCTACGCCCGCATCACAAGTTGTAGGGTCAAGGATCAGGTCTGCGCCGCAGATTTGAGCTACTTTTTGGCGGTTTTCCAATGGATCGACCGCGATGATTGGATATGCCCCGGATAATTTGGCGATTTGTACGACCATCAGTCCGATGGCGCCCATCCCAAATACAGCGACAGCGTCTCCGACTCTCACCTGTCCATCTCTGATCGCACACATGGCAAAATCCGCCGGGTCCAAACAGACTGCGGATTTCCACGAAAATCCTTCTGGGACCTTCCAACACCGTTCTGTCGAGATGACATGGACTTCTCTAAACGGTCCGTAGCTCAGTACTACGTCGCCTTTTACGAACCCATCTACGCCCTCGCTGATTACAGTGCCTAAAAACATATTGCCCGTACGAGACGACCGTCCTCTGCCCGTGTTTGGAAATACCTGGAGTTCCGGATCATAAGGTCCGCGTTTTGCGCTGTCACCTTTTATCCCCGATAACTCGGTTCCGTGCTTGGCAGCAGCGTACATGCTCTGTACTTTCATCTGTCCTTTTCCAACTTTTGGCACTTCGTATTCCCGCAATTCCATCTTTTCGGGCGATAGGGCACATACTTCCAGTGGCATGGTATCCTCCTCGTCTATTGACGCATCAGGGAAATTGCTGAGACGGATAGTCCGGCACGGGATTGTTCGTTGATAGATTCTGCGCGGACTTCGATGGTGTAAAGGCCGGGGTTGTCGAGCTGGACCTGGCCCATAATGGTTGCGGCTTCGGGGAAATACTGCGCTTTGGGGCTGTCGCTCCAGGCGTCGGGTGTGATGGTTTTGCGGAATGTACTGCCCGCGATATCAACGCGCACTTCGTGGCCGCCTGTCCATTCTCGGGCGCGACGGAGCGCGCTGGTGTGAACGCGGACTTCAAACGTACCGGGTTCAGAAACTTTGAAGTCGCAATCGATCCAGTTGGATGTGTCAAACCAGTCTTCGATAACGCCGCTTTCGCCAATGCGGATTTGCGTTCCCGATTCGGGCGTGTGCAAGTTCGCCATGCTGGCGATCATGGTGATAGAGCCATCGGTTTGCTGGAGGGCGGTTTGATCGACATCGGGGGCGCCATCGAGTTCGAGGGCGACGACTGAGACATTTGGATCGGGGCATTCGGGCAGGCGCAATGTTAAAATATCGCAATCGCTGTCGCGGGTTTGAGAGACGGCGATGTGCGCGTTTTTGTCGGCGAGTAAGGTCGCTTTTGCAACGCGGTTGCACAGGCCCAGGAGGGTGAATTCCTCGCCGGGCCATGTGGTAAAGAGCAAGTAGAGGTGGTTGCCTTTTTGCGTGATACCGCCCCAGGGAAATTCATAGGGGTATGGCGTGGCTTTGGTACCGTAGATCGCATCGCCGTTGGTTTTCATCCATTCGCCAATGGCGCGAAGGCGGTCAATGCTGGGCGTCGGGACGCTGCCGTCGGCGCGCGGTCCGATGTTGAGCAGGTAGTTGACGCCTTTGCTGGTGAGTTCTACGAGAAGATGGAGCAGTGTTTTTACGCTTTTCCAGTTGTGGTCATCGGTTTTATAGCCCCAGGTA
>JAJEAX010000324.1 GCA_022822565.1 Candidatus Latescibacterota bacterium
GTTCCAAAACGGCGCCCTCGGCACATTTGAAGCCACGCGATTTGCCGCCGGACGGCGCAACTACAACCATTTTGAAATCAACGGAAGCAAAGGCAGTATCGCATTCAACCTGCAAAAAATGAACGAATTGCAATTCTATTCGCGCGACGACGAAGATCATATCCAGGGCTTCCGCGAAATTATCGTAGGCGAAGGCAGTCAACCCTTTATGGATGCGTGGTGGCCGCCGGGACACATCATTGGCTGGGAACACACATTCACACATGAATTCAGAGACTTCTTTGAAGCGATTGCACAGGATGGAACCTTTTCCCCCGACTTTGCCGAAGGCACAAAGGTACAGGCCGTCCTGGAAGCCGTAGTCGATTCGGCAGCGACAAAAACCTGGCAAGATGTACCAAAAATTTGAGATAGTCTAAAAGCAACCACCGATGAACCTGGATAAACACGGATGTTTACCGTTGCCCATCCCGTGCATAAAAGCCTTTTATCTGCGTCCATCTGCGTTCATCTGTGGATACAAACAGGAGTGAGAAATGGCAAGACCAGTTACGTTATTCACCGGACAGTGGGCGGACCTGACACTGGAAGTCATGTTGCAAAAAGCCAGAGACTTTGGCTATGACGGCGTGGAACTCGCCTGTTGGGGCGACCACATGGACGTGCGCGAAGCCGCATCGAATGACGGCTATGTGCGAGAGAAAAAGGAATTGCTCGAACAATACGGCATGCAGTGCTTTGCCATTAGCAATCACCTCGCCGGACAGGCGGTATGCGATAATATCGACGCGCGGCACGAGGCGATATTGCCGCCCCATGTGTGGGGCGATGGCGATCCCGAAGGCGTGCGACAACGCGCCGCCGAAGAAATGATAGCAACAGCCGAAGCCGCAAAAGCCATGGGCTTGGCCGTGGTCAATGGCTTTACCGGATCCTCAATCTGGCATCTGTTGTACTCTTTCCCCCCAGTATCACCCGATCAGATTGACGCTGGATTTAGCGACTTTGCAGACCGCTGGAATCCCATTCTGGATGTCTTTCAAAAGAACGACGTGCGATTCGCACTCGAAGTACATCCAACGGAAATCGCATTCGATATTGCTTCATCTGCCCGGGCATTAGAGGCACTGGAAAACCGACCGGAATTTGGCTTCAATTACGACCCCAGCCATCTGGTCTATCAAAATGTGGATTATGTTGGCTTTATCCGCGAATTCAGCGACCGGATCTATCACGTCCACATGAAAGACTCTTACCTGTCGCCCAATCCGAAAAGAGCGGGTATATTTGGCGGGCATACAAATTTCGGCGACCCAGACCGCAGTTGGGATTTCCGCTCAGTGGGGCGCGGCAGCGTGGATTTCGAAGAAATTATTCGCGCATTAAACGACATTGGCTACGATGGACCGCTCTCAGTCGAGTGGGAAGATTCGGGCATGGACCGCGAACACGGCGCGACCGAATCCTGTGCCTTTGTCAATGAGATCGACTTTGAACCCTCAGACGTGGCATTTGACGCGGCGTTTGAAGAATAGTACAGTGACCGGCGATCAACAGTCAGCCCTCCCATCCACCACCCCAATAAGGTGGAATAGTGAGGGCTGACATTTTTTGGGGAATACACAATGGCACGCTATCTATTTCTCGCAATATTGATGTTAATAACCGCTTGTGGACAACAGACCGGGCGCACGGTTGTTTTTGGGCGCGGTGGCGATTCAGTCGGATTGGATCCCGCGCTGGAGACAGACGGCGAATCGTTTAAAGTATGCGATAATATTTACGAAACGCTCATCGCATTTGTGCCCGAACGCACCGACCTCGCACCCGGATTAGCCACGTCCTGGCAAGCGTCAGAAGACGGTTTGACCTGGACCTTTAAGTTGCGCGAAAATGTCGTCTTTCACGACGGCACGCCCTTTAATGCCGATGCTGTAGTCTTTTCACTCGCGCGACAATTCAAGCCAGATCACCCTTTCAACAAAGTAGAAGGCGCGTATCAATACTGGGCAGGCATGTCCATGAGCGATATCGTAAAAGATGTCCGCAAAATAGACGACCTGACCGTATCCATTGACCTGAAACGCCCCAACGCGCCTTTTCTCGCAAATCTGACGATGAATTTCTGCGCCATAGTCAGCCCTACAGCCGTCGAAAAATGGGGAGCTGATTTTGCACGACATCCCGTGGGCACAGGTCCGTTTCGCTTTGTCGAATGGATCAAAGACGACCGCGTTGTATTAGAACGCAATCCCGATTATTGGGGACCAGCCCCCAAAATTGATCGCCTGATTTTTAGAAGCATTCCCGAAAACTCCGTCCGACTAATCGCTCTAACCCAGGGATCTATCGACGGCATGGATAACCTCGTGCCGGACTTCTTACCGACAATTGAAGCGGATGAAAATCTCGCCTTGTTGTCCCAGTCGGGAATGAACGTGGGCTATCTGGCAATGAACATGGACAAAGAACCATTCCAGAACCTCAATGTGCGGCGCGCCATAAACCACGCAATCAACAAACAAGCCCTGATCGACAACCTGTATCAGGGCCTGGCCATTCCCGCGGTCAATCCCATTCCTCCAACCCTCTGGAGTTATCGGCAAGAAACACCCGGCTATGAATACGATCCGGAAAAAGCCAGAACGCTCCTATCCGAAGCGGGATTTCCAAACGGATTCAAAACCACCCTCTGGGCAATGCCCGTACCTCGTCCCTATATGCCACAACCCCAAAAAATTGCTCAGGCGATTCAGGCCGATTTACAAATAATCGGCATCGAAGCTGAAATCGTCACCTATGAATGGGGAACATATCTGGATAAAGTCCAGCGAGGACAGCACGACATGGCATTGTTGGGCTGGACCGGGGACAACGGTGATCCCGACAACTTCCTCTATATTCTGCTGGACAAAAGCGCGACCCAAATGCCAGCCAATAACATCGCCTTTTACCGCAGCGATCCCTTGCACGAAGTATTGGTGGCTGCCCAGAAAGAATCCGACAAAGCAAAACGCACGGCCCTGTATCAAAAGGCTCAAGAAATCGTCTTTCACGACGCCCCGTGGGTCCCACTCGTACACGCAACGCAAACAGCGGCATTCCGCACCCGCGTCAAAGGATTTAAGCTGCATCCAACAGGGAGCAAATGGTTTCACGATGTGATGATTGAGGAATGAACTGTCGGTGTATCGGACATCTTTTTAACGGCGACTCTTGCTCCGATCCTGAGAATCCTGTATAATTGCGTACAACTGAACCTCTGTTAAACTTGTGCGCAGTCCGACAGGTTTATCCCGATCCAGAGAATCGATACCATGCCAGATACCAAATTGCATCCCGATCCCAAAGCCTGCGCTGTCGCCCGTGCGGTCTGTGACGCGGTCCACCCCAATACCGTCATCCTATTCGGATCCCGTGCCCGGGGCGACTTTACGCCCGATTCCGATATTGACCTGCTCATCATCACGGACGCCCAGCAGATAGATCGGCAGGAATACATGCGCACGAGTGAGGCGGCTCGCCGCAAAGTCCAGGAAGTTTACGGCCACTCCATGGGCGTTGACCTTGTCCACCTGAGCGAGGACCTTTTCCACGACGGTCGCCGTGCCCGAAATCATGTCGCAGGGCAGGCTGTCCGCGATGGCGTCGATATACATGGCGCAAAAATAATCTATGACAACCCGGAACCGACCAATTGGCCCGACATACGACAGCGAATCATCAATGCAGAACGGGAACTCCGCGTTCTGAATATCTTAGTTGAAGCAGATGCCGACCAGGAAGCCATCGGCTTCCATGCCCAACAGGCCCTTGAAAACGTGCTAAAAGGCTGGATTTCAGCGCTCGATACCGACTACAAAAACACCCACGACCTATCCGACCTATCCGCCATCATCCGGACCCATCTTGAAGAGAACGCCACTCCCGCCGGTGAAAAGCTGACATGGCTAACCGACTATGCCGTAAGATATCGCTATCACGGCATAGAGGTCTGCGTGGAAGATCCCTTCGAGTTGCTCGCTGCGGTAACCGGGACCGTAGAGACCATCATCGCCCGCATTCGGACGCTGAGCAAAATGATTGAATAAGAAAGTGATATGTAGATGGGCTGTGTATTACAGCGTGTCAACGAACAATGGCGGATCATTTTTCGATGGTCCGAAAATTCTGCCTATCAGGTATCGTTGATAGACTATCATTAGACTATTTGGAGACAATCATGCTGCCCGAAAATCGCATTCCGACGCATCCAGGTGAAATCCTTTTGGAAGAATTTCTGAAACCTTTGGGAATGACCCAGGTAGCTTTTGCCAAACACATTGAAGTGCCACTTCAAAGAGTTAATGAGATCATACGTGGCAAGCGGGGCGTAACGCCTGAGACAGCCTGGTTATTTTCTCAAGCACTGGGGACAACACCTGAGTTATGGATGAATCTTCAACGGAATTACGATCTGGCTAAGACCCGACTACAAAAAAAGATTCCAAAACTTCAACTTGATCCATTTTAAGGACTCGTATCGCTTTCTCGCCAAACATAATGAGAATGGAAAACCACACAAAAGCCCAACGACTTCCTCCAAACCGTTGGGCTTTTCCTATCAGAACTTTCAGCGGATTAGACACAGTATCGGTTATAAAAGTCTCGAACCTCAAATCTCGTATATTTAGATTTTTGCAACCCCGCAACAATACGAGCCAATACATCGTCAGACAGGTCTTCTCGTTTATCGCCACTCTTGAGCATATTTAACGCTTCAGATTTTGACACAATACGAGCATATTCATAAGCAATGACAGAATCGCGTGTGATAAACGAGTGATCGCCTAATTTAAGAATTGTTGTGGTGTCCTAGCGAGACTTCTTCCCCGGTCGGTTTTTCAACGTCGTCAAATTGACCGCAATTGCAAAATGCTCTGTCTTGTTACTCCGAATAACAGGAACAAGATCGGTTACAAAAATAACCAGATGTTTACGTATCCCTATTTCATCTTGCGTAAGAACACACGTTCCAGCTATTCCCATGCGTCTCCAACCATTTTTTCAAAACTTGCTCTGCTATCTAATTCTTCTCGTATATCCAATATTTCGTCATCATCCCATCCAACCGCACGCAACCAGTTATTCCACTCAATAGGTCGAGACGTGTCACCCGTATCTTCGTATTCTGCCAACTTGTGAGTATATTGAGATATCTCTTGAAAAGACAGGTGTCCAACTACTTCTATCACCTTGTCTATATATTCCATATCCGCTTCAGATAACGCACCTATGCCAACTTTAACATCTTGTAACTTTATAAGACGTTTCGTATCGGGGACCCCAAATACCTTGTTCCAATACTTGCCATTGCCTTCTTTCATGAGCCTGTATGTATGGCTCAGTATCGGCCCAAATTTCATATTGTAAGGACGATCAAAAGTTATGGGATAGCCGCGATCCTCCAGAGACTTTCGATCTATCAAATAGATCATCTTGAGCAATTTGTCCCTGTCTAACTTATTGTTAAATTTCTTTACCAATAAAGCAGCGACCTGTACTGTCTTTCTCTCGTCAAAATCCGGAATTTTCAAATCGTCAACGTAACAGGTCTTTAATTCAGGGAGATTATGTTGGCTCATTAGAAACACCCCTATTTGGAGTTTTAGCACTTTCCCTTTGGCAAAAATAATGCTTTATTGTCAATAACAATAAATAACACGATTGTCAAGGAGTTAGTTATATTTGAGTTCATTCCGCTTTTAAAACTCTATTCTCATCACCTTCTCAAAACCGCTTCCCATGCACATCTACATCCTCAAAAGATTACTGGCACTAATCCCCACCCTATTGGGCATCACAGTGCTGGTTTTTTTTATGGTACATCTCGTCCCTGGAGACCCGGCACAGATCATGCTGGGCGAACGGGCAAGTGCCGAAAGTCTGGCTGCCTTGAGGCGCGACCTGGGCCTGGACCAGCCATTACACGTACAATTTGGACGCTATCTATCCGACCTGCTACAAGGTGATCTGGGGCGATCAATTAAATCCCACGAACGGGTATCCGTCGAACTGATGGCGCGTTTTCCCGCCACCATGGAACTCACCTTCGCGAGCATGGTATTCGCCTGCCTACTCGGCATGGGTGCAGGTGTAGCATCCGCGGTTCGACGCGGCACATGGTGGGATTATATCGGCATGACCGCATCATTAGCAGGAGTCTCAGTACCGATATTCTGGCTGGGATTACTGCTCATCCTCGCCCTTGCAGTCTCCCTACCATTATTTCCCGTCTCCGGGCGACTCAGTTCCCATGTATTTATCCCTACACTGACTGGATTTTATCTCATAGACAGCCTGATAGCAGGTGACCTACCCAGTTTCGGCGATGCCCTTTGGCATTTAATCTTGCCGGGTATAACGCTGGGCACCGTGCCCGCCGCTGTTATCGCACGCATGACCCGGTCGAGTTTGCTGGAAGTCCTGCGCGAAGATTATGTGCGCACCGCCTGGGCAAAAGGCTTATCCGAACGAGTCGTCATCTTGCGCCATGCACTGAAAAACGCCTTCATCCCTGTCTTAACCGTAATCAGCTTGCAATTCGGTTATCTATTGGGCGGCGCTGTCTTAACCGAAAGTATCTTTGCCTGGCCCGGAGTCGGGCGCTGGTTGCTCCTCTCTGTTTACGCGCGCGACTTTCGGGCAATTCAAGGGGGCGTACTAATTGTCGCTACCACCTTTGTCCTGATCAACTTAATCGCAGATCTATTATACGCCTGGCTGGACCCACGGATCAAATACGGTAAGGAATGACAGCACAAAATGGCACACATCCAAGACACCTTACAAACACCACCGCAAACTACTTCGCTATTGATCTGGCAGCGATTGCGAAAAAACCGTCTCTCTGTTGTGGGAAGTGTATTGATCGGAGGCTTTCTGCTCCTGGCTTTCGCAGCACCGTTGATAGCCCCCGCCGATCCCATGGCGCAGGCACTCTACAATCGCCTATCGCCCCCAACGCTCGAACACCCGTTTGGCACAGATGACTTTGGCCGAGACATATTGAGCCGCGTCATATATGGCGCGCGAATATCTCTACGCGTCGGGGTATTCGCCGTACTGATCGCTCTCGTACTGGGCACCTGTATCGGAGTCGTCGCGGGCTACTGGGGGGGATGGATAGATCAAATATTAATGCGTCTGATGGATCTATTGCTCGCCTTTCCGAGCATATTGCTCGCAATTGGCATCGTAGCTATTTTGGGACCCGGTCTGGAAAATGCCATGTTGGCCGTCGGCATTGTGGCTATGCCGCAATATGCACGCCTGATTCGCGCGTCCGTCTTAACCGTGCGAGAAACCGATTATGTCATGGCCGCACGCGCCCTGGGGGCATCAGATTGGCGCATACTATGTGTGGCTGTCCTGCCCAATTGTCTCGCCCCATTGATCGTCCAGGCGACATTGGGATTGGCAACTGCAATCCTCGACGCCGCGGGATTGAGCTTTCTCGGCCTGGGCGCGCAACCCCCAACGCCCGAATGGGGCGCGATGTTGAGCCAGGGACGCGAACTGATTGTACGCGCACCCTGGGTACTCACCTTTCCCGGCGGAGCGATCTTTTTCACTGTACTGGCATTCAATCTGGTCGGCGATGGTCTGCGAGACGCGCTGGATCCAAAGGCTTAAAGGTCAGCTCATCCTGGATACGGGTCAAGTCCAAACTATAATTCCTTACCCTGACCCTTTACTTGTCCCGCTTGTAGCATTTTCATCTATCGGCTTGTAATAAATCGGCTCAAGCGGTGTCCTGTTTGTCTCAACAAGACTTCCATCCTCTCGCAATTCCACCGCGACCTTATACCCTACAACCACAGGGACATTACCCCACGCTCCCAAGAGAGTATCTCCGTCAAATGCACGGGCTGTATAAGTATAAGTAGATTCTCCAGCAGGCCAGAACAGAAAAGACGCCTGCCCATTACTATTTGTGCGAGACAGAGACAAAATATCTGTACCCTCTTCAAACGACGATGGATATTTGAACTCGATATACCCATCAGTGACCGTCTGTGTGAGTGTAAATACCACCTCGGAGTGTTGGGCTTGCTGTGCGACCACTTTTCCGAGACTTAGACTTTCAGTATTTGTTGGTGCGGTTACATTTTCACTTTGCCCACAGCCAATAAATACGATCAGCACGAGACAGCAAATAGAACGTAACATAGCGACCTCTCCTTGTTATCCCCGGCTTATTCTGTACCATTGCAAACGCTTCAGATTTTTTTATGTTCCAAACATGGGATCTGTATTCAGGCCACAAACAGCCGTCTTTATCTCCTACCTCCATATAGGGCTTCCCATCACACCAGTAATTGCTACCACGAGGATCCTGCGAATATATGTTGACAGGGCAGATTTCATTTTAACCTCCTGTTTTGCCATAAGGAAAACCGAGGCCGACACAGACGGAAAACCCCCGGTTTTTGATACTGGTTTCTGCATTGAAGTTGGGATCATAGGGCGCGGTTTTGTTGATAGATCGAATGCCCTCGGTGTATAGCAATTCTGCCTTGATTATCATCGCTTCAGAAAATGTCATTTGCGTGCCAAGTCCTACAATGATACCAAAGTCTGTGGTCTTGAACTCGAAGCGATCTCTCCAGTGTATTCTCGCTAACTGACCTTCGCCCTCGCTCCTAACTTTGAATGCCACTGATGGCCCTGCGAGTATAGATAAGGAAGGGACACGATAGGAGGAGATAAGTGTGATATTGACTAGCCCAGAAAACTCAATGTAGTCAACTTCTATGCTGGAATCGTATAAGAAGTCATGAGCACCCTTTTGCACATAGTCACCATTGAGTTGAAAGCCAAATCTGCCCCGTACAGGAAAAGTTCCGGAAACACCCATCTTGAGGGTGGCGCGTGCATTCAGTGGCCCCCTATCCATTATCTCTCCGCTCAGGGTTGCCAGATTCAGGCCCTCCCTAACAGAGAGTGTCGGTTGCCCAAGCATCGAGGCGGGATAGGACAGGACCGCAAATATCAGAATACCCATAAAGTATCTCATATCTCCTCCCTTGTACATTCAGTGTCGAAAAAACGTATTGAAAATTGTCATATAACAGGCGTTCTGTTTTCTTTTTTGAGCGTCTGGTGGGAGTGTAGAATTCCGACCCGCGAACTCCTGGATATGCTCAGGCGTCACCCCATAGATGTTGCGAAGGGTATTGAACAGATCCATCAGGTCTGTCTCATAGCAGTTATTCGCTTTAGCCAGCACGCTCAAATACACATTATCAACATGCGATAATGCCTTTGTAATGCGGGCGAGCATTTTACTGACAGACTGAACATCAGAAAGTCTATAAGGTGCATCCCAACATGGTGTCACGGATTTGATCTTACGCAGCACAGATAGATGGTGGTCTTCGCGGATCATTTCCACTGTAAAACTACCGGGATAGACGGATAGCCAGTTCTCGACAATTTGCTTCTCATAAGACCTTCTGAAATCGTCCAGAATAACCAAACCACCAATCTTGATCTGGTCATAAACCTGGTAGAGACACGCCTCTCGACCTCGCAAAGTATAGACAGGCGGACCATCAATAATCACGCAATCTATCTCTTCCTCCCAAGACACCCCATCTTCATAAGTCAAAAATTCCGCGTCTCCATAAGATTCAAGTGTAATTGGACGATATTTGATCGATAGATTGCGTTTATCCCAGAATGTTTGCATCAGATTCATGGTCTCTGCAAAATTTCGCCAGTCTCCTTCCACAGACACAACCTGCGCTTCAGAAAACGCCATTGCCAGACGGATAGAACTCGGACCACTTCCAAATTCGAGAATTTTTTCTACTGGGGACATCTGAAGAAGCATGGTTGCGATTCTCTCAAACGCTGTCTCACCAATGCTCCAGTCTGTGTCCAGGTTAAGCCGATCCGGAGTTTTGAAGTCTGAAATTTTATACATATGTCTCACCTCTCTGCTTAAGGCACATATCACATGTAAAAATCTCTTGTTATTGCTGTCTTCACTTTTATTATCAAGCAAAATTTGTGCCATAAGTTCATTTAAAATAAAAAAAGCACTTAAAAACGCTCAAGTGCTTGAAAAACAAATAGATAAAATTTTTATGTTTCAATGGTGCTATAAGTTGTCGTTTTCTGCGAGTGTATAATTTTTTATACGAATGAAAAAGAAACTACGAAAAAATTATACACCTAACAAGATCACGTCCAATTTGCTAACGCATCTTTAGACGTGCCATCTTTTTTATTAAACCATCGCGGGTCAGCCCTAATTCTTCAGCCACCTGCGTGATATTACCCGCATGCTTCTCTATCACATCCTGGATTATATGTTTTTCAAACTCCGCGACCCTCGCTTTTAAGTGGCCTTTAGTCTGTGTCTCTACCCCCAGGCTATCTCCAATAGGTTCTGGTAACAAATCAGGCGTAATTTCACGACCTTCTTCTGACAGTGCGACAGCGCGTTCCATCACATGCATCAATTCCCGCACATTGCCCGGCCAATTATATTCGCCCAATACATCCATTGCCTCGGTGGAAATACCTTGAATCGCTTTTTCAGAGGTCTCGGCAAAGTAGTTCAAAAAGTGATGGGCAAGAAGTTGAATATCCCCCTGCCGTTCTCTGAGAGGGGGTTTTCTGTCTCGAACAACGCGAGACCAGCCTCACCTGATTCTGCCACGACAACAGCGTATTCCGCTTCCTCCAGAAACTTCTGGCAACCACTCAACATATCCGGTTCGTCATCTATTACGAGGATTTTCTCTTTGTCCATCTCTCTTACTCCGTTACGGGAAGATAAATCTGGAACTCGGTACCTTTACCTCTTTGACTGCTCACCTCTATTCGGCCTCTGTGCTCTTGAATCAGACCATAACTGACCGAAAGGCCCAGCCCCGTTCCTTCTCCCACTTCTTTGGTTGTAAAAAAAGGATCAAATAGCTGGGTGAGATGTTCTTCTTCAATGCCTGTGCCTGTATCTCTTACCCGGATCACCACCCAATCTTCATCTTTCTGGTCTGTCTCCAGTGTCGTTGATACGGTCAAAACACCGCCACCGGGCATCGCTTCAATCGCATTGTTAAACAGGTTCAACAACACCTGCTCTATGCGTATGGGATCCAAAAACACTTTGGGCAAACTGTCTGCCAATTCGGCTTGATACACAATGTCCTGATTTTGCAGCGTATTTTCAACCAGTCTCAAGCCAGTATGCACGGTCTGGTTGACATCAATCCAGTCAGGACTGAAAGATCCCTGCCGAGAAAAAGCCTGTAGCCCCGATATGATCTGCCCGATCTTATTGTTCTGGCGTTGAATGACCCTTAGTGTCTCGATCAGGTCTTCTGGCAATTTTTGACTTTCGATATTTTGCATTACACTGGCGATATGGAGATTGATAATGCTCACGGGATTGTTCACCTCATGTGCAATCCCGCTAATCAATCTACCCACGGCTGCGAGTTTGGTTGATTGCACCAATTGCTCCTCCAAAAGTATGCGCTCTGTCATGTCGCGGATAATGCCAGCAAATAATCGCTTGTCTTTTAAGGGGACCTCGCTGACAGCCAGATCCATTGGAAATTCAGTCCCATCTTTACGCAGGCCGTTCACTTGACGTCCTGTTCCGATAATTTTGGGTACGCCGGTTTTGAGATATCT
>JAJEAX010000308.1 GCA_022822565.1 Candidatus Latescibacterota bacterium
ACTGCAATATCGGGGGGAATACCCGTACCTTCATAGCTTATCATATCCACGGAAACGACCTTTGAAATTGTGAGCTGATAAGTCCATCCATTAGGTAGTTGACCTTGTTTGGTGGATCCAAGCGCACCTGCGGTCGGGCTGCCAATAACTGTGACATGCGAGAGTTCCCTAAGAGCCAAAACAAAGTGCTCCGCCGCACTCGCGGTATTATTCCCAACCAGCAAAGCAATGGGTCTGGTATATTGCCGCACGCCAGCAGGTTCTATTTGTAATTCAAAGAGAGGCGTAAAGTCAGACCCCTTGGGACGATTGCGGAATTGCGCATAGCCGTATATATGAGGTGTATCAATAAAACGCGCCATGGTTGCTCTACTGATATGCCCAAGTCCGCCACCGTTTAGTCTCAAATCAATGATTACACCAGAAGTCGTGTGTAATTGCTCTAATGCAGCATCAATATCGCGTTCCCAATTTTTAATAGACTCATCTGAAAAGTCAGGAATCAAGATATATCCAATATGTTCCTGTATAAGACCATACAGAATACTGCCCTGACTGCGTATATTTCCAACATAATTTCTCACACTGTCCAAATCGAAAGATTCATCCCTGTCCCGATTGCCCAACGTAATTGTGAAAGTTGTATCTCCTCCGGCTGTTCTCGGGTCGAAAGTCATAGGTTCACCACTACGGCCTGATGTAAATCTGGAGAATGGAGTAACAAGCCTGACATGCCGATCATTGAGATATTCCAACATAAGAACACAGGTCGCAAAGAGTTCCTGTTGAGTAGTTTGAGGCGTGATATTGGGACGAAGAAACCTGTAAATCCCTTCCCAATCGATTTTCTTAACCTCAAACAGTGCGTAAAAATAGTTAAATTCCTGCCAGAGAATTTCAAAATTGCGCTCAGGAGACTGGTCAAAATCACCGCCTGTAATCGATTTTCCACAGGAAAGTAGAAAGACACAGGTGACAACGATATATAGTATGCGGTGCATATTACTTGACCTTGTAAGCGAATCCAATCAGAAGATTATGCGCGAACATAGAGGCTGTGCGTTCATATCTTCGCGCCCGCTGGAAATCCATGCGATAGAGTGCGTAAAATTTTATGGATGAGGACAGCCGATTTGCATATTGAGCCCCGATATTAAAGTTCAGCAAGCGGTTCAATAATACCAGATCACCATTGAATATATTCGCCGCGGCTTCCCGAATAGACACGATTCCAGATGAGTGCGGCACGTAATACGATATAATATTGCTGCCGGTATATACCCTGAGATGATGCCGAGGCTTGAGAAGATAGTCACCAACAATTGCAAAACCCAGGCCAAAATCCATATCAAAAATAAGCTGAGAATGTATAGGAGGATGGACATATTCTTTAAAATAAACTTCCGATTTCATACCCCCCATAATGCCCAATTTCATCTTATTTTGAAGATATGATACCAAATAACGCCCATAGAAGTATTCTTCACTTTGAAGATACACGATATTTACACTTGCCTCAGAAGCATATAGTTTACCGCGACCGAATGTAATAAAACTGGAACTAAGGCTGCTATCTCTCCGCGTTAGGGATAGCAGGGCAATGGATCGCGTCTGATCTTCGTATCGCAAATAAGACCCCAATTCATCTTTTAAGTAAAATTGCGACAGACCTCCCATAATCCCATACCATTTCTCGCTTTCTTTCTCTTTCTTAGCCTCCGTGTTTTCTTTTTTTTCCTCACCAAAGGCCTCCACTCCCCCAAACACAAAAAACAAAACGACCAGTATTCTTATCATTTTATCGACCTATCGGGACTAAAAATTGCCTGTTGAATGTAGACCGCTTAATCTGTTGATATGACATCACAAGATACGATAGCGAATTCAAAGGCAACAAGACTTTGGGCCTTTTTTAAACGTTTGCTAATGCTGAGACTTAATCAAAATGCGTAATACGTGGCATAAAATACGTGATTTTTCAAGATCACCGTGCCCACACCCTACGTCCCTATTCACCAATTCCGTCGTGGTCGTGTAACATAGCTGGTGGATCTCGCATTTGACCTCTGCCTGATCACACAGCTTCGTTCACTGATAATACGCGGTCCCAAGCGATTTTCTCAAATAGATTTCTATAATTTTTGTTCACGACAAATCTCCGTTCTCAATACAACGATCCGATGCTTTACTCCGCATCAACCAATTTCCCATCTTTGAATATCAGTTTCAAGTCGTCGTACGTGAGAACGGTTTTTGAGCCGAGTACAACGCGCGTTTTGGGTTTGCCTTTCAGGGCGATCACTTCATCAATGGACATATTCATTTTGAGCAAAACGGTCTCCTCTGCACCTTCTAATTCCGCTTCACTTGCTGCAAAGGCGATATTGAAAAGACGTTCAACTTCGGAAATCGTGTACTTATCCCTATTGACCTTGAGGCGAACGGCATGGCGGGCACCTGACAGTCTGTCGAGTTCAATATAAACCTCTTTCTCCTTTGCTTCAGCTTTTCGGATTTGAACTTTCGCGCCCCTTTGGATCACCCGCACACTCCACCCCGCAAGCTCATCTCTTATAATGATATTTCGGACCTCTTCGGCAAAATCCTCTGCCGACTGAGATTGAGACTGGCGAAAACCGCCTATTGTAGCGCGGTATGAAACCTCGCCATTCTCCAGAACATTTGCCGCATCAATACCTCGAATTCCGTCATTCACCTCTACAAAATCGATTTTGATCCAGAACGTCTTGCCTTTAATCGCCGCAACATGACTTTTTACATCTGCCGGTTGCGCCTGCACGGTTTGAACTGAAACAATAATCATCGACAAAAATGCCACAAAAAAACGCATCTCATCTCTCCAATTTGAGTAGTTCACATCACAACCAGCCTGCCACGGTCCACAGCGGACTGAGACGCTGAAAAGGCGCATTCAACAGACGTTTGCGGTCTGTGATAGGATGACCGCCGTATTGACGAACAAATTCGGCTTCAAAGCGTCGCTCGAGATCTGTCTCTTCCATCAGCGGAAGATCAACCCAAACACTTCCCCTATTCGCACTCTCGCGAATCGCAATCCATATCTCCAGATCCCTGCGGGCATTCGCAGGAGAATACTGTGGCTCTGATCCCTCTGTCACAGCTCTGTGAAGGCTATCGAGAATCGCGGCTTTTGCCACATCGTCCGTATGGGAAACCTTCTGGTACTTAAACGGATTCTCCCAGACAACTGGTGGATCAGTATCTACGCGAACAGACGAGAGAATCTGCTCTCCGTCAATCTCCTCAAACGCCTCCCGAATCGGGTAAGATGCGCGTTCACCGCCTCCATAAAGCACCAGCTCATTTCCCGAAAGATGACCTTCCACCCCCTCGATATCCCAGAAATTGCCGCGCGCGCCAGCAGGCGACATTTCGTATAGACAGACCACATCATCCTCGAACTCGACAACAGCGCTCTCCCACCATCGGGTCGTTTCCTCCACCCCGCCATAATTGTCATAAGGCAACACCTCCACCGATTGTGCATAGCCCAGAGCACGGGTCGCGGCCTTATCGAGAATCATCCTGACCCTGTTGATCCCGTGATAGCTTCCAGACGTGTACCACAGACGCGCATGTGTCAATTTTCCAAGCAACCCTTCTCTAACGATCTCTTGCTTTAATTGTTCCTGGGGCCAGAGCCAGACATTTTCAGCGACCTCCCAAACAACCCCTCTATCCCGGCATGCCCGATCAATTGCATCGCCAATAGCCAGCGTGTGGGCATACGGAATCTCCGTGATAATATGACAACCGCACTCAATAGCCGTCAAAGCCATGACCGCCTGTCCATCGGAGGGCACGAGAATAAAAACCACATCTGGGTTTTCCCCATCAAGCATCGCTTCAAAATCGGTATATCGCGCATCAACGCCAAAACGCTCGCCAACGACCTGTAACGATTGCTCGCTGTGATCGCAGATCGCGCACAAATCGTAGAGATCGGTCAGCTTGACCATAGTCGCGATATATCCGCGGGCGCGGGAACTTTCATAAGCACCGCATCCCACAACAGCCAGTCTTAGCCTCTTCATAGCATCTCCTGTCCTGCTGCCAATCAATCCCACTCAAGAATGACGCCGAGTGCTTCATCCGGCTTGTGATAGAGCAGGTGATACGCATCCGGAGTTTGTTCCCAGGGGAGTCTGTGGGTAATCAGTTCGGCGACTTTGACCCGTCCGTCGATCAGCATCTGAGCTGCATCCCGCATACACGCCTCTCTGGGTGTATCGATGCGGATACCCGCGATGATCTGCTTGTTCATGAAGGCATCCCCTTCCAGGGGCAATGGCGCACCTTGATACTTCGCGATGAGGTGAATTGTCCCCCTGGATGCGAGCATCTTCTGAGCTTGTTCGAAGGACTGGATGCCGGCGTAGCCACCGACGCACTCGACGACGAGGTCGGCACCCCTGCCATCTGTGAGTTCCTTGACCGCTGCCACGGAATCAGTCTGGGAGACATTGATCACATTTTCGTGCCCCAATTTCCGCGCGATATCGCATCGAAGAGGCTGTGCATCGACGACGATCACACGTCCGGGATCGCGTTCCCAGACAATCTGAGCGCACAGGGCACCGACGATCCCCTGACCGAGCACGACAACGGTCTGCCCGGGTTCTATTGGCGAAGTGCGCATCCACATCACAGAACTGGTCGCCAATGGGAGAAAGGTCGCAGTCTCATAGCTGAGTTCGTCCGGAAGGGAGAAGGCGCGCCGGGCTCTCTCGGTTTCGCCAGCAATGACGTACTGAGCGTGCGGGGTGTTCGCCATGACACGCTGTCCAACTGCGAAATCCTGGATGTTGGCCCCCACCCCCACGACCTCACCCGCGTCGGAATACCCCATCATTTCAGGACTTACCGCCTCTTCCCGGACGTATCGCCAAAATAGCTCCGACCCTCTGCTGATCAGGCTGCGCTTGACCTCGATCAGCATCTGATCGGGACCGGGTTCTGGCAGTTCGACTTCGACCATCTGCACATTGGCGAATCCGTCGAGCTTTTCAAGTCGTTTCATTCGTGCCATAACGGCATCCTCTCAGTTGATATCGCGCAAGCCCTCCCAGTGATCCCACAGATCGAAGGGCAGGTCGAACATGATATCGCTCAGGTTCTTGAAAGCAAAGCGATTGACAAGCGCCATGCGGATATCTGTCTGACAATTCATACTGGCAGTATGCAGCATATAGTGGTGCCAAAAGCAGACCGTTCCCGCAGGTGCGGCGTGTTCATAGCGCGTGTCGGGATGCAAAAAACCGGGCACTTTAAGACCGCTCAAATTAGTCAGCGCATGCTCCTGAAAGTATCGGGCAACCTTGAGATGTGCCCCCGCCCATGTGGTAAAACCGCCGCCACGGGGCAAGACATCGCTGATATTAATGGTAACGGCAACAGTGAAAGTATCCGCCACGCCTTCGATGAGATACCCATCCAGATGCCCTCGTGGCGGCTGCCAGTCCGCGTGACCGCAGGGATAGATCATCTTACACAGCCCATTGCCTGGCGGGCGAAGACACCCCTTGCCCGCGAGTTCTTCAGCCATATCGTAAAGCGGTGTATCTGTCCTCATAGCCGCGACTGCGGGATGGTCGCTACACGGAAGATTGCCTTTTGGTCCCGCGTTGATCCAGGTCTGAGGATCATCGCGATCCGCCTCGATATATTCCCATACGGCATCCCGCGCATTTTTGAGCAGTTCTGATGCAATCAAATCGGGTTTGATAACATAGCCATTTTTTTTGAAAAAGGCTTTTTCTTCGTTGGAAAAATAAGACATAGTCAACTCCCTATTTATGGATGATTTCTACCACCCTATAACTAATCAATCGATTTCCAATCGGTTATCCGTGGGCGGATCGCCCAAATCGGGAATATCGAGCAACTCACCGTCCTTAAGAGCTGATTCGTGGGCAATGAGTCCGGGAATCAGGTAGCGCGCAGCTTCGTAAATATTGTTCGGAGGTGTTTTCCCCAAGACACAGGCGCGAACAAAATCATCGACGAGAAACTGATGTGACCCATTGTGACCATTGGGCAAACCTCTAAATGCATCGGGCAAGCGATGAACGGGATGAACGGGCGCAACTGTGTGATGCGTTCCATCGTCTGCCGTAACCTTGTCCATATCGCCCTCAACGCGTCTTGCCGCCGCGCGGCAGGTGAGCTGCACATCGAGAGATTCGCGTTCAGACCGGTCTTTTGTGAGCCAGACGGCACCCGAGGCATTGTGCTCAAAACTGCCCTCTGTGCCAAACATCGTCATACGCACCGTACCCGGGTGTCCAACACGGCGAAATTCATTGATGCGCGCAGTGCTGCCATCAGACAGCTTGAACAGCGCAGATTCATTGCTGAACGGATTATTCCACTTATTTGATGCGTAGATTCCATCCTCGTGACGATCTGTAAAGCCCTGGCATGAAACATGGGTCATACGCGCGCCCGTGATAGAGAGAATCTGACTCGTCGAGTGTGTGGGATAAAACATGGGCGGCACACCAGCGGTTTCGCGCCAATTTTCTCCGCCGCGCCACCTGGCAACATCGTACAAGCCGTGATCCCAATCGTGATAATATTCGGCTTCGGCGTACACAATATCGCCAAACGCGCCCTCGCGGAATCGCTGCCGACAGTAAATCACTGCTGGATAGTAGTAACTCGTTTCACCGAGCATATAGATATTACCCGTTTCCCGCACAGCTTCGACAATAGCGCGAAGTTCGTCGAGTAATATGCCCGGTGGCACGGCTGAATAGACGTGTTTACCCGCGCGAAGTGCTTGCGCTGCCTGTGGCCCATGCAGCCAGTTCTGGGTAAAAAGCGCGATAGCATCAACATCGGTATCACACAGATCATCGAGAGAGGGAGAAGTCTGCATAATCCCGTGTTTTTCAGCATTACTCTGGCGTTTTTCTTCATCCAGATCGCACAGAACGACCTGATCCACATCTGGATGTGCATTGAACAGGGGAATAAAACCCTGAGCGAATGCCCCCACGCCAGCAATACCGAGACGAATGCCCATAGAACCGCCTTTTATATCACAAGATGCACTTTCACACAGCCGGATTCTTTATCAGCAGCAGTGTGAAAAGCTTCGGCGATATCGGCGAAGGGATAGCGGTGGGTGACGAGCTTCGTAGCCTGCACGCGCCCAGAGGTAATAAGGTCAATAGCGACATCAAAATCGGTACGCATGCCGCTGAAACCGTAGCAATTGGAGCCTGTGATATTGACTTCGGACCAGACAATCGAGCGCAAGTCAACCTCGAGAGGCTTGAAATAACCGGCCACGAGAACGATCATAGCATGACGGCGCGATATAGCGATGGAATCATCAAAGTTCTGCGCAGTGCCCACGGTTTCGATAACGGCGTCATACCCTATGCCATCGGTGAGGTCTTTAACCACATCCTTCACATCGGTCGTCGCGATATCGACGACGTGATCCGCACCGAGGTCGCGCGCGAGGTCGGCCTGCTGCGGATATTTGGTGGTGATAAGCGTTTCGCGCACACCAATTGCTTTGGCAACCGCCAGACAGAGTTGCCCAATTGTTCCCCCACCGATCACAGCAACCCGATCCTGGTAAGACGCTTTTGCCTGTGCAAGTGCGCGATGCGCAACAGCGAGGGGTTCTACAAGCGCACCCTGTTCAAAAGTCATATCGGGCAATTTGAAGACACTATTTTCGTGTGCGGTAGTGTATTCCGCAAAACCACCATGAGATTCGCCCGAAAACCACTTGCGATTGGCGCAGTGATTGTAGCGACCTGTAACACAGTAGTGACATGTACCGCAGTGCGAAAAACATTCGGCAGTAACGAGATCCCCTACTTCAATGCCCGTAACGCCCTCGCCAACTTCGGCAACCGTACCACACAACTCGTGCCCCGCGGCGCGTTCGAGCGAGGGTTTCCACTCGCCAAAATAATTGTGCAAATCGCTACCGCAGATACCAGAACTTCTCGTCTGCAGGGTGATATACCCCGGTGCCGGGGGCGTGTATTCAACATCTTGCCATTCGATTTCGCGGATACCTTTGTAAAGTGCGGCTTTCATTTCTATCTCCTGTAGAGGTGGGACTTACTGTCGGTCGGCAGTGATACCGCGCCAGTCATCCGTGCGAAATGGCGATGCCGGTAAATCTGCGCCATTGTACAAATTGCAAATCGGATTGTCTGCCCAGGCGTATCTGACTGCAACGGGCTGCTGCACATCTTTGCTCCAGACCAGCACATCGCTACCGTCAATTTTTGCTTCTGCCCAGACAAATTTGCGATCTTGCCCGGCAATCGCAAAACCTTTGAGCACATCGCCTTTGGCTTTTAAGCCGCCATACGCGTGATCAAATCGCAGGCGAATTTTGTCTTCTTCAACCGCCATAGACCGATAAATGGGACCAGAATGCGGTTGATCCATACCATAGGCCATAGCTTCTGCACCCAGAGCCAGACGCAAGCCAACATCCTGTTTATTCCGCGGATGAATATCATCTGCCTCTCCAATATCAATCGCCACAGCCATACCAGTATTGGGCAATGAAAGCGCCATCAATTGCGCCTCGCGCAATTCAGCCCAGGCACTCTCCTCTGGATTTTCTTTTACCTGCCTGAAATTGGCAAGCTGCACAAAGAAAAACGGAAACGCGCCCTGCCCCCAACTCGACCGCCAGTTCTGAATCATCGCCGGAAACAACGCGCGATATTGATACGCGCGACCAGCATTTGATTCCCCCTGATACCAGATCGCACCTCGAACACCATAGGGAACGAGAGGCGCGATCATCCCATTATAGAGCACAGATGGGCGATGGGGATGATTCGGGCCGCGCGGTGCTCGCGGGCGGCGCTGCCCCAAAGCGCGCAAGCTATCGGTGTTAGCACGCCATACTGCGAGCCTGGCCTGGAATCTCTCCTGAGCTTCTGGATAAGCTGAAATGTGTTCTGCCCAGCGTTTTCCCAGCGGCGCATACTCCGGCAAAACTTGAAGCGCGGGCAATGACGTCCATGCTTCAGCCGGCGTGCCTCCCCAGGATGTATTGATAAGACCAACAGGCACATTCAAGGTCTTGTGCAGGCGGCGCCCAAAATAATAAGCCACCGCAGAAAAATTGCCGACACTACCCGTATCGCATACACTCCATGCGCCCTCAACATCTTGCGCGGGCCTTTGAGCGGCACTGCGTTTAACCGTAAAAAGCCTGATATTGGGATAATCTGCCGCTTTGATTTCCTCCTCCGGACTTTGAGAACGCCTGACAGTCCAGGCCATATTGGATTGTCCCGAGCAAACCCAGACCTCCCCCACCATCACATTGTTAAAAGTGATGACATTCTCACCGCGTACGGTGAGTTGATACGGGCCTCCAGCATCCATAGGACTCAGGTAAATCTGCCATGTACCCCCTGCATCTGCTGTGGTCGTCACGCGCTGGGTATCTAACTCAATGGTAATCTCTTCATTGGCACTGGCATTTCCCCACACAGATATTGCAATTTGCCGCTGCAACACCATGTTATCTGAAAAAATCGTGGGCAGAGAAACATCTGCGAGAATGGGACAGGGAAGCAATAACAGTAGGGCGACAATGAATTTGCTGATAGTAGTCATTATTTTTTCCTTTGTATAAAATTGGCAATAGTAGCGACAGAGCCATGATAAAGTGGGATTCCACATCGCACAAGTCGGAATTGTTCCTTAGCCTTGCGTTTTTCTCAATGGCAACTTATTTTGTCGGATGATGAACTGGCCTGATAGGCGGCCAGTTGTACACCACTCTGTTGATCCATAAAAAGGAGACACTTATGCCCATCTCGTTCCCACATCTTTTTTTAAAATACACCTCGATATGTGGCATATGTCTGTTCTGTATAGCAGGAACTTATGCAAGAGGCCATGCCCAGCCTCCTATCACCCTGCTCGAAGGCGAGCAACTCGGCGATATCGCCTGGGAAGATGCCCGCGCATTTACAGTGGTCACGCGCTCTACGTTGAACCGCCTGAAAAAAACAGATGAAGGCGTATCACCCAATCTCCAGGCGCTATCGGATTCCGCTTTTGCTGCTTTTGAAAGAAAAGACAACTATCGCGCCTATCGCCTGTTTATACGATTTATGGCAATGACGCGAGACAGTAGCTCTGGCGAAGGCACAGAACTCGCCGCAAGCTACAACCTGATATTAAATCGCACCATCACGAACACGGGCGACACGCTTCACGTGCAACTGAACCCCCTCTTCACCCTGAGACAGCCGCTTTCAGGCGAATATACGGCGCGGCTATCGCTACGAGGAACGAAGGGTGTGGTTGACGAGCGCACACTATCAATTTCGTCTGTCCGCGCTTTCACTTGCGCCTTATCAACAGCGGATTTGCCCGAAGGACGCGCAGGTGTGCGCTATGAATTGCGCGATCCAGATAACAAACTTCTGCTGAGAGTAACGCGGGCTTTTTGGCACACAGATGCGATGTCTTCACGCCTGAAAATTTTGCAAACGCGGCTAAAAACCTTGCAGCGCGAGAATATCGCATCTCGTGGTGCAACCCATCGGGCAGCCGTTGAAACAATCGAATATATCGTCGCGCATCTCGAGCAAATGCACGCCAAATACGTGGGAGATCTCAGGCGAACAGCACAACCTATGGTCATGAAATACCGCGGCAGTGGCAGAGGATTGACATGGCGCGGCGCGATTAACATACCGGCGGATATCGACCTCGCCGAAACCCTATCTTCAGCACTTTTAGA
>JAJEAX010000110.1 GCA_022822565.1 Candidatus Latescibacterota bacterium
GACTACACAGTGATTCGGCTGGGTGAGATAGAGGGACAGGATATTATTGATGGCGGACCTTCGGGTTTGTTTCCATTTGTCCCCTTGATGAAACATCCTGCTGGGATAGATTCAGAGGCGTGGTTACATCACTGTGTTGACGCGACGAATGCGCTGCGGGTGGATGAATCAATAAAGGTTGACTTTTTGGGTCGGTTGATGATATTGAGTGGGTTAGAGTATGATCAGAGCCTGATCAATCGTATTCTATTACAGGAGGGTCTTATGGACGCTATTATGCGCGAATCGTCGTTTGCACAATACATTAAGCAACTGGGTATTGAGCAAGGTATTGAACAAGGTATCGAACAAGGCATTGAGCAAGGTATAGAGCAAGGTATCGAGCAAGGCATTGAGCAAGGTATTGAGCAAGGTATTGAGCAAGGTATTGAGCAAGGTATTGAGCAAGGCATTGAGCAGGGGGGCAGGCAACGCGCGATTGAAGATATTCTCGATGTGTTAGAGATTCGATTTGACCTGAGCGACGCGCATCCCCTGTCTGCCCGCATTGCCGCGATTGGCGATTTGCACCGCCTGAAGCAGTTGCTCCGCGCGGCGATCCAGGCGTCCAATCTTGAGGCATTTGAGCAAACGTTGGATGCATGAGCGATTTTCCTGATGTTCATTTGACCAACTTGGATAATCGTCTGGACAATATGGATATGCGCCTGGACAATATGGAAGGGCGCATGACCAGTCATTTGAAATGGATTATTGGACTTCTCCTGACCATTCTAATCGCCATTTTCGGCGCGTCGATTACCATTTTGATGAATCTCCCCAAATAGGTCAGGTTCCCGTGCGATCCAGAGGTTTTTGCCTTTCGCCTTTTCATCATAGTTATAATAGCGGTGCTCTGCTTTTGCTCGTCATCGCGGCAGGGTTGTAGCCGCGATCCAGAGGTTTTTGCCTTTCGCTTTTGCCTTTAATCCGTGTCCATCCTTTCATCCGCTTCATCCGTGATCGTCTTTTGTCTTTTCATCTGTGTCATCTGCGTCATCCCTGCTTACACCCGCAGAGCCTGCCCCGTAGTGTTTTTATACGGGGGACATGCCTGCGGATGCCTTCATCCTGCCCATCCTCTAATCCTGAAAATCCTGATTCAGACGGTATTTGCCTTTGCCTTTCATCCTGTCCATCCTTCCATCCTGAAAATCCTGATTCAGATTGCCTTTGCCCTTCTTTTTTATTATCATATCATTATCGGAGAAAAAACGCTTGACACTATGTTTTTGATTGCATATAATTAGCCCGTCATATATTTAAGGTGGAGCAGTTCCCATGAATCAAACATCAAACAAAACAGAAGGAGTGTTGATTTTTCCTAACGCATTACTCCTTAGTGCTATTGTAAGGATGTTGCAATGGTGTGTGTTAGGGTGCTTTTGGAAGGAGGTACTCGAATAAAATGGCGAGTTCATAAAGTATTTGTAACCTGTTGTTAGATAAGGAATTAAAGAAAATGAAAACAAGTCTGTTGAAGGGAGGGATATAAATTTGGAATCTGGTAGGTCTTCTCGCATGCTCCGCAAAGGTCGCGGCTCTCACCCTGTTCTGGGGTCCGGTCTTAAACAGCGCGATGAGCAGCGTGAGAGGATGCAGTTTTGTAGTAGAATTAAAACGTTCGTAAACAAACAATCATTCGATCCTGACATTTTTTTAGGAGGTCGATAGGATGAATTTTCACAAAACAATTGGCTATTTGGCAGCTCTATTGCTCATGGTGGGCATCGGAGTGCCAGATAGTTTTGCACAAGCTGATGTAAAGAGTATTACTCTCTCGATTAATAAGAGCACTCTGAGAGATAGTACTACAACCCCTGTGACCGTGACTGCAACGGTGGGCGTAACCCTGACCAAAGCGGTTGGTCAGGACTCCACTATAAGTGTTGTGGTAAGCGTTGGGGCTGATGATTCATATAGCGCTCCCGATATCACCATACCAGTAACTGTTTCGGAGGGGCGTAATAGTAAATCTGGAGTAACGGGTCCGTTGGTTTTCACTTTCACCTCTGGCGACGCAGCAACTGCTCAGGGAGATGCTGATACTGAGGATGAAACAGTTACGGTGACCGCTCAGGAGAATGGTGCAGATGCTGATGACCCTAAGGACACGAGGACGATTAAGATATTAGATTATCAGGCACTTGTGGCTGATGATGCTGCAACGCCTCGAGGTATGCGTGTTGTCATCGCTGCACCTGCTGCCAATGCGTGGGCACCCACCGGGAAGGATAAAATTAAGGTTCAGGTGCTCCGCAGAAATGGTTTAGCAAAAGAATATGGTGCGTTTACTTCCATTAAGGTTTCATTGTTTAATGATCCCGACAAGGATGGGAGCAAGACCGCTGATGTCGAGCTTTATTCTTTGACAATTGATAATCAAGTGCAACTCGGTTCTTTGGCTGTGCCCAGGATAAGATCGGCTGAGTTGACAGGCACTGCAGCCGCGGGCACTGCCACCGGCGTTGTAGCACCACATGCCAACACCAAAGCGTTTTATACCAAGGGGGTCGGAGCAGGTAGCTATGATAAGCTTGAGTTCAGGTTCCATCTAAACGCTGGTGGAGGTCCGTTTGAATATGTGTACGCTGTTGCCGAATTTGGTTTGACGCCTGTGGATACGGAGAATAATAAAATCGAAAGTCGGGATACAGAGACATCGATTTATCCCCCGAATCCTTCAGCCTTGCCAGATAAGGTCGGTGATGGGAAGCATATAAAAATTGATCCCACTCCGCCTGTTGGCACTATCGTTTCTGGTATAACGATTCAAATTGGCGATGGCGATCCTATTGCACTTACTGGCCTTGCGGCGGATGCGACTCCAGATGTGATTACTACAGCAGGGGCTGTCGTTGGGATTGGTAAAACGCTTAAGATCTCAGCGGATATTGCTGACTTTGAAGAAAACACTTTGCATTTTGAGATTGTTGGTCGGGATGGAAAAGGGTTTGATGATCCTGATAATCCAGGCACTACCGTCTGGGTCACCAGCGGAGCCGGAGCGACACTTGCAAACGGAAACCCCAGTGTGGCACCTCAGGTCATAAGTGGATATGCCAAGACGATTCAGGCTTTGGCGGTAATAAGTGCCACTTCTGCAGGCGATCCACTGACAGATGAAGTGAAAGTGACTGCGAATCAGTTTAAGCGCAAAGCAAACATCCAGGATCATCCAGGTAAGGATTTCAAGAAGAATGCCCTTTACGAAGATGACAATGTGATTGCACGGGTCAGAGCATTTGTTAAAGATCGGGCTGGTAACAAGGGCAATCAGACTGCGTTGTCACCTCCTTTCATACTGGACTCCAGGCCTCCGAAAATTACAATTGCGTATCCCAAGCCAAGTGCTACCGATAGTGCGCGTTTCACGGCAGGGGTTACCCAGACTTATGAATTTCTCGGGGAGGATTCTGGGGAACAGTCACTCAAGCCGTTGAAGTACAGTATTGATGAAAGTACGACTACGGAGTGGGTGATCATTGGTACGGATACGCTTACTGTTAAAGCGGCAGCAGATGCTGATCCTGCAGGACGTATTGTGGATGGCGAGGATCTTGTGGGTTACAATATAACCGAAGCGGATGGTCCTCCACTGAAAAATCCGATGACAGCCGATGACAAAAAGAATAAGCATCCAGCAGAGGATGCGGCTGTAGGTGGTTCAAATGTTGCTCTGCAGGTTGTTGCAAAAGATCTTGTGGGTAACAAGGGAACGGGTACGCCTGATGGTCAAGCGATTTTTGATTCAAAGGCTCCCGGGATTATTGACTTGTTCCCGAATAATGATGCCCTGGCAGATTACGATAACAAGATCGGTGGTTCGGAACAGACGCAACATCCGGTTTTCCAGATTAATGAAAAAGCGGATTCGATTCTGGTTCGTTTCGAAGGTGATCGTCGGCTCAGTGTAGCGGGCACAGCAGCTCAGTTGTCTATGGTGAACGAGAATATCAGAGTCTCCTTCATTGGTGACAATGCGCTCGTAGATGGCGAGACCTATGACCTGCAAGTCTATGTCAGGGATCTTGCAAAGAATGTTGGTATCAGTGACGCTGATCCTGATCAGGAAGGGAATCAACCGGAGATAGGTTTATCGTTTGATAACGATCTCGACAATCCGGATGCTGGCGGATTTGAGATTGTTTCCGAAGTTCGCGACAATACTAAGGCTAAAGGCAAGCAGGCGGCAGCCGATTATACAAAAATCGACTCTGTGGTTGCTGGTCAGGCGTTGCGGCTGACGATTACTGCGGTTGATACGATGTTGACACGTCTGAGCGGTGAAACTCGCCCGGCTATTACCTACAACAACGATGGTGTGAAGGTCGTCGCAATGGATTCCGATGGCAATGCTGCTTCCTCAGTGTCTTATTGGGGTAGCGGTGTGACGGATAATGGTGACGGTTCTGCCACGCTGGATGGCGCAGGTTGGGCAATCGGCACGCGTAAGATTTTCGTGGCGTCGGAGGCCGCTGGTACCCTCTCTTTCGTTGCCAAAGACCTGACCGGAGCTGGTGTTGTGAACTTTATGGGCACCAAAGAAGATGTTGTCGTTGATGCTGCCGACTTTGCCGAGATTGAGCTAACCGCCTGGGAAGATGGCGTAGTTGAAGCTGCGACATCGGTTTGGGGAACTTTCACCCTTCGGATGATTCCGGTTGATCGGTTTGGTAACCCCTCTTTGAAGTCGTTCTTTGACCAAACACCTAAAACCGCTGGTGGCGACTCCCTGAACATTCTGGATACCCGGTTGAAGGATGACGGGAATTCAGCCATTGAGTATGGTGATGGCGTTGATATTCAACTTCAAGCCACGCCTCCTCTTGTAGGACTTTTGAGCGAGGTATGGGGGGTAGGTTCGATTGGGCACAGCCTTTCCGTTACAGCCCCTGCAAGTTCTGGTTCATCGCTGACGATTCAGGCCAGGGTACGGCGTTCGTCCCTGGAGGATAATGATGATCGGAGTGAAAATAACAGGGGTAGTCTGAATCTTACCATTCAGGAGCCTCTGGATATTTCCATTACGCTCTGGGTTCCCGGTCAGGATGGGGATCAGGCGGGTAATGATGTTGTGGTTTCTGCTGAAGGCGTAACGGTAACTGCTCGCGCTGAGGGCTTTAACGAAGGCGATATGGTTACCTTTACGGTTGACGGCGTAGATCAGGATGCAATAGCAGCAGATGCCGATGGCTATGCTGGACTGTCTATCACCAGGAGCATGGCAGACACTGTGACGGTGTCAGCGGCGAGTGGTCAGTATTCTGCTGACGAGCTTACCGTGGTATTTACCGATATGCCTGATGAGCCGGTGCGTATGGCGTATGCCGATGCCAATGGCGATCCCGTTTATCTGATCGCTGCTGATGGCGATATGACAGTTGGCGTGGATGACTTCCAGGCCTTTGTTATGGCTTTTGGCAGCAGCGCGGGCGATGATAATTACAATCTCCAGGCCGATATCAATGATGATGGCATGGTCAATGTGGACGACTTCATTGAGTTTATCAATTCCTGGGGCAGGACAGCTACTGGGCCTGCGACGAAGCCTATCGTTTTGCTTCCCGGTATCAATGAGAATGCTGAGTTTTCGCTGAGTCTGGGTAGTGAGCGCGTTGTGGCTGGCGAGTTTGTGGCTGTCGATGTGTCGCTTGCCAATGTCGAGGCTGTGATGGGCTATGGGTTCACGCTCAATTACGATATGGATAAGTTCGAGTTCGTGAGTGTGGCTTCTGCCGATGAGGATTTGCTCGCGTCAACAGGTGGAGAGACGCTGTTCCACCATGTGGTTGCCGACGGTCAGGTTACTGTTGCCAATGGTTTGTATAATGGCACGGCGGTTTCCGGCGGTGGCGACATTGTTCGGTTTGTCTTCCGCGTGTTGTACGAGTTTGAGGATAACGCCAGGTTTGAGGTTGCCGATGGTCTGGTCTTTGACCCGAGTCAGCTTTCCAATCCGGCGGTGGTCGCTGGTGTGCTGGAACTCCAGAGCACGCCCAGAGAGTTCGCTTTGCACCAGAACTTCCCCAATCCATTTAACCCGGACACGACCATTAATTACGATTTGGCCGAATCTGCCGACGTGACGCTCCAGATTTACAATGTGTTGGGCCAGGTGGTTCGCACGCTGGTCGCGTCTGAGGCGCAGAATGCGGGTCGCTATCAGATTCGCTGGAACGGTATGGATGAGCGAGGTGTGCCGGTTTCGAGTGGAATTTATTTCTACCAGATTTCGGCAGACGGGAAGTTCAGTGATGTGCGGAAGCTGATGCTGCTCAAGTAATTCGCCGATGGATCGGGAAGTTTCCCTGTTGAGGCTTCCCGATTCCATTTTTCAACTATAGGAGTTTGTAATGTTTTTGAAAAAAAGTCTTTTGTTTATGACTGCTTTGGCATTGCTGATGTTTGCAGGGCAGGCTTCTGCGCAGGTGTCGCTCGCGGTTGGTGAGGGTGGCTCCGCTACGGTTTCTGGATCAGGCACGGAAATTTCGGTTGATGTGTCCCAGATGGGTGTCACCGCATCTGCGAATGCCATAGAGATTGTGTTTGATATCGATATGTCTATTGTCACGCTTACGGGTGGGCCTGCAGGCTTTATTATTACCAATGGCAATACGGCTTCCCTGTTGTCCCTCACGCCGGTACCAGTGCCTGCAAGTGCGTCTTTTACCTTTACCACAGCTACAGATGTAACAGATATGGAATTTTCTATCGGTATTTCGGGAATTTCACTTGATGGTAATGCTCTTGTTGGTGTTCCTCTTCCCGCAGCGATTTCATTTAATGTCGATCTCGGTTACGCGAGGAATTGGTGGAATGCGCTGACGGCAGATGAGATGGTGGCGGCGTTGTTTGGCGATATGGCTACGCCCGAGCAGGTGACAGCGGCGCAGAAGATGTACGACGACCTGGATGAGGAGACAATGGCGCTGGTCAATGCAGCGGCGATGACAATCTATGGTGCCGGCAACTATACAAGTGTGGGCGAGTGGTGGGAAACGCTGGATTGCGGCAAGATGCGGATCGCAGCCGGTGATGGCAATACGGCGGATCCGAGCAGTGCGTTTTGCGCCCATTATCCGGGTTCGGGAGCGGCGAAGATTCTGGACGATGACGCTCTGGCACAGGTAAACGAGGTGGGGCTGGCGTTGTTGGGTCGCAGCGATCTCGGTGTCTATCCGATGGGGGTTTCTCTGACGAGTGACGGCGAATATGACGTCAACCATGTTGGCGCATCTCAAGATATTGTTGTCGATGTCGCTGTTAATGGGTTGACAGACGCGGTCGTTGGTGCAGAGATAACTTTTGAAGTTGATCCCGCTGGGGCGGCGATGCTTACAGATGTGGTGCCTGCTACCGGTGTGTCGGTGCCTGTGGGCGGCATAGATGGCCTGAACATCACGCTTATTAGTCCGCCTATGGTGTTGGATGGCGGAAGTTTTGGCTCTGTGACGTTTGCGACGGGTGCCGATTACGATGGATCCGCGTTTGCTATCCGTGCCTCTTCGTTTAATGTGTTGACTGCCACGGGAATGAGAATGCCCGTGTCGTCGGGGTCGGGTGGTACATTGAAGGTCAATTCGTTCTCGCCTTTCCTCGAAGCGAGTGCAACTGCGGTTGAGGTTCCCTACGGCGAGACGGCGACGGCGACGGTGACCGCGATGGATACGCAGGGTGAAGCGGTTATGTTCACCGTAGATCCCGCTGATGCGGGTGCGGTGGATGGTGACACGGTGACATTGTCCGCAACGGGCGATGCCACAGTGACGGTGTCTGCGACGGCTCGTGGCGTTGATCTCGGTACGGTTACGGTTGTTTTTACCAAGGCTCCGCCAGAACTACAAACTGAGAGCACAACGGTGATGTTTGAAGATTTTGGCACCCCAGCTTCCGCGTCGGTTACGGCTGTTGGTTTTGATGAAGGTGCTGAGATTAAATATACTTATACAGCTTCTACCGATTTTCAGGCTGTGGAAGATGCTTCCGGCGTGATGATTACGACGGCTGATCCCGGCACTGTGACGGTAACGGCTACCGATGGTACGGATTCTGCTTCACTGACAATTACGTTCTCGAATCCCGATCCTTATCTGACGTCTGATCCCGATCCCGCTGATGTTATTATCCCCGAAGGTGGGGAAGCGTCGGTGACGGTTTCGGCAGCGGGTCTGGAAGGTGCTGTTACTTATATGATCAGCAGGACTTCTGGTACCGCTACGGTTACCGCCAATACCGATGGTGGTATGGTGACGTTGACGGCGAGCGGTGAGGGGTCTGCGAAGGTGTCGGTGACGGCCTCTGCTGGTGGCATGACGACTGACGCGATTAGCGTTCTCTTCCGGGCGATGCCCACTGTTGGGTCAGATGCGCCGGATGTTGTCGTGGTTCCGCAGGCTGAGGTTCCCAGTGCTATGGCAATGGTCGTGGCAACGGGTTTCCCCGAAGGTGCAGAGATTGCGTTTAATGTCGATCCGGATCCGGAGAGTCATCCTAATCTCACAGCGTCGAAGGACGGCAATGTGCTGACGCTGACTGCTACGGGCACGGTTACTGTGTCTGTGACGGCTTCTGGCGCGGGCGTTACGACGTCTGCGGTTGAGGTTGCGTTCGAGCAGGCTTTGCCCGCTGCACCCAGCAGTGTGGTTGTGCAGGATAATGAAGGCGATAACGGTCATTATGTGATGGTTAGTTTTGCCAATTCGGCAAATCACGCCGATGTGAGTCAGTATCGCATTTATCGCGAGGTGATGACGAATACCGCGCTGGATGACGAAGGCAATGTGGTGACGACCGATACGCCGGTTGCGACGTGGATGTCCTGGGCGGTTGTTGACGCGATGGACAATGATGAAGCAGGTATTACGCGCGCGGTTGTTCCGGTGACGGACAACAATGCGACGCGTTGGGGCGTTGCTGCTGAATCGGGACAGGAGTCGAGCGAGGAAATGATTACGCCTGCTGGCAAGCGCGTGTTCTCCAAAGAGAGCGTGCAGGCGATCGTTCAGCTTTTGGGTGTTGATCCCAATCTGGTTTTGACCGAGAATGAGCTTGCCGAGATGTTGATGCCTTCTGCTGATTATATTAATTCGCTTACTGGCGGCAGGAAGAATGTGGTGTTTGCGGCTCTGGATCCCGATTTGAGTGTTCTCGTCGGTGATGTGACTGTGCCGCAGAATATCCGCACAGATCATGGTCATCTTGGTCCCATTGTTTCGTCTCCAATTGTCTTGGCAAACGATGGTGGTATGGCGGGTGCAGTAGATGATACGGCTCCTGCGGCTGTGACCGATGTTGCTGCTGATGCGGATACCGGGGTTATTACCTGGACGGCGTCCGCAGATGATGGCGGTATGGATGCTGTGATGTATCGCGGTCACGCGATTATGATTCCGCATGTGACGGGCTACAGGGTTATGGCCAGTATTGCCGGTTCAGAAGCGCCGCCGATTGATGTCACCGCAGCGGTTGGAGGGGTTCTTCCTCCTGGTTCGACCAGTTTAACGGTTCCCCAGGTTTTGATCGAGGGTCTGATTGATCAGGGCGTGCCTGCGGTGCTGATAGATGTGGTTGTGATGGACGGCACCAACATGACGTCGATTGTACCGCCTCTGGTGGTTGAGCTTGCACCGAAGCGCAGGCTGTTTGTGGATGCCGATGGCAATCCCGTTTTTGTCGTGAAGCTCGACAGGTACGGGGCTATGACGCCGCTGGTGGTTGACTTTGAAGACTTTATAGCCTTTACGATGGCGTTTAATAAGAGTGAGGCCACTACGACGCGCGAGGAATGGCGAGTCTTTATTCAGTCTGATCTGAATGACGATACGGTGGTTAATTTTGATGACTTCATTCTGTTCTTTGGCTCTTATGGCAAAGAAGCGACAGGTCCGGCTGGCAAATCTCTGGTTACGCCTGTTCTTGGCGTGAATGAGGCTGCCGAGCTCTTGTTGCGTTTGGGCAGTGATCGCGTGGTGGCTGGCGAGAATATGTTTGTGGATGTGTCTCTGGCCAATGTACAGGCTCTGATGGGTTATGGGTTTGTGCTGCACTACGACGCTGAGACGTTCGAGTTTGTAGAAGCTGTGCCAGCTACTGAGGATTTGCTGGCGTCAACTGGTGGCGAGACTCCGCTGTTGAGGGGTTGGTCGCCCGAGGCCGGGCAGGTTCACGTTATGAATGCGATCGTGAATGGCTCAGAGGTTTCTGGCGATGGCGATATCGTTCGGTTGGTGTTCCGCGTGTTGCGCGATTTTGAAGATAATGCGCGGTTCGAGATTGCCAATGGTCTGGTTTTCGATCCGAGCCAACTCGCCAATCCACTAACTGGCGGTGTGCTGGATATTCAGACGACGCCTACAGAGTTTGCACTGCTCCAGAATTTCCCCAATCCGTTTAACCCCGAAACAACGATCGGTTATGAATTGGCCGAGTCTGCCGATGTGACGCTCCAGATTTACAATGTGGTGGGTCAGGTGGTTCGGACGCTTATGGTTGCTGAACCGCAGTCGGTTGGTCGATATCAGGTCCGTTGGGACGGTATGGATGATCGCGGGATGCCGGTTTCGAGTGGGATTTATTTCTACCAGATTTCGGCAGGGAAGTTCCAGGATGTGCGGAAGCTGATGCTGCTCAAGTAATTCGTTTTGGTAGGGGCGAAAAATCTTTCGCCCCTACCTATTTTCCCTCAGAACTTACAAGGAGTAGTTTTCAGCGAAGGAGTTTTGCAAATGTTTTTGAAAAAAGGCTTGTTATTTTTCACTGCTCTTGCGTTGCTGGCTTTTGTGGGGCAAGCTTCTGCGGGTCCCAATGCCAACGCTGTTGTAGGCGTTGATATTGATGCCAGCGACAATAAGATGAATGATGGCAATATATCGGGTACCGCAGTTGCGGGTACCGATGTTGTCGTTGAGATATTTATTTCCGGGCTGGCAGGTCCTATTGTCGGTGGTGTGGTAACCTTTGATACGGATAAGCTGACGATCAAAAGCGCGGCTCCTGCTACGGGATTTTTTGCGCTGGGTACAACGGCGAATACTGTTTCTTTTGGTGCTGTTCCTTCAGGTACTTTGACCAACGATTATTTCGGGACTGTTACGCTGTCGCCTGTAGAGGGTTTGATGGCGAGTTCCGAATTTACCGTTGGGGTCAGTGTCGTGAATCTGGCTCCCGCTTCCAATCCCACAGATACGGATAATATTACCACGGCGATGATGGCGCCCTTGTCTTTCAATGCTGTTCCCAGGTTGGATGCAAGTGCGACTACGGTTCCGGTGCCGCCAGGTGGTATGGGTACGGCGACGGTGACGGCTGTGAATTTCCCTGCGGATGCGACGATTACGTTTGATGTGCAGGGCATGATGATGGATAATATTATGCACGCACAAGATGGCAATACGCTAACGCTGACGGCGAGTGGTCCGGCAACGGCGACGGTGACGGCGAGTGATGGTATGGCGACGACCGAGGCAGTTTCCATCAAATTTGTCGAGCAGCGCATTCCCGCCTTAGATGCCGCAGGCATGGACATGATGAATATGATGGATGATGGTATGCTTGCCGCCAGTGCCGGTGCCAATGAAGCGATTGCTATTGAGGTGTTTGCAGGTGATGTAGATGGCGGCCTCGGCGGTGCGAGTATCGTTTTTGCCATTGATCCGGCTTCTGCGGCGATGATTACGGGTTTTGACCCTGCTGAGGGTATGACGCTGCTGGGTATGTCCGGTAATCAGATTGATGTCGGTGCCGAAGAAGCTGTGATGCTGTCCAATGGTGGTTTTTTGGGCACGCTGAAGCTGATGACGGGTGCCGAGGTTGTGCCGTTTACGGTTTCTGTCGAGTCGTTTAGAGGTGTTCTCGCTTCCGGCGAAGAGACGATGCTGATGAATCCCGCACCGGTGCTGTACAACCACAGCCCGGATCTGGATGTGTCTCCTGGTCTCATTGTTACAATCCCGCGCGGTGATGCTGTGAATGTTACGGTTACGCCTATCCGCTTCCCCGAAGGGGCTACGGTTACGTTCGCGGTGGAGCAGTTATCCGGTGTGGGCGATGATCCGCAATCTACGATTGAGTGGTCAGAGGCAAATGGCGTTTTGACAATCACTGCCGCTGGTTATGTTTCTACGGTTGTGAAGGTGACGGCTACAGATGGTACAACGACGGTTGAAGTGACCATTCAATTTACCGAGCAGGTGCCGATTGAGTTGTCGTCATTTGTCGGCTCAGTGGTTGAAGACCGCGTGCTGATCAATTGGACCACGGCTTCGCAGACCAATAATGCGGGTTTCCGCGTGCTTCGCAGTACGGATGGTGAGACCTACGAGGTGGTCAGCGAGCTCATAGCGGGTGCCGGTACGACCGATCAGTTGATGGATTATATGTTTGAGGATACGAGCCTTCCGGCTGCTGAGATCGTTTATTATGTTCTCGAGCAGGTTGATCTGGATGGGACGATTAACCGTTCAAATCCGATCGAGGTGCTGTTGGGCGCGCGTTTCATTATGCCCACAGAATTTGCGTCGGCTGTTTATCCCAATCCGTTTAATCCGAGAACGACGATTTCCTACGATTTGCCCTCTGACGCAGATGTGTCAATTATCATTTACGATGCGATTGGGCAGGAGATTCGTCACCTCGTGAGTCAGCATTATACAGCGGGTCGTTATAGTGTCCAGTGGGATGCTAAGGACTTTATGGGCCGCAGCGTTGGTAGTGGCGTTTATATTGCCAAGATCAAAGCGGGTCCAAATACCGCGCTCCAGAAGATGCTGTTGTTGAAATAGGGCTAATCGTGAACGGGTCTGAACTACGACCCGTTGTAAATCGCTCGTGGTTGCCCTATTGTAGGGGCGAGGCATGCCTCGCCCGTCATCGCGGTATGATCCCCTGCTTAAAGCATGCAGGGGCATGGTTGAGCCGCGATCCAGGATTTTCTAAAAAGGCCACTGGACATTTTGTCCAGTGGCCTTTTTTTTGTTATTGCGGTATTATATATGTGAAACTATATTCGAGCATGTTGGTTGAAGGATGTGTGTGTAGGGGCGGGTTTTAAACCCGGCCGATTGTAGGGGCGAGGCATGCCTCGGCCGTCTTTTATCCGTGTTTATCTGTGTTCATCTGTGGTTGCATTTAAAAGGAGACATAAATGGAGAAGGTGCGAATGGGCTTGATCGGGTGTGGTGGCAATATGGGCGGCCATATCGGGCGGTTGATGAAGATGCAGGATGTGGAGGTTGTGGCGCTGGCAGATCCGAGTGAGGCGAGTTTTGCGCGGTTGTTTGAGCGCGTGCCCCAGGCAGAGCAGTTGCCGAGGTTTGCAGATCACAAGGAGATGCTCGCCAGTGTGGAGATGGATGCGACAGAGATTTCTACGCCGCATACGTTGCATTTTGAACAGATTATGGATAGTCTGGATAAGGGTCTGCATGTGCTGACAGAGAAGCCGATGGTGTGTACGGTTGATCACGCGTTTCAGGTGATGGATAAGGCAGAGGAGGTGGATCGCGTTTTGATGGTGTCCTATCAACGGCACCTATCGCCGACGTTTCGGTTTATGCGGAATCAGATTCAGGCGGGGGAGATCGGAGAGGTTCAGTTTATTCAGGCGATGCAAGATCAGCATTGGTATGAGAATCAACAGGGGAAGTGGCGACAGGTTCAGGCGCTGTCGGGCGGGGGGCAGTTGAATGATTCGGGGAGCCATTTGCTGGATATTGTGCTGTGGATGGTGGATCAGGCGCCTATGCGCGTGTCGGCGTTTATGGATTATCTGGATACAGAGGTGGATATCAATTCGGCGCTGTCGATTGTGTTTGAGAATGGTGCGTTGGCGAATTTTTCTATTGTGGGGACAGGTCCGGGTCCGGGGATGTGGGAGGATATTACGATTTGGGGCACAAAGGGGGCGATTTATTCTCGCAATGGGAAGGTGACGTGCAAATACGGTGGCAGCGCACCGGTAGAGGTGGATGCGGATAGTTTGCCGTCGCGGTTTGTGAGTCCAGATCAAAATTTTGTGGATGCGATTTTGGGACGCGATGAAGTTCAGGTGCCGCCGGTGTGCGGTTTGCGCGTGATTCAGTTGACGGAGGCCGCATGGGAGTCGGCAGAAAAGAATGGCCGTCCCGTGCGCGTGAAGCGCACGCGAAGAATCCGCAGATGACGCAGATGGACGCAGGCATGTCCCTGCGGGTGTAAGCAGGGATGGACGCAAAAAAAAGAGGGACTGGAGGCTGGTCGTCATCGCGGCAGGGTTGTAGCCGCGATCCAGGGGTTTTGCCTTTGATTTTGCCTTTGACTTTCATCCTGTTCATCCTTTCATCCTGAGAATCCTGATTCAGACGGAGGTGCTTATGTGGAAATTAACGATTATTTTGGGGTTGCTCGTCGGTGTTGCCGCCGATTGTTGGGCACAGCCCACGGCGCTTGCACTGAAGTTTCCAGAGGGGCGCAAGGCGCGGTATAAGCACAAGTTCCGGGTGGAGTATTACAGCAATCTGGGCGAGCAGATTGTGATGCAGAGCGGGCATATTCGCGTGATTATAGATAATGAATGGCGCAGCCATGAAGAGGTGGTTGTGCCCCAGGCATTGCCGGGGAAGACGATTCCCGAAGGGGTGATGGGGGTTCGCGCTGAGATTAAAAAGGGGGCGAGTGCAGCGATCTTTCTGGGTGAGAAGCAGACGTATGAGCAGTTTCCGTTTACGTTTGATATGTTTAATGATCGGGTTTTTACCTGGCAGGTGACGCCCGAGGGCAAAGTGCAGAAGTTCGAGCCAGATTTTCCCGCGTTTCGCGTGGATCGGCAGGATTTGATTACGGATATGTACCAGGGGGCAATACCCGCGTTTGCGCCTGTTTTGCCAGATGGGCCGGTTAATAAGGGCGATACGTGGACGGGTGAGCGCGTTTTTTGGCGTCCTTTTGCGAGTATGGATATGCTGGGGCGCGATTCGCAGATTAAAATTAAGAGTACTTATGAGGTGAAGAATATCAAGAATGCAAAGGGGAACGTGGAGGTGCATATCGATGAAAAGAGTGAGGTGGAGTACGCGGGGTGGATTGAGGTGAGTGCGGCGTCTTTGTATTACAATGGGAAGGGTACAGGCGGGGGGGCGTGGGTGATCGATGCGACGCGCGGGCTGGTGATAGAGCACAAGATGCATTTTGATATCACGAAGCCCACGGTTATTAAGGCGGGGAAGAAGGATCCGATTGCCAATATTGTCGCCGAGGTTAAGATCGATATGGAGCGCAAGTTGGAGAAACTCGAAAAGGAGTAGGGGCGGGTTTCCAACCCGTCCATCCTTGACATGGGTTTTGAGATATGGTATTCTTGGTTGAAGTGTGAAGGGGGAAGGGGAAGGGGGAAGGGGAAGCTTGTCATCGCGGTATGCCCCTGCTTCAAGCATACAGAGCCTGCCCCGTAGTGCTTTCATACGGGGGGCAGGCTTTAAGCCGCGATCCAGTGGTTGTATCCAGTGATGGGCAGGATGGGTGGGGGTGTAGATGGATATCGGATTTGTATGGGACCAAAACAAATATCGAGAAGTCCAGGAGAAGCATCAGGTTCAGTTTTATGAGGCTGTTGCAGCATTTGATGATCCAAATGGATTTGAGGTTTCGGATCTATCAGGATATGAAGATCGGTCCAGATGGATAGGGGCAACTGCCGCAGGTCGGGTATTAGTTGTGGTCTATTCTGCATCTCAAGAAGATTTACCGCTCTATCGTTTGATCACCGCATTTGATGCTGATGGGAGTTTGCGCGATGAGTACTACAGCAGACAGGGAATTTGATTATCAAACTGATATGAATGAAATTTCATTAGATTCAGTCAAAATTTATCCCGGAATAGAGGCGCGTGAAAAACGACGAGAGATCGCTATACGTGCCCTGATCTGTTTTAATCGCGGTTCTGATTACCAGATCGCCGGTGCGTATAATCGTGCTATAGAGGATTTGAATAAGGCGATAGATCTGAAACCAAAATATGTCCAGGCCTATTTCAATCGCGGCTCTGCTTACCGCGGTAAAGGCGTATATGACCGTGCTATCGCAGACTATAGCAAGGCGATAGAGCTGAACCCGGATTATGCTCTGGCCTATTTCAATCGCGGTCTGTGTGGGCAGATCTTGCAAAATTGGCGAAGCGCGAGATCAGACCTGACTTTTGCCAGGCAGATGGGTATGAATATTATTGTGGCATTTCACAAAAATTACGAAAGTGTTGCGGCATTTGAACGGCGACATGGTGTTCAGTTGCCGAAAGATATCGCGTCTATGTTGACGCCATAGATGAACATCCCGAATCCGCGTAGCACAACGAAGTCATCCAGCAGTTTTGTTTGTCATCGCGGCCCCTGCTTCAAGCATACAGGGGCAGGCTTTGAGCCGCGATCCAGAAGGTTTTGATTTTGCCTTTGATTTTCATCCTGTTCATCCTTAAATCCTGCGAATCCTGATCAGGAGGTGAGCCATCAATACCAACGATTCTGATCGTCAGAGAAAGTCACCTGAAGATTTTCTTCAGGACTATGTGGATATGCAGCATACGTTTCAGTCGTTGTCGATTATCGATCAGATTTTGATGACGATGGATGAGACGGATCGACGGCGGCCCCTGTTGTACCAGTTGCGCCGACAGCTTCAGGAAGATGAGATTACGTTTGAAGAGGCGAGGCGCACGATTGTGGAACTGGAAGGGGCGCTGGAGAAGGTGACGGCGCCGGCCAATCGGGTGGGGACGCTGTTGGCACCGCCGGAGAATGGTGTGGCGTATCTCACGGTGGGTGGGGCGGAGTATTATGCGAATGTGGATTCGCGGTTGGATGACCGCAGTTTGAGGGTGGGGACGCGCGTGCTGGTCAATGAGGCGTTTGCCGTGGTGGGCGATATGGGCGAGTCTCCGTCGGGGACTGTGGGCAAAATTGTCGATGTGCTGGACGATGGGCGTTTGCAGGTGGGGCAAGAGCACGGTTCGCAGACGCATGTTTTGCTGCGAGGGGCAGATCTGGAGGCCGAGGCGTTGAAGGCGGGCGAAGAGGTGCGTATCGATCCGCATTTTCGCGTGGCGCTGGAGAAGATGCCGCATTCCGAGGTTAAGGATTTTTATCTGGAGGAAGTGCCCGATTTGCCGTGGGAGAAGATCGGTGGACAAAAGGATGCGATTCAGGCGATTAAAGATACGATTGAGATGCCGGTGTTGCATCCGGAGTTGTTTAAGCGGTTCAAGTACAGTACGCCCAAGGGGTTTTTGTTGTACGGTCCGCCGGGGTGTGGCAAGACGCTGATTGGGAAGGCGACGGCTTACAATCTGGAGCGGCAGGTGCAGGAAGACGGTCTGAATCTCAAGGCGTGTTTTATGCATATTAAGGGTCCTGAGATTTTGAATATGTGGTTGGGAGAGTCGGAGCGCAAGGTGCGCGAGATTTTCTCCCAGGCGCGCGAGAAGCGGCGCGAGGGGTTTTTGCCGGTGGTGTTTATCGACGAGGCAGAGTCGGTTTTGGGGACGCGGCGGGCAATTCGGTCGCACAATATTTCAAATACGGTTGTGCCGATGTTTTGTTCCGAGATGGATGGGATCGAGTCCCTGCAAGATGTGGTGATTATTTTGACGTCCAATCGTCCCGATTTGATCGATCCGGCGATTTTGCGCCCGGGGCGTATTGATCGCAAGATCAAGGTTATTCGACCGGATATGGATGCGGCGCGCGAGATTTTGGGTATTTATTTGACGGCTGATTTGCCGCTGTCAGAGGCTGCGTTAAATGCGCATGATGGCAATGTGCGATCAGCAGTTGACGATCTGGTGGCGCGCGCGATTGCAGAGATATATGTTAGGCGCGATGATACGCGCTTTTTGGAGGTGACGCTTAGAAGCGGTCGGAAGGAAGTGTTGAGTCGCGGAGATCTGTGTAGTGGGGCAATTCTCGAGTCTATTGCGCAGCGTGCGAAGGAGATTGCGATTAAGCGGTGTATTGCTTCTGGCGCGGAAGATGGGATTGGTTTTGACGATTTGCTCGCGGGGATTGAGACGGAGTATAGCGAGAATGAGATTTTCCCGCCGACGGATAATACAGAGGATTGGTTGAAGTTGCTGGATTACGATCCGGAAAATGTGGTGCGCGCAGCACCGATTAAGCCCAGGCGAGAACGACGCACCTCAAGGCACGGCGTGGTGTGATCCGCAGGCATGTCCCTGCGGGTGTAAGCAGGGATGGATGCAGATAGACGCAGATGGAACACGTAGGGGCGAGGCATGCCTCGCCCTATGGCGTTGTGAGATAATATGACGCGCTTATTCGGTATAGAAACAGAATACGGAATCACAATTGACGAGGTGGATAAGGTCGATGTGGTGGAGGAGTCAATGCAGTTGATTCGGTGCTATCAGCAGGGTAAGTTTGTCCCATTGTGGGATTATCGGCTGGAAAACCCCCGTCGGGATGAGCGGGGGTTTGAAGTTAAAAATCTGTTGAATGATGCCGATGAAAAGGAGCTTATGCAACAGGATCGCAAGCGGAAAATTCCGTTTAAGGAATTGAAGAGCGATTTGATTATTTACAATGGGTCCCGGTTTTATAACGATCATACGCATCCAGAGTATTCGACGGGTGAGTGCATAAGTTTGTTCGAGCTTGTGGCACAGGATAAGGCGGGGGAGCGCATTGTGGATATTTGCGCGCAGCGGCGGACGGAGATGCTCGATCAGGGCACTGTGCGGATGTATAAGAACAATACGGATTTTGAAGGGCATAGCTATGGGTGTCACGAGAATTATTTGATGGATCGCTCAGTGCCTTTCGAGCGTATATTGCAGGGGTTGTTGTTGTTTTTCCCCACGCGGCAAATTTTTTGCGGGGCTGGCAAGGTGGGGGTTGAGCGGGCGGATCGCGCGCCGATTTATCAGTTGTCGCAGCGCGCGGAGTTTTTTGAGGTGATCGCAAGTGTGGATACGATGCACAAGCGTCCGGTTGTGAATACGCGCGATGAACCCCACGCAGATGCAGCGCAATATCGGCGGTTGCATGTGATTGTGGGCGATGCCAATATGTCGGAGTATATGACGGCGCTCAAGGTGGGGTCAACGGCGCTGGTGATCGATTTGATTGAGGCGGATTGTTTGCCGGATTATCGGCTGAAGGATCCGATTGCGGCGATGAAGAATATCGCCCGGGATCAGTCGCATGCGTGGTTGGTTGAGGTGGAGGGTCCCGGCCATCGCCTCGTTCCCGCGGTTGAGATTCAGGGTGCGTTTTTGGATTTGGCACAGCGCGAGTTTGCCGGGCGGGATCGAGAGACGGATTGGGTGTTGTCGGCGTGGCGCGATGTGTTGGAGAAGTTGAGCCGCGATCCAATGGATCTGGTGGGGGTGTGCGATTGGGTGACGAAGAAGTGGTTGATCGATAGTTTTTGCGAGGCGGAGAATCTGGCGTGGGATAATCCCGATGATTTGTTCTGGATGCAGAGTCAGGATCTGGAGTATAGCAATGTGGATCGGGATGCGGGGTTGTATTATTTGCTGGAGTCGCAGGGGCAGATGGTGCGTCTGGTGGGCGATGATGAGGTGGCTGCGGCGATGTCGGAACCGCCTTCGGGCACGCGGGCGTATTTTCGAGGGCGCAGTTTGGAGAAGTTCGGCGATTATGTGTCGTCGATTAACTGGGATCGCATTGTGTTTAAGCGCAATGGCCGCCAGCATGCAGTGGATATGAAATTATTGGTGGATAAAGAGCGGGTGGCGCGTTATAATGAGGTGTTGGATCAATCCGATACGTTAGATAATTTTTTAGCTGCGTTGGACAAGGTAGATCCGTAGGGGCGAAAGATTTTTCGCCCGTACTGTAGGGGCGGGTTGAACTGCTTTCGCAGTTGTACCCCGCTCGAAACCCGCCCGTCATCGCGGCAGGGTGTTAGCCGCGATCCAGAAGGTTTTTGTCATTACTGTCGTTGTGTGTGCTACACCTGTGCGCTGATGGCTGATAGTTGCCTTTAATCTGTGTTCATCGGTGTTCATCGGTGGTTGCGTTTATTTTTTTCCTTAATCTCCCAATACTTCCGCGATCGCTTCGCACAACGGCCCGATATTATCCTTTGTCATGCCCGCTACGTTGATGCGTCCCGAACTGACGATGTATATCGAATATCGCTCGCGCAATGCTTCTACTTGCTCGGAGGTCAATCCGGAGAACGAGAACATGCCTCTCTGGTGTGCGATAAAGGAGAAGTCGCGCCGCACGCCTTTTGTTTCGAGGGTATCTACAAATAGGGTGCGCATGGTGTTGATGCGGTCGCGCATGGCTTTTACTTCGCCGTCCCATTGTGTCCGCAGGTCGGGGTCGTTGAGGACTGTTGCGACTGCCTGTGCGCCGTGCGATGGCGGGTTGGAGTAATTTGTGCGGATGCAGATTTTGATGTGGCTCATCGCTTTTTCAACGGTGGTGGCGTTTTTTCCGACGAGGGTCAATGCGCCCGTGCGTTCGCGGTACAGGCCAAAGTTTTTGGAGAAGGAACTGGCGACGAGGAGTTCGCAGCCGGGTCGGCTGAGTGATTGGAGGCCGACGGCGTCTTCTACAAGGCCATTGCCCAGGCCCTGATAGGCAAAGTCAACGAGTGGGATGATGCCGCGACCGGCAATGATGTCGGCTATTTGTGCCCATTGCTCGGCGGAGGGATCGACGCCGGTCGGGTTGTGACAACATCCGTGTAGCAAGACCATATCGCCTGCGGGGATTTGTCCGAGGTCCTGGATGAGTGCGTCGAAGTCCAGGCCAAAAGATGTGGGGTTGTAATAGCGGTAGGTCTCTGTGGGGACACTGGCAGATTCAAATATTTTGGGGTGGTTTGCCCAGGTGGGGTCGCTCAGCCATACGCGGGCATGGGGATAGTGCTGATGGATAAAGTCACCGGCAATACGCAATGCGCCCGTGCCGCCGGGTGCCTGGGCTGTTCCCGCGCGACCACTGGTGAGTATTTCGTGATCTGTTCCCCAGAGGAGTTCCTGGACGGCTTTGTTATACGCTTCGTCGCCTTCTATGCCGAGATAATTTTTGGTGTCTTCGTGTGTTAAAAGGCGTTCTTCCGCTGTTTTGACAGAGGCAAATATCGGCGTGTTGCCGTCACCGTCTTTGTACACGCCAACGCCGAGGTTTATTTTGTTGGGATTTGGGTCGTTTTTGAATGCTTCAGTCAATCCTATAATGGGATCCGCAGGGGCCATTGTCAGGGATTCAAACATTATTTTTTCCTTTGGTTTTGGTCGTCGGTTTTGCCGTCATCGCGGCGAGGTTTTAGCCGCGATCCAGAAGGGTTTGTTCGCTGGCAAAGATACATACGCACGCTGTAAAATGCAAGCTCACGGTCTTTTATCACTGCTAAAGACTTGCAAGACGCTTTTGCCGCTGACTAACTATCTCGGCTATTTTTTAAAAAAAACTTGTCCACTCTAATTATAGCGATATATTGTCCAGGCAATTTTACACATCCAGAGAGTCCGTTGAGCTTGGTGTTCTTGATTTTATCTACACAAAGCTCTGTTGATATTTGCAGGCCAGGCGACTGCTGGTCCCAATGCGAATGCTGTTTTGTCGCTTGATTTGATTTCCGATGGGGGAGCAGGCGATCAGAGAGATGATGGCGTCACTTCAGGCACAGTGTCTGGGCAGGGCACAAAAATCGCGGTTGAAGTTTTTGCAACAGGTGTGACCACACCGCTGCAGGGCATGCAAATCGAATTTGACTTTGAGGCGTCTGTTTTGACCTATGTCGAGGCCAGGAGCAGCACCTTTCCGGTTATTCTTTCAGACGATGCGACTGGTACAGCCTTAGCCGTTATTCCGCCTGCCCCTTTGTCTGAGTCCGGTTTTTTAGCCCGGGCAGAGTTCACTACCGCAGTGGATGTAACGGGTCGAGAATTTTCTATTGGCATTAAGAGAGTCATACTTGCTGAAGGCCCGATGCCGTCTGATGATATCACAACGACAGAGGTGATCGCGTTTAATGCCACACCTTCTCCTGATTTTGATGGGGATGGTGTTGTCGATAAATCCGATCTTCGGCTTCTAATCAGTGTGTATGGGTCTCGGGAAGGTCAAGCCAATTATCGTACGGAATACGATCTGGATGGGGATGGCGTGATTGCAAAGGGCGATTTGAGGATTCTTATAGGTAGCTATGGTCAAACAGTGTCTCCTTCTGATGGTGGCGATGAGGAGATGGTTTCTATTCCAGATATGAATCTGCGGTCTGTTATTGAGGATAGTCTGGGCAAGGCAAGTGGTGCGCCGATTACCAGGGCAGAGATGGCGAGCTTGTACGACCTTAAAGCACCCAACTCGAATATCAGCGATTTAACCGGACTGGAGTTTGCAACTGGTCTGCTCGGACTGGTTCTTGATAACAATTCAATTACGGATATTTCACCACTGTCTAACTTGACCACTCTGCTCGCACTGACTCTTACCAACAACACAATTACGGATATTTCACCACTGTCTAACTTGACCAATCTGTTCATACTGGCTCTTAACAACAATTCAATCTCAGACCTCTCTCCATTGGTGGCAAATACGGGATTGGGCAGTGGAGACCAAGTTCAGGTGAGGGGCAATCCCCTGAATGCTACATCAATTAACACGCATATCCCAGCCCTTCAAAACAGGGGGGTTGCGGTGCTGTTTTGATGACCGCAGAGCGATGCCACATCTGCCAGGGGTGTTGACAGACCCATAGAGATAGGCTACTTTTGATCTGATACGAAATCGTATTTTGTAGTTTTCGAGACCTTTTATGCCAAGGAAGATACGAGAACTTATTCGCGACTTAAAGCGCAATGGGTTTGTACCGATTCCCGGTGCTGGAAAAGGTAGCCATCGAAAATTTAGGCGGGGCAATAAAAACACGGTTATTATTTCAGGGGACCTCGGTAGTGATGCAAAACCCTATCAAGAAAAAGCTGTAAAAGACGCTATTAAGAGGGCTTAAATATGGCAATGACGACAAAATATGGTGGCGCAGTAAAATGGTCAGAAATTGATCAATGCTATGTCGGAACCTGTCCAAGATTGTTCTTTGGTGGTTGCCATGGTGACGATATGCATGCAGTTGCAAGGGAATTGGACGAAATCATTAAAGATTGCGAGGAATCCGTCACGGTAAGCGAACCAAAAGAACGTCGCATCTTACAAGCGTACAGTTCCCGTTCTGATTGATGTTCTTAGCCTCAGAGACATGGCGCGTTTATTGGGAATTGGATTTATCTGACACAAAAACGCCCCGGCACAACGATGCTGGGGTGTTTTCTTTTTCTGCCGTAGAAGTCAAGATATTGATTTTCCCATTCCCCTGTCGTATCTTCATCTTATGTCACAGACTGCATACAAAACTCGCGGGATTGCGATTGCAGAGGCTTATGCCCATTGCGAGGCACTTACCCGCGCGCATTATGAGAATTTTCCGGTTGGCTCGGTGCTTATTCCCAAACGCGTGCGGCCCCATGTGTATAGTATCTATGCGTTTGCGCGTACGGCGGATGATTTTGCCGATGAGCCGGGTTTGACGGTGCAGGAGCGGCTCGATCATCTGGAGGAGTGGGAAGCGCGGCTCGATGCGTGTCTTTCAGACCCGGTTGGTCCGATATTTACGGCGCTTGCGGAGACGATTCGCGTGCATGACCTGCCCGTGCAGTTGCTCAGGGATTTGCTCGCGGCTTTTCGCATGGATGTGACGACCAATCGCCATCAGACTTATCGGGATTTGCTGGCGTATTGCACTTTTTCTGCCAATCCCGTGGGGCGGCTTATACTCCATCTGTTTGGGTATCGCGGTGAGGACTATGCGCGGCATTCTGACGCGATATGTAGCGCGCTGCAACTCGCCAATTTCTGGCAGGATATTGCGATTGATTTTTCGCGCGGGCGCATGTATCTCCCGCAGGAGGATCTCAAACGGTTTGGCGTGGGGATTTCTGATTTGCGCGATCAGCGCGTTACGCCACAATTTTGCAGGCTTATGGATCATCTTATCAATCGTACACAGGCTCTTTTTGCAGAGGGTTATCCCCTGCTGGATATGGTGAGGGGGCGATTGCGTTTTGAACTGCGATTGACCTGTTTGGGCGGTATGCATATTCTAAAAAAGATTCGCGATAACGATTGCGATGTTTTTCATCGACGGCCCACGGTTACAAAACGCGATTTGCCCGCGCTTTTGTTCAAGACGCTTTTTTTTAAAGGCTCTGGCGCATGAACCTCAAAAGACACGTTGCCAAAATTGTGCGGGGCGCGCAGACCAATTTTTTTTATGCCTTTGTTTTTTTGCCGCGCAAAAAACGCGAGGCCATTTTTTCGGCGTATGCGTTTAGCCGGCATACGGATGATATTGTGGATGATGCGGCTTCGCCAGAAGAGGCGCGGTATCACCTGGATGCATGGCGCGAGCAACTCCACGCCTGTTATAAGGGCAGTGCCACCCATCCAATTGCACAGAATCTGCAGGCTGTTTTGCGGGATTTTCCCATTCCCAAAGCGCATTTTCTGGCACTTATTGAGGGTGTGGAGATGGATTTGACAAAGAACAGGTATGATACGTTTGACGAGTTGCGCGAATACTGTTATCGGGTCGCATCGGTTGTGGGGTTAATCTGTATTGAAATTTTTGGGTATCGCAATTCACAGACCCGCGAATACGCCGTCAATCTGGGTCTCGCGCTTCAACTGACGAATATATTGCGAGATGTGCATACGGATTGGCAACAGGACCGCATTTATCTTCCGCAGGAAGAGATGGCGCGATTTGGATATACGGAAAAGGCTCTGGCTCAGGGAGATTACAATGCCGCGTTTATCGATTTGATGGCGTTTCAAGCGCAACGTGCGTGGGGCTATTATCAAAAAGCCGAAGAATTACTTCCCGCCGAGGACCGGTCCGCCATGTTTTCAGCACAGATTATGGGCAAAATTTATGCCCAGTTGCTCGTGAAGATCCAGCGCGTCAACTACGATGTTTTTGGCACGTCTATTCGCCTCAACAATTTGCACAAACTGGGCATTGCGCTGCGCTATTGGCTGGGTAGTCGTTTCGCCTGGGGGTGATTGTGAATCGCGTGACCATAATCGGGGGGGGATTTGCTGGTCTTGCAGCGGGTGTCCGCCTTTGTGATGCCGGGTATCCCGTTACACTTTTGGAGCGGCGGCAGCAATTGGGGGGGCGCACCTTTTCGTTTACAGATCCCGTTACGGGCGATACGGTTGACAATGGGCAGCATCTGTTGATGAAGTGCTATCGAGAGACGCTCGATTTTCTCGATCGGATTGGTGCGCGCGATGATGTGGTGTTTCAATCTCAGTTCAGGATAGATTTTCGCCACGCCGTTGATGGTGCGTACACATTGAGGTTTCCGTCCTTTTTGCCCGTGCCGCTAAATTTGCTATTGGGCTTTTTGCGATTTGGCGCGGTTCGCTGGACAGATATTCCGCCGTTGAGAAAGGTCGTGGCGGAGTTACACAAAGATCTCGATGCCTGTCTTACGGTGGATGCCTGGCTCGACTATTGCGGCCAGAAACCGCGCATGCGGAAGGCTTTTTGGGACCCGCTTTGTATTGCGGCTCTTAACCAGCGACCGCAAAATGCCAGTGCGCGATATCTTCAGGCTGTGTTGCGAGAGGCTTTTTTGGGCGAACCGGATGGCGCGCGGTTGGGATATGCGCGGATGGGTTTGAGTGGCTTGTTTGAGAATCGTGTACGGGACTACATCTCAAAACGGGATGGTGAAGTTCTGTGTGGAAAAGCCGTGACATCTATTGTGCCTGCTTCTTCTGGCGTTCACATTCATACCCGCTCGGGAGATGTGATAGATACAGATATGTGTATTGCAGCGGTTCCTCCCTTGCAGCTCGCCAGAATGATTTGTGCGAGGACTTTTACCGAACTCCATCACACGCTTTGTCAATACGAACCATCGCCGATTCTTTCCGTCAATTTGTGGTTTGATCGGGCCTTCATGCGTGAACCGATGTGCGGTTTGCTCGGCACGACAATGGAATGGGTTTTTAACAAGCCCGTGCTCTATGGCGACTACGACCGCGCTTCTGAGGGCTTTCTCTCTATGGTCGCATCTGCGGCGCATCATCTTTTACATCTGTCACATGATGATCTCATTGACCTTGCTTGTAAAGAGCTTCATCAGGTCTTTCCCGAAAGTAGGCGTGCCGAGGTATTACACGCCAAAGTGATATGCGAGCACGCGGCGACTTGTGCATTGCCACTTTCTTATGCAGTGCCCAAAACCCGGACATCACATCCCCATCTGTTTCTCGCGGGCGATTGGACTGACACTGGATTGCCACCGACTATCGAAGGTGCTGTCAGAAGTGGGTACGCGGCTGCAGATGCAATAAGCAACCACAGATAAACACGGATGAACACGGATGGTTGCGGTGTTGCCTATCCCAAACAAACGCCTTTTATCTGTGTCTATCTGTGTTCATCGGTGGTTTCGACTCAAATAGTTCGATGTATTTTAAGCCCGTTCCCGTGTTGAACAATACGACGCGGTCGCGCTCGCTAACCAGGTTTTGTGCGATGAGTTTTTCGAGGGCAGAGAGGGTAGCCGCGCCTTCGGGTGCGGGAAATGAACCCACGGCGGCAGCCATTTTTGATGCGGATGCCATCAGTTCTTCATCTGTGACGGAGAGCGCGCATCCACCGCTGTCGCGAATGGCTTTTAGCATCAAAAAGTCGCCTACTGCAGCGGGAACGCGCAGACCTGCCGCGATTGTTTCGGCATCGATCCAGGGTTCGGCGTGTTCATCTCCTGAGTTATAAGCCCGGACAATGGGGGCGCATCCCTCGGCTTGTACGGATATCATGCGGGGGCGTTCTGGCCCAATCCATCCCATTTGTTCCATTTCGTCAAATGCCTTCCACATGCCTATCAGTCCCGTGCCACCTCCGGTTGGATAGATGACGACTTCTGGCAATTCCCAATCAAATTGTTCGGCCAATTCATAGCCCATCGTTTTTTTGCCTTCCACGCGGTATGGCTCTTTGAGTGTCGAGATATCGAACCATCCCTCGGCTTCTTTGCGC
>JAJEAX010000352.1 GCA_022822565.1 Candidatus Latescibacterota bacterium
CAATGCATTTTCGGAGTTAAACGATCCGATTGATCAGCGGCAGCGGTTCGCCCATCAAAAAACCTTGCGCGATCGAGGCGACGACGAGGCACAAGTTCTCGACGAAGATTTTTTAATGGCACTGGAACACGGGATGCCGCCGACGGGTGGGTTGGGCATTGGTGTTGACCGGATGGTCATGTTGCTCGCAGACGCGCCTTCGATTCGAGACGCAATTCTGTTTCCGCACATGCGCCCAAAAGAGGGCCTTGACGACCATGGATAAGTTGCTTCGCGCAACAGGTATTTGCAAGCACTATGTCATGGGGGATACCCACATCGAGGTACTCAAAGGTGTTGACCTCAGAGTTGTTCGCGGCGAAATTGTAGCAGTGGTTGGTGCTTCCGGTGTTGGAAAAAGTACTTTGTTGCACATTATGGGCGGGTTAGACCATCCAGTTTCAGGGACGGTCGTCATCGATGGCGTCGATATATTTGCCCTTTCAGATACTGATCGCGCCAAATTTCGCAACCGTCAGATTGGGTTTGTTTTTCAGTTTCACCACTTATTGCGCGATTTTACCGCGCTTGAAAACGTGATGATGCCCCTGATGATTGCCGGTGTTTCGCCCGATGAAGCGCGAGTGCCTGCACAAAAACTGCTATGTGATGTGGGTCTGGAGAAACGGCTTGCACATTTGCCTTCCGAACTTTCTGGCGGGGAAGCACAGCGCGTTGCTGTTGCGCGGGCATTGGTGACACAACCCGCTGTTGTTCTGGCTGACGAACCTTCTGGTAATCTCGATGTCGCGCGCAGTGCAGAGCTTCACGCACTAATATGGGAACTTGCCAGAACCCGACATCAAACGTGCATTATTGTAACACACGACCAGCATTTGGCCGCTCGCGCAGATCGGGTGGTCAAGATGGAAGACGGTCGTCTCGTTGCTTAAATAACAAAGCGTGTGGGACCAAAAGAAACAGTGTTGAGTTTTCTTTTATAAACTGTTATACTGGAAATCGAACATCGCGCTTCGCCAGATTTCTCGTTAGGCAAGAGGAGTATTCGATGAATAGTATGTTTTCAGACCAGGTAAAGCAGGTCATGCAACTCGCTCGCGAAGAGGCAGCGCGCCTGGGACACAATTACATCGGTACCGAGCATTTGCTGCTGGGCATCATACGCGGGGGCAAAAGTACGGCCGTTCAGGTGTTGACAAATCTGAATTTGAATCTCGAAAGTATCAAGCAATCCATCGACGATTTTGTCGCTTCTTCTGGCAGTTCAATGACGATGGGTGAAGTGCCTTTTACGCCCCGTGCAAAGCAAATTCTCGAAATTGCTGCCAATGAAGCCAAAGAAATGAAAAGCCGAGTCGTGAGAACCAGCCATCTGCTGTTGGCACTATTAAAAGATAAAGATGGGGTTGCCGCACAGATTTTGGTCACATTCGGCGTAGATCACAGAACCGCTAAGGAGGAGGTGATTGCCGTTTTGCAGGGAAAATCTTCGTCGGGTAGGCGCGAAAAAAGAAAAAGCAAAACGCCTTTCCTCGATCATTTCGGACGCGATTTAACCGATCTGGCGCGGCAGGGCAAATTGGATCCGACTATCGGTCGCGATCGCGAAATAGAACGGGTGTCACAGGTGCTGGCCAGACGCAAAAAGAACAACCCGGTGCTGGTAGGCGAACCCGGTGTGGGCAAAACTCAGATCATCGAAGGATTGGCGCAGCGCATTGTGGAACGGCGAGTCCCACAAATTTTGCTGGACAAGCGCGTGGTCACGCTCGATATGGGTGGCATTGTCGCCGGTACAAAATATCGAGGGCAGTTTGAAGAGCGTCTTAAAGCCGTGATGAATGAACTGCAACAAAGCCAGAATGTGATCATTTTTATCGATGAGTTGCACACCATTGTCGGCGCTGGCAGTGCCGAGGGTACGCTCGATGCTTCTAATATGTTTAAGCCCTCTCTCTCCCGCGGCGAATTGCAGTGCATTGGTGCAACGACCTTAGACGAATATCGAAAATATATTGAAAAGGATGGCGCGCTTGAGCGGCGGTTCCAGACGATTGTGGTCGATGCGCCTTCAGTGGATGAAACCATTGAAATCCTCAAGGGACTAAAAGACAGTTATGAAACACATCACAAAGTGTCTTTTTTGCCCGAATCTATCGAAGCAGCGGCGCAAATGGCCGACCGCTATATCAGCGATCGGCACTTGCCCGACAAGGCCATTGATGTGATCGATGAAACGGGAGCGCGGGTGCGACTGTCCCGTCTCAACCCCCCCGAAGAGATCAAAGAAATAGAGATGGCTATTGGCGAGATTACGAGAAAAAAAGATAAAGCTGCCGAAAATCAGCAATTTGAAGAGGCGGCCAGCTTGCGCGACCGCGAGCGAGAACTCAAAAGCGAACTCGAAAATATGCGCCAGGCGTGGGAAGTACAGGTAACAGATGATGTGGTAGATGTGACAGAAGAACACATTGCCGAAGTGATTTCGAGCATGACGGGCATTCCCGTGTTTCGGCTGGCACAGGCCGAGTCCGAAAGACTGATCAACATGGCTTCCGAGTTACAAAAGCGCGTGATCGGTCAAGAAGAAGCTGTTTCTACGGTGTGTCGCTCCATTCGGCGCACGCGCGCAGGTCTCAAAGATCCCAATCGCCCAATCGGCACGTTTTTGTTTCTGGGTCCCACGGGTATTGGCAAAACGTATTTGGCGCAAGCGCTGGCACAGTATCTGTTTGACGATGAAGACGCTCTCGTAACCGTAGATATGTCGGAATATATGGAGAAATTTGCGGTATCTCGGCTCGTGGGTGCACCACCTGGTTATGTGGGATACGATGAGGGCGGACAGCTAACGGAAAAAGTGCGCCGGCGTCCCTATTCGGTGGTTTTGCTCGATGAAATTGAAAAAGCTCATCCCGATGTGTTCAATATCCTCTTGCAGGTATTGGATGAAGGGCGTTTGACAGATAGCTTTGGGCGCAAGGTAAATTTCAAAAATACCATTTTGATTATGACATCCAACCTGGGGACCAAAGATCTGCAAAATGCAGGTGGCCTGGGGTTTGGCCGATCAGATAAAAAATCAATTCGCGAAAAAATGGAAGAGCGCATCAACGAAGAGGTCAAAAAGACATTTAATCCCGAGTTTATCAACCGCCTCGATGAAACGGTGATTTTCAATCCGCTGGATCGAAAGGAAATTATTCAGATCGTCGATATCGAGCTTGAAAAAATTCTCGCTCGCGTTGCAGAACGCGATATCGAAGTACGCCTCACACAAGGAGCTAAGAGCTTAATCGCCGAGAAGGGCTATGATCCGACTTATGGCGCGCGGCATCTGCGGCGCACCATTCAAAAGATGATTGAAGATCCCCTGGCCGAAGAGATCATTATGGGCCATTTTTCGGATGGATGTAAAGTTCGGGTGGGCAAAAAAGGCGATGCACTCAACTTTGAGGGACATTCTATCGCGAAAGAAGAATCGGAAGACACGGCCGAAGTGCAGATGAGTGAAAAAAACAATAATCTCAAATTCGCCGATGAGAGCGAAGCAAGTGATCTCAGTAAGAAAGTAGGAGACCAGGACAAATCGGGAGATCCTGTCGGCGAAGAGGAAGTGGTAAACAAGGACAAAGCCTGATCGTGAAGGTGTGGTCAATACCCAAACGGCCCGGACTTCCGTCCGGGCTGTTTGTCGTACGGTCGGAACATTTTTCCATGTTGGGCGTTTGAGGCTTACAAAGTCCCACATAATCTGTTTTAGACAGGTATTTCGCAACGTGAAAAAATTTTGTACATACAGCTTTTTTGCCCTCATTGTACTATTGAGCGGGCGCACGGGCGCACAAGAAGGCCCGGTGATTCAGGAGATCCGCATTCGAGGCAATGATTGGGTCGAGATTTCTTTTATCGAATCTCAAAGCGGCTTATTCAAAGGACAGAATCTGGTGGAAGGCGAAGCCGCGCGAGTGATTCGCAATCTTTATAAAAGCGGTCTGTTTTCCGACATAGAAATCTCTATAGATAAGGTGCCAGAGGGTGTGGCTGTTATTATTGATTTGAAAGCCGTGCCGCGTTTGGGTGAGGTGATCTTTAAGGGCAATCGCGCAATAAAGGATAAGACACTAAAGCGCGAATCGAAATTGACTGAAGGCCAGTTAATAAAGCACCGAGAAAAAAAGAGAGCGGTCAACAAGCTGGTCGCGCTCTATCGCAAAAAAGGCTATTTGCTCGCCTCAGTAGATGTACAGGAAGAGGCGGTTGATAAAGATGGACGATTGCCACTGACCTTTGAAATTCACGAGGGCGAAAAGGTCAATTTGAAAAAGATTCGTTTTCACGGCAATACGGCATTGACCGGAAAACAACTGCGCAAGCAAATGAAAGAGACCAAACAAGACGGCTGGTGGTTTGGGGGAGGTAAATACAGCGAAGAGACTTATCCCGACGACAAAGAATTGGTCCTGGCCTTTTACCGGCAAAAAGGATATCGGGAAGCGGCAATTGTATCCGATAGCTTGTCCTATGGCCCCAACAAAAAAAATATGTACCTCGATATCACGATCGAAGAAGGGCCGCTTTATCGCTTTGGTGCAGTGAGTTGGTCGGGCAATGAGAAAATCACCGATGCCGGTTTTTCTCACTTTATTGTGGTCGATTCAGGCGCGGTTTACAACGAAGAGCGCGTCTTAAAATCGCGAGAGCAATTGCAAAATGCCTATATGGACATCGGGCATATTGGCGCGCAGGTTTTTCCACAACAAAAACCCATTGAAGGTCACGTCGTCGATGTGCATTTTGACGTAGTCGAAAAAGATCCGTGGACTATTCGCAAAATTTTGATTACGGGCAATACCAAAACCAAAGACCGCGTGATTCGACGCGAATTGCGCGTGCGACCAGGTGATACGTTTAGCCGCGCACTTTTGGAACGCAGCGTGCGCGAAGTCATGCAACTCAACTTTTTTACCAATGTGTTGCCCGAACCTATTGCCGTAGAAGAAACATCGGAGATCGATCTCGAGTTCACCATAGAAGAAAAGTCAACGGGTACGGCGTCTATTGGAGCGGGGTATAGCGAACGCGACAAGCTCATTGGCACCATTGGATTGCAAATTCCCAATTTTAGAGGCAATGGACAACAACTCGATTTCCAGTGGGAGTTTGGATCGCGCCGCGAGACCTTTAGCATTGGATTTACCGAACCGTGGTTCCGCAACACACCCACGAGTATATCGGCATCGCTGTTCCGAAGCACCATACGGCTGGCAACTTATGGTGTAGCAGACTTCGACCAGCGCACAGAAGGCGGTGCATTTCGCCTCGGACGCCGACTGCGCTGGCCCGATTATTCGCGCATTTCTGGAGGATATCGCATCGAGAAGGTTGCTTTTATCAACTTTTCCGACAGTACAGATGTAAACAATCCCTTTTACCAGGACAATATAACCAGCAGCATCAGCGCGAACTTGACCCGCGACAGCCGCGATTTGCCGATTTTTCCCACATCCGGAGGCGTAATTTCCTATTCGCCCGCATTGGCTGGCGGATTTTTGGGCGGTAATAGAGATTTTCACAAGCACGATATTGTCACGAGTTTTTACTTTCCCATATTCTGGCGATTGGCCTTAAATGTGCGGTCACAATTGGGCTTTGTCGCCAGTTATGGCACCGAGCGAGTCCCGTATCAGGAATTGTATCTGCCGGGTGGCGTTGACATTTTTGAAGGCACCATGTTGCGCGGTTATCCCGACCGCTCAATTGGCCCTCGCAATATTGGAGGGGAGCCTACTGGGGGTGTCGCGCAGTTGTTGTTTAACGCGGAGATCAGCATTCCCATTGTGCCCAATCAGTTTTACGGTCTCATTTTTGCAGATGCGGGTAATGCCTGGGACAATCTGGATCGGATCAGCCTGACGGATATGCGTAGGTCAGCCGGTTTTGGCATTCGGATTGTAGCACCTGTAGTGGGTATTATGGGATTTGATTTTGCATGGGGATTTGACCGTCGGCGTGTCGATGGTCAGTCCGTACAGATGATGACGCATTTCCAATTCGGTCCGCAATTTTATTAGCGGTCAGACTCCTCCTGTACCCATGGATGGCAAGGGAGGGCCAAAAGCTTTATTCACGGAGGGAATTTTGATGACACGCTGTCGCTTACTTTATGTCGCGCTATCTCTGGCACTAACTGGAATAGCCAGCACTGCTGGCGCGGAGCTAAAGCTGGGGTATATTGATTCGCAGAAAATTTTGGATCAATACAAGCCCTATCAAGATGCTTTGAGAGAATATAGCCGTTACGAAGATGAACTCCAGCGCGAGATGAGCACCATGCAAAACGATCTCGCCAAGATGCAAGATACCTACGAACGCCAATCTCTGCTTTTGAGTGACAAACGCAAACAAGAAGAGCAACAGGCCATTTTGAAAAAACAGCAGGAACTGCAGCGGTTTGTGCAAGACACCACCTCGCCACAAGGCAGTCTCGCGCGCAAAACCGCGGAATTGTCCGAACCTATTATTCAAACAGTGAATGCGGTTATCAAACAAGTGGCAGAGGACGAAGGCTTTGATTTTGTACTCAATTCGACTGCGCTGGCCTATGCGAAAGAGACACACGATTTGACCGATAAGGTCCTCGAAGCACTGGCCAAAGATCTCGAGGCCAAAGCGAAAACCGAGGGACCATAACACATTATCTATATATGTTGTTTTCTATTGAAAGTCTCTGATTTACCCCGCGGGGTGGCCGGAGACTTTTTAATGTAACATTGGAGGATGCCGTGACTCTGGATATTAGAGATATTGAAAAAATTCTTCCGCATCGTTATCCTTTTCTTCTCGTTGATCGCGTAACCGAGCTGGTGCCCGGCGAGCGGCTGGTCGCGTACAAAAATGTGTCGGCTAATGAGCCATTTTTTCAGGGACATTTTCCCGGCAATCCCGTGATGCCGGGCGTGCTCATTATCGAAGCACTGGCTCAGGCCGCTGCAATTTTGATGAGTGATGGGCAGGAAAGCGATTTGATCCCATTGTTTATGGGCATTGACAAAGCGCGTTTCCGCAGGCAAGTTGTGCCCGGTGATCAACTCCGGCTAAAAGTCGAAGTAGGCCAAAAACGCCGCAATGTGTGCAAAGGGATTGGCGAAGCCACAGTGGATGGCGATGTCGCCGCACAGGCAGAATTGATGGCGATGTTTGCAAAGCGCGAAGATTTGTAGTACCTGTCCTCGTTCTAAAAAAAACTCGGCACCAATCTAAAAGCCGAGTTTTTTTGTTTTATAAAAATTTTCATCGAAAATATCCGCGCGCCACTCATTTTTCTTTTTCCAAAACTTCCCATTCCTCAAATAAGTGATCCATTCTATTTTGAATCCCTTCCTTTTTCTGCGCCAGTTCTTTCAGGCGATGCCAATCGGTAGCGAGGTCTTCTCGCGCCATTTCTTCAGCTATCTGATCGGCCTGGTCTTCGAGTGCTGCTATCGCTTCTTCTATTTCGGCTAAGCGGCGCTCTCGTCTTTGCTGCTGCCGCATTGCGCGCTTGCGACTTTCATAGTCGGTTTGCGTTTTGGGTGCATTCTGTACGGTTGGTATTTCTACACCCTGTATCTGACGCTGGTAAGCATCGTAATTGCCGTCTATGAGTTGCCACTTTCCGTCGCCAAGCACGATCAGGCGATTGACCAGGCGATTGAGAAAATATCGGTCGTGTGAAACCGCGATTACAGTCCCCTCAAAAGTCTCAAGCGCGTTTTCCAGCACATGGCGGGAGGCGATATCCAGGTGGTTGGTGGGTTCGTCAAGCACCAGCAGATTGAGGGGGGAACGCATGAGTTTAGCCAAGGCAACGCGACTTTGTTCTCCCCCACTGAGCGAACCCGTCTCGCGTTCCACATCGTCCCCAGAAAAGAGAAAAGCACCCAGAAAATTCCTAATCTCAAGTTCTGGAACACTGGGCGTAAGTGACCATATCTCTTCGAGAACGCTCAAATTGGGATTCAGGTCCTGACGCGTTTGCGCGTAATAGCCGATCTCAAGCCCCTTACCCGGAACAACGCGCCCAGAGTCCGGTGCGAGTTGTTCCATAAAAACTTTCAAAAGTACGGATTTGCCCGAACCATTGGGACCTATAATGCCAAGGCGCTCGCCCCACCACAACGTAAAGTTGAGATCGGCAAACAGAGGACGGTCAGGATAGGCTTTGGTAAGATTTTCAACCTGTAAAACGCGATCTCCCCCCCGTGAGGCGGCGTCAAATTTGAGCGCGATATCGCGTTGTTGTACAACGCGCTCTACGCGATCGAGTTTTTCAAGTGCCCTGCGTCGGCTCTGCGCCTGCCTGGTCTTTTGTCCGGCGATATTTCGGCGGATATACTCTTCGGTTCGCTCAATATGAGCTTGCTGCGCACGATAGGCTTTTTGCTGCTGCGCACGACGCTGTTCTTTTTCCTCGATATAAAAGGAATACGTTCCCGAATACTGTTCAACCACGCCTCGTTCCAAATCTACAATTTTGGTCACAGTGCGCTCGAGAAAAGTGCGGTCATGGGAAATAATGACAAAGGCTTTGGCATAATCCGAAAGAAAGTACTCGAGCCACTCTATAGCCTGCAGATCGAGATGATTGGTAGGTTCGTCGAGAAGCAACAAACCGGGTTCTCTTGCGAGTAATTGGGCAAGAGCCAGGCGATTTTTCTGCCCGCCACTGAGCACTTGCGTTGACAATTTTAGATCGGTTTCGCAAAAACCAAGACCGAAAAGAATGGCTTTGGCACGGGCTTCTGTCGCATACCCTCCCATGTGCTCATACTGGTCGCGAAGATGCCCGTAATCATCGAGCACTGCATCGGTATTTTCACCTTCAGCCATGGTTTTTTCCAAATCCTGAAGGCGGTGTTGCAGAGCCAGAATATCGGCAAAAGCCTCGAGTGCCGCGTCCATAACTGTGCATTCTGGATCAAATGTCGGTTCCTGTGTCAGAAATCCAATATTGAGATCGCGCTGCCTGTGCAATTGCCCTCGGTCGGGCAGGCTTTCTTCGGTTATGAGCCGAAGCAACGTGGTTTTGCCACACCCGTTGGGACCGACAAGCCCGATGCGATCACCTGGATCAATTTGCCAATGAATACCAGTGAGCACATCGTACGCGCCGAAAGATTTCCAGATATCTTCGAGTTGAATAAGTGGCATGGGAAGTATGAAGTATGAAGCGTGAAGCGTGAGATGAGGCACCAGCCTTTGAGCCGTTGGGCGAGGCTTTCTCACCTCTTACTTCTCACTTTATTAAGCACCTGACGTAAGTCTTCCGCAGATTGTCGAGCGGCGTCTGCGAAATCGGGACCACTGGAAGCGTAGAGGATACTGCGCGATGAATTGACGAGAACACCGCTGTCTTTATTATCGAGACCATTCTGGACACTGGTCTGGCCGCCTTGCGTCCCCACGCCGGGCAAAAGGATGGGGAGATCAGTGGCAATCGCGCGAATGATTTTCAAGTCATTGGGATGCGTCGCGCCCACCACGAGGCCACAGGGTCCTATTTCCGACCATTCCACGGCTTTTTGCGCGAGTACCTCATACAGCACGCCCTGGTCTGTGTTGAGGCGCAAAATATCAGCCGACCCGGGATTGGATGTGAGACACAACAGGAAAGCACAACCGTTTTGATAAGCCAAAAAGGGAGCAATAGCATCTGTTCCCATCAGAGGGTTGACAGTCGCGGCATCAACGCCGAGTTGACAATATGCCATGTATGCATAGTGTTCCGCTGTATTGCCAATGTCGCCAGCTTTGAAATCAAGTATAATTGGCATATTATTGGGAATAGTATGGATCGCACCTTGAAGTGCCTCCCAACCCGCTATACCCTGCGTGCCAAAAAATGCAAAATTGGGTTTATACGCACATGCAATATCCCGCGTGGCGGCTATAATTTCCTTGAGAAAAGCGAGTGTGGGATTGGATTTCCCTTTGAGGTGTTCGGGCAGTTTTGCCGGATCGGGATCGAGGCCCACGCACACAAAACTATCGTTGCGTTGTACCGTGTCGCTGTATTTTTCTGAAAAAGACATTCAGTATCTCCATTAAACAAATGGCGGACCCCTCGTGGGAATCCGCCGTTACTGAATAACACCACTTCAGCACATGCTTTGAAACAAGCGGGCCTGTAAGCCGAGTTCTGTCGTTTGGTAGCCCAAACGGATGGTCATTTATCTGGGACGCCGGTTACCCGACGCCTCTTGCGGCCTACCCGAGCGTAATAGCGAGACGGGCTATCTCTGCGCTCCTATTCGGCCTTGCTCCAAATGGGGTTTACCGTGCCGCGCTCGTCGCCGAGTCGCGCGGTGGGCTCTTACCCCACCGTTTCACCCTTGCCCGCAGCGCGAAAAATCGCGCCCGCTGGCGGTCTGTTCTCTGTGGCACTTTCCATCGGGTCGCCCCGCCTGGGTGTTACCCAGCATTTTGCCCTGTGGAGCCCGGACTTTCCTCATCCCAAAAGGGACGCGACCACCCGGCCCGCTTGTAATATTTTATTTTTTAGACGTATCGGCACTGTCTTTTGTTGCAATGCCCTGATTTGCCAACCGATCAGCTTCTCTATTTTGCTCTCGGCGCACATGTTTGATCTGAAAGCCACCAAAAGTCCTACTCTGCATCCGGGCAGTTTGATAAAGCGGCAAAAGCCCCCCACTTTTGACTTTGTACGTCCCATTCATCTGGCGAACCACGAGTTCGCTGTCGGAAAAAACTGTCACCCGATTGGCTTTGAACCGTGTAGCTATTTCAAGCCCCTTGATCAGCGCGCGATACTCTGCGACATTATTGGTCGTACAGCCAATATATTCACAGTGTTCTTTGAGAATCTCCCCACCTGCTTCAACGCGAATGCCAATACCAGCATGCCCGGGATTGCCCCTGGATGCCCCGTCAATAAATAGGGTCAATTCGGTCAAACCGCAGCCTCTTCGTCACTCCACACCAGAAGGCGACCACAACTTTCGCAACGCATGATGCTATCGGCACGTCTGACTTCCACCAGGCGTTGAGGGGATAATTGGCGGTAACAGCCGCCACAGGACCCTTTGCGAACTGGCACAATAGCAATACCGCCTTTGACAACTTTGCGAATGCTATTGTATATGCTTAAGGGACGGCGTTCCACACCGGGTTCGATGGCCGACCGCTTCTTTTCCCAGGCACCCACATCTTTTTCTACAGAATTGAGTTTGACCGTTAATTCGTCAATGCGTTTTTGCCGGTCTTCTTCAATCTCCCGGTAGTAATTTTCGTCTTCGCGGAGTTTTTCCACAATTTTTTCAACTGTATCGATACTTTCCAAAATGGCGGTTTCGTGTTGGTCCTTGCGGTCGTTGAGGGTCGCAATTTCGATTTGCAAGGCATCGTATTCTTTGTTGGTCTTTACCTCATAAAGCCGATCTTGATGTTTTTTCAGGTCTTCTTCTATTGCGCCGAGTTCTCTTTCGAGTGCCCGGCGATCTTTTTCCAGTTCTTCACTGCGCTGTTGTTGGGCGTCGAGTTGATCGCGTGCATCTTGCAGTTCACCTTTGAGACTATTGATTTCTTTGGGATAATCAATTTGCGATTGGTGCAACGCGTTGATTTCTTTATCGATTTCTTGAAGTTTCAGCAAATTAACCAAGCTCTCTCTCATGCGCGGGTCTCCTTGTGAAGCGTAAAAAGAAAAGGTGCTACCCTGAGCAGGTGCACCTTTCTATGGCCGTCTTTGCTACAACTTGAACCTCTTGATCAGAGGCATTGTAATGGTGGGCGATACTGGATTTGAACCAGTGACCTCCGGTATGTGAAACCGGCACTCTAACCAACTGAGCTAATCGCCCAATTTTGCAATAATACCGCACAGAACAGCCAACCTATTTTTTAAAAATTAAGAGCAGGACAGAAAATTTTGCAATGCATTTTAATTAACAAAAGATAGTTTGGGATGTCAAGCCCGATTCCTGAAATTAGGCTCTGGCTACCCCCCACATTTACGCATTTTCTTCTAACTGCACAGTATCGGGCCGCCGACCTATTGACGGTGGCGCCATTAAGCGAATCTGTTGTGCCGTCAAATTTTCATAATCATCGACATTGTAATACGTATCTGCCCACGATGAATGCCCGGGGCTGTATTTATACAGAAATGCGCGCCGCTCGTGATCGGCTGTCCACGGCATCGTTCCATGTACCAG
>JAJEAX010000226.1 GCA_022822565.1 Candidatus Latescibacterota bacterium
TTTAGCCGCAATCCAGTGGTTGTGTCTGTCATAGCACAGTATTGAATTCCCACGCCGCAGGTACAAGAAATCACGCTCAGACACAACGTCAGTAATCCAGTTCGTTTTTTATCTCAGAAAATTTATGGGCGACTACTTACCGATGCGGTAGGCGGTTGGATACCCGATTCGCAAACCGTAAATGACTGTATTGGGATGTTTGGCAAGTAGCTGTTTCGTAGCGATCAAATCGTCAGCGTTGATTTCGTATTCACCTGTTTCAATGTCGATGACTAAAAATTTGCCTTTGTGCTGAGGATCCAATTTTTCACGGATCTGTTGCGCATATATTGCTTCACCGCGTGATGCGATTTCCTGAGATGTATAATTAGTATAGGACATGGTCGTTTGGTCGTTCTCTTATCACTCTGAGGAAGCCAATGGCTCCAGAGCAATTCTCACACACGTACATACGCCTTGCCAATCGCGGTTAGATAGATGGCCGACAACCGTAGGATGGGTAGCGGAAGGTATAGTAGCGAAAAAACTGCGAAAAACAGAGGGAATCCTCAAGCCAGCCTGCGACCAATCTTGCAATACATAGTCCGTAGGACCAAATTCCGCAGTTTGACTTGTAATCAGGCCAACAATCACATCAGGCCGCGAGGTATGATAAACTGGAGAGGAAACAACCACGGATGGTCGGCGTTTGGTACCCGTCACGCCAGGAAAGTCAAGTACCACCACGTCTCCCGGCTTAAACAAGGTCCTCCTCCTCCGGATAAAGTGTCTCCGCGTACTTTAAGGAGGCTGTGGTTAAGTCTTTTTTGTCTTGTTCACCCCAGGTGTCACTCCTGTCCACGGGCTGTACCTGTAAAATCGTTTTCATATCCTGCCAGTGGGTCTCCACAAATCGGAGGCTTGTTTCCAACTCTCCCAATTTCAGCGATACTGCTGGCCGGCCCGAATCCTTCAAGTCCTGATGCAACTTGCTCAGGGCAATTTCATCATGCTTCACAAATTCTTTGTACCTCGCTGCACACTCTGGGCATAAAGCCAGAAACTGTGCCTCGTGTTCATTAGGAAAAAAGTCTCCAGAAAGTGCCTCCACTGCTTCAAAGTAATACTCATCATCGCGCTTCTTGAATGGCATCTCCTCTTTGCATATCTGGCAGATCAACTGATCGTGTTGGTTGGTGTACTGATTTCTAAGATAAATGTCAGGCTCAATTTCTCCTCGCGTAGTCCGAGTGCTTCTTTCTTGTGTCTCATATTCTTTTTTTGGTGCATCTTTTACTTGAGCTTTAAGTTGCTTCTCTCTGCGTTTGGGGTTCTGAGACTCTTTCTCTGGAAATCGAGGCTTCCTATTCTCTTTCTGCAGCATGGCATATATTTGTTGTTTTGTTTCAGGCGATGCCTTCTCAATCTGCTTCGCACGGTTAAGGGACTCTTGCGACAAGCCAATTTCTTCCGCAAGTTTTGCAACGACATTCTTTTTCATCCCGAGTTGATCTGCTAATTTCTCATCGCGGACGAATGATCCAGGCAGATCATCAAGGGTAAGTTCGCTCGGTGTATGCATATTTCCATTAGAGTCCGGCAGCCATTCATTTGCAGTCAATAACTTGCCAAATTCGGATATTTGCGGGTTTCTGTCACTACGTTCATAAGATTGCCTTGTTGATATTTCCACAATTCCGCGAATGCAATCAGAATTGCGGATAGCTATTTCATTCCAGATAAATGTACTTTTTGGGGGATTTGGATTAGCCATTGCACATTCCAAACCGTCAATACTCATACCAGGATCAAATCCATCGAGTCCTCTTTTGTGATGACCGTGACGACTTTCGATGTTGACGTATCCTTCCCCCTTCTTCTCGCTCCGGTGTATCTTTACGGTTTTGCTAACTCCCAAGTCTTGTAACAATGTAGATTGGGGATGGTCCAGGTTGACACAGGCAAAAGAATCATTGCTGGAGAAATACATACGCAAATCATCGCTTCCAAAATAGACTTGATCTGGCTTTCGATAGATTGTTTTTCCCAAGCTGGGGCACTCTGCAAGAATGAATGGTGTTGCCCGCAATTTTTCCTGAAGTCGCTCTTTCTTCCCTTGGGAATCCGTTTTATATGCCCGCTCAATTTTTCTGAGATCGTGTTTGTTCTCGTTAGGGTCAATCGTTACTGAATCGTCTGTATATTTCGGTAGTATTTCCCTGATTACCTCTTCGACAATATCCAATTCCGGAACGCCCAACTCTTGTAGGAATTTTTGGACTTTTTCATCCGACGAGAGAGTTGTTTTTACAATTGGCAACGAAGTTTCGGTATCCGTTCCAATGGCTAAGGATGCGTTTGGCGAGCCGTCATACTGGAATGGGTTGACGTGAGACCCATCTTGAAGACGCAGAATGGGTTTGTTTCGGAGAACACTCCACGAGTGTTGCCACAATGCGTTTTGTCCAGACAAGAATTCATAGAACCTAATGAACCATTCGTCGTCTTGGGTGGCAAGAAATTGTTTAGATAGATTGCGTGCGAACACTTCCGGGTCAACTTCTTCGACCTCGAGTTCTTGCATCAAATAAGACCGTAGATCGGGTGTGCGGTCTTGGGTGATTTCATCCGACAGCCACTTAATCTCATTATCCGATTGAAACAATGCACTAAGTTGTTCTTGATTCAAAATCTTCATAAGTGCAGCACCACGGACGAGTTTAGCGTTCCGGGCAGCGATAAACGTGCCGTCATTAGCCGGGAGCAGTTCCTTTTTCATAAGTGCTTTGCACACTTTTGTGAAGATGAGGTAAAAATCTCCGTAGTAACCACCATTGCTATAGTAATACTGACTATCCGAACACCTAATTGGTAAGGTTTCCAAAAGAGAGACCGACAGCAAACCCATCTTCTTTAACTGTCTCAGTGCTTCAACAACCAGCTCAGCAGTTTCTTCAATTAGCTTTTTATTCCAATTATCATTTTCTAGAATATCGTTGCGTGCTGGCGTTGTGCGATATGGCCCCTGAATCAAGAAGCCCATTCTTGTATCTTTTTTTGTTGGGAAATAGACAACCAATGGCGAGTCGTTAATTTTTTTTATAAACTCAGTATTATCTTCTTGGTTGACTTCAAGTTTGAATCCTACCTCAATATGGACATAGTTACTATTATCGGGAGCCATCACACTACGCTCAAAGAGCAGCCAATTTTCCTCCTCATCCTGATCATTTTTTTCGCCAATTACAGTAACACGGTGCGCGGTTTTACAAATATTATCTTTTTTTCTTTCTTTCAGGTACTGTCCCTTTTCTCCATCCGGCTCGACGCTCCATTTGATTTCGTCAATTCGTCTCAAGAATAGCAGTACTCTCGGTCCAAGGTCTCGCAATTTATTTAAAATGAGATTAAAAGCTTGTTTTGCGGATAAATTTTTATGATCGAATGGAAAAACGAAGACAGTCTCACCGGATGCTATTGAAAGGCTGTGTGTTGGCTCTTTCGCTTCCGGTCTGATATATCGTTTAATAACAAAATGTTCATCGCCAGAATGAATTTCTGGGGAAGCTGTGAACGCATACACAGACTTGAATCCGATACCAAATTTGCCAATCTGCACAAAATCCTCTTTCTTGGTCCCCTTCAAGACATCTGATATACCTCTAACGTCTTCTTCGTTAAACGGTACGCCGAAATGTCTAAACTCAAGCCTGTCACAGAAAAGTCGAAACTGAACTGCACAGGGGGAATGGTCGTTAGGATATTGTCCAAAGCGTCTCTCTAAAGCATCTTCAGCGTTTTGTAGTAACTCATATACGAAATGAGATCTATCGCTGTATAACTGTTCCGAGATGAGTTGTCCAATATCGTCAAATTCTTCGCCCCGCCGCCGTATATTGTCATCTCGTATTTTTTTATAATCACTCGGCATGATACCTCCTTATTTTGAAATTATTCCTAATCTCACCGAGTACCTACGAATCTATAAGCTCAACTGAAATTTCAAGATGAAGTGCTTTGGCAACACCTTGAATATATCTTGCCTTCTGTTCTGTGCTAGAATGCGTTTCAATAAAGTATCCATCTATTTTTCGCACCTGTCCTGCTGACTCATTTTCTTCACGCGATACAATCGGATGGCCACCATGGCTTCTGATCGATTTCAATTCCGAAACATGCTCTAAGCCAATATATTGGAAAGACTTGATAAACGTATCTACTGCCTTGTTTTCAAAAATAACCATTCCATCGGAAAATATAACCCGTAGTTTTTGGGAAGATGTTTTTCCGCCCTCGAGTTTTCTTAGATGGCGGTTGATGTCTCTTGATAAGGTTGAAAGTTCATTCGCCAAATCAGTCAGTTTTTTTATTTTTTCCGAAGCTCTGATAAATTCTTCAAGAGATTTTTTTTCTGATTTTATGTCTGGTGATATGGGTATGTCCAGCTTTTTTAACTGGTCAATTACCTTTATGATTTCGCGGTATCTGGTCGTTGCTGTCGCCACAGTATCTGGAGATGAAAGCGATTCTTCAACCCAAGCTCTTAACTGATGGACTGTTTGGAAAGGATCGTAATTATCCATCTTATGTATCCTCTATGGTTAAGGTTCCATACGCCACAGGCTCAGCGATAATATCCGCTTTCTCCAGAGCAATGTCAATCTCTTGGATGCGTCTATTGTAGTCGGCATCTGCTCTCTTGATCTGCGATTGACGCATCCTTTGTATTTTTTCGTCGTTTGCCTGTTCAAGCTGTTCTCTAAGAAGTGCCATGCGTGCCTGGTGGCTCGTTGACAGGCTCTCTTTGCGGTATTTGGCTAACTCCTGATTTCGTTGTTGATGATCTGTGCGTTCCTCAGACCACAACTTGTAATGATGACCGTCTAATTCATCCCATACGGTAGCGTTGTTTTCGTTCTGATTATCTGAATCTACGGCTTTCTCAAGAAGATGGCTCAAATGTGGCGTTACTGTCTCTGATGAGGCAATTGGCTTGAGCATCAAATCCTCCCGTATGCCCTGGAATCGCCACTGATAAATGGCAAATTCATAATGACCGGCAGGTACTTCATTGGATTGTGCCTTCAGGCTTACTGTGACTCGTTCCTCCGTATCGAATGACTTCGCTGCCTGTTTTACCAAAGGATGGAGTGGCATGACGAAAGCGGCCTCGGGGTGCTGCGTAGCGCAGTCCGATTCAAAGGTTATGGACAAGTGAGGGTCTCCGCCTTTCAGCCAATTCTCCCAATCGCGATAGGCTGTCGTATTCTGCCGAGGAAGTTGCCGAAAGTCACGCAATAGAATATTGCGTGCATCTTGTGAAAGACGAAGCGTTTTCAAGGGCCTTTCTCCAAGAATAAAGGCATGAGCTTCTCCGCATTTTCGCTGTAGATAGAGCGCGGCAAGCCTTTGTAGGGAAGCTGGCTCCAACCAAAAGCTTGAGGCACCTTTAATTTCTTTCTCCATCTGATCTTCAGGGAGGCGAATACCGAAGAGCTCCATCTGCTTCTGTTCCAGTTGGTCTTGTTCTTGTATCAATCGAATCTTGTTATCTGCCAACTGCTGCAACTTGGCACTTCGTTCATCTTCGGTCAAAGAGTAGTTTTCCGCGATATTTTTGATCTCTCTGGTGATCTCCCCGAGTATTTCTTCGCTGCTGCCAAGAGCACTATTGAACACACCTATGCGAACAAGACAACGCTCATAAATGTCTGCATCAACTGTTCCGGGAGTGATCAAATTGACAATGGCGACGGTCTCGCTCTGCTGGCCGTTGCGATCAATACGACCAATCCGCTGCTCAACGCGCATTGGATTCCACGGCAGATCATAATTTACAATACAATCGCAAAACTGGTAGTCCAATCCTTCACAACCGATTTCCGAAAACAATAAAACATCGAGAGTATCGCCATCCTCTCGTGGCTTTTCAAAACGACTTCGAAGAGCAATTCGCTCTTCGTCGGGCGTTCCGCCGTGAACCATGCCGACGCGGATACCATCCGCTTTGAGATGTTTATAAAGATATCTAAGTGTGTGTCTAAAGCTACTAAATAGCATGATTTTGTTGTTGGACAAGCTCTGTTTTTCTCGGATAACTTTGCGAAGGGCCTCCAACTTTGGATCATAGGGATCAAGAGACCGTGCCTTCTCGAGAATCGCTTGGATTTGCGATTGTATGGAACCAATGGTATCGCTTGATGGGACGGATCCCATATCATCGGCTTCGTCCCATTCTAATTCGTCGAGATGGCGACTCAAAATATCCTCAAGAAAAGGAGCTAATCCATACAAACAACTTGCGGCTTGTCGCCGGATTGTGGTCATCATGAACTTGACGTTGATATCCCCATGGAGCCTACGGTATATCTCTGCTTGTACCTGAAGCAAATCGTCATGAAGTTGTTGCTGTGAAGCGGTAAATGAAACGTTAACGGTTTCCGGTTTTCTAATGGTAAACGTGCCGATATCTCGCCGCCGCGTTCTGTTGATAATTCCTGAGAACGTATGCAATGATTCAATGTCGGTGATGAGTTGCACTCTTTCATCGGTGGTAACACGCCCTTCAGACAGTCGTTCATGGACTTGCTTAAATTCAGGATTGTCGCGGAGAATTGCTTTTCCCCAAGCAGTTTCAGTTGCCTGGTCAAGGGCTTCTATAGCCTGTGATGTCCAATCCTGCTCCTGTGTGCGTACATAGTCCACAGCCTGGTTGATGAATGGGTTTGGCTCTGCCATGTGTTCAAAGCTCTCATGATCCAGAATGAGATCGGGACGGAGCGTGTTTAGCAGAACAAATAAGTCATGGCTACCAAGCTGTATAGGCGTAGCGGTCAGAAATATCGCGGCTTCGGCGTGGTCGCAGAAAAATCGCACGGCTTGGTGAGAGTAAGTAATCTGATTGCGAATATGGTGGGCTTCATCAACGATTACAAGATCGAATCGTGGAGGTGGGTCCAAATCCAGCAGACCTTTTCTGCTTCTTCCTCTGCCCCTCCCTTTTGAACCGTGAAGGAGCACTTCGTCAAATAACGAGTAAGGAAGAATTGTTCGCTGATGCTGTTCGGGCCATACGCCTTCCAGGTCCATTTCATTGATACAGTATCTCAAGGTAGGTCCGTTGAGATGGGTGAAACGCTCATCAAATCGTTTCATCTCGTTCTGCCATTTACGCTCGGTCACCAATGGGCGCGGGCATATAATGAGAACAGAGTTGATGTCACGTCTGGCTTGCAACTCTCGGAGAATCAATCCCGCCTCAATGGTCTTGCCTACGCCCACGCCATCTGCAATCAGTAGTCTCGGACGATCTGATCGAATGAATCTCAGCACTGGACGAAACTGGTAGGGTATAAAGTCAACGCGAGCCGCATTGAGTGAATACAATTTCGACAGACTCGGATGCCGTATTTGCAGGGCGGTCAGATAGGCGTGAAATTGTTCACGAGAAAGAGATTGAAAGTCGTCATCAGGTTGCTCTTCAGTTTTCAACTGAGAAGCGTAATACGTGTGAATACTTCCTTCTGTAAAAACTCTGACTCGATCCTCATCCCCACCCGGCAATACTTCAACAACTGCTCCCTTCACAGAAGAATCGGACTTCAAGACCACAATTTGTCCTTGTGAAAACTCCATCTCCATCTATTTGTCTTCCTATTGAGTTTGGTAGTGAGTTTCTCTGCCAATTCATCCAGTATTTCTGGACAGGTTAATCCTTCAATTTTTCCCTGTCGTGCCAGTTCAAGACAGCGATACGGGTTACCTCTCCAGCCGATACCGGACAACAGAATGTTTGTATCATAAACGGCTATGGGTTGCATTCGCGGTCCTCATGGATGAGATCATCGACAAAATTCTCGCGTTCCGCCTCGGTCATCGTGTCCCAATCCAATCCTCGAGACGCGCATAACTTTCGAAACTGCGCTTCAGCATAGTCCATGCGTGCCGCTCGATTGGCTTCTGCCTGCTCTGCAAGCGCGAGTAATACTTCTCGCTTCTCTTCCGGCGGTATCTGCTGGACAAAATCAATGACCTGATCGGTTGTTAATTCAACAGTCAAATTCATTTCAATCACTTCCTTTCAATTCATATATCTTGATGTTGGCGAGGGCAGTCATAAAGTTGGTTATGGCTCAGGTGCGAGCTGTTTCGAAAGGCTCTCGTTCAAGCTCTGGCGCACTTCCTGATTTGGATAGCCCAGACGGTAGTAGGTCCTGCTACCGCGTGGCTCGGTATGTCGAATGGTTAGATAGCCGGTCTGGAACAGCAGGGCTTCGGTCGCGATGTGGTCAACATCGAAGGCAGATAGCAAGGCGTCACTGCCCAGCATATCGTCCAGGTCCATAGAACTCACCCCGCGATCTACTAACGTCTTGATGAGAAAAGTCGGTGTGCTGGTCTCGAACCAGTAGGCTCCGAACTGTCGCTTGTCGAAGAGCAGGAGGATGTCGAAAGGATTATAGACTTTATCCTCTCCCAGCCAGTTATAGCCGTTGTACCAACGGTGTATCTCATTCCTATCCAGTCCGGGTAGTTCAAGCGCGAATATCGTGTCCAGGTCTGCATCGGTGTAGCCGCAGATGGCTGAGTAACGCGCATCCAGTGTGATGTCCTTGAGATTGTTGAGGCCAGAGAACAGGCTGCCCGTTGAGAATTTACTGACGCCAGTGAGGAAAGTGAACTTGATATAGGCGTCGCTGTCCTTGATGGTCGCGTACAGACCGCGCAAAAAGTCGCGGTTGGCGCGTGCGACTTCTGGTATTTCGAGTGCGTCCAGAATCGGCTTGTCGTATTCATCTACCAGAACGGTCACCGGTTGCCCGGCACGGTCATGCAGTGCCTCTATCAAATAGGCGAAACGACCCGGTACTGTCTCGGCCTCAACAACCACTCCGGTTCGGCGTTCGATGGCGGCCAATTGATCCAGGAGATTCGCTTGCAGGTCGCCCGACTCTTTGAAGTTGCCGCTACCAAAACTCAAGCGAATCACCGGATAGCGAACAGACCAGTCCCAGTGGTCGTGGATATAAAGCCCTTTGAACAGTGGTTCGTTGCCTTCGAACAGTTCCTTCAACGTGTCCAGAAACAGACTCTTCCCAAAGCGGCGTGGGCGCGATAGGAAGTAATGAGTACCCCCATCCAACAGTTGCCTCAGGTAAGCTGTTTTGTCAACGTAATAGCAATTTTCCTCTCGCATCTTGCGAAAGGTCTGAATACCGATGGGTAGCCTGCGTCTGGTCATGATTTACTCCTGTTTGCCCGCTTCAAATAGATCCTATAGCCGGATCAAATCTGATAGGTTCTCGTGCTGGAAGATCATGGTCTCCTGAATGCTCGACATCCGTCCCTTTCCCGCTTCGCTGGCTCGTTGGTACATTGCGTATGCAATAGCCACATCGACATAGGCCAGGCCAACTGCGTTGAAGTAGGCCCGTTCTTCGGGGGTCTCCCTTCCTCCTTTTTCGCCGGAGACGACTTCGACGAGGTTCGCGTAAATGTCTTCGTCTGAGAGTTGTCCGTCCTTGTACATACGACTGAGCGTTTGCGTTCTGTGCTTTACGGTTTCCCAATCGTCGCACACAATTTTATCGGATTGTCTCGCCACGTCGTACTCGTCCTCCCAGCCGCCGATATGACTGTAGAAAGTTCCTGGCTTTATCCATGCTGCTTTGAGAAGCGGGGCTTGTGCGCTCGTGGCTGTGACGAGAATATCGGCGCCCTCTATGGCCCGCTGTGCGTTTGTATGGGCGGCGGAAAAACGCATGTCTTGAAAGAGTGTCGCCATTTCGTCGATGAACTGCTGCTCTTCGTGGTCATGCTTGGCAGAAACTCGGCATTCCTCAAGGGCTGGAAACACCGTTTTCATGGCGATTAAGTGCATTTTGGCCTGCTCTCCTGCGCCAATAAAAGCAATGCTCTTAGAATCCGGTCTTGCGAAATGCCTGGCGGCAATGCCACCCATCGCGCCTACGCGCATATTCGAACACAGGGTGCCGTCCATAAAGGCGATGGGATAGCCTTTCTCGATCTCGGATAGGATGAACACCGCAGAGAGGTTCTGCTGGCCGTATTTCTCGGGATTGAATGGGAATACGGATACCCACTTGGCTCCGCATATTTTTTCGGGCAAGAGGGTAGCCGGCAGGCAGTTAATGCGGTCCTGGGTGTCTTCATTGAAGATCTGAACTACTTTTTCTGGAAAGAGAATGTCATTTTTTTGAAAGGCGAGCATGGCGTTTTCAGCCGCGCTCATGGCCAGCCGTATATCCAGGCATCCGGCTTGCAGGAGGTCTTCTTGCGAGAGAAAGAGACATTCGATGCGATGCTTATCTGTCATGGGTTCTCCTTTTTTAAAGATTGACTCGCATATTGCCCGCGTGGTGGGAGTCCAATATGCCCAGCATGATTTGAAGTGTTTTTCTGGCTTCGCGTGCTGGCGATACGAGTGTGCCGCCGTTTTCCAGGATGTGGATGAGTTCCGAGACTGCGCCGATTTGTCGGATTTCCATATAGGGATCCACGGGGACTGTTGCATGCGACCACCAGCGCGGTTCTTGTGGGGTAATGACCTCAAATTTTTGATCTGAGATTTCAATTCTTCCATTTTCACACGTCAGAGAAAATTTCGATCCATTAAACGCCATTTTGCGACAGTTGTAAAATGCGCGTACGCCATTGTCAAAATGGATGTACGCAGAGGCATAAGGGTCGGTTGCCGGGTCGTGCCCGCCATCGCCTTTGTATTCGGTGAAGTGCTCGAATCCGGGTTCCAGTTCGCCGACCAGCCATTCGGGGTTTGCTTCGGCAAAGAAGCACATCATGTCGATCATGTGCGTGCCATTGCGGAACATCATGGCGCGCGTTCCGAATTGGTCGCAGACGATGGTTCGCAAGCGGCCCATTTCGCCGGATCGGATCATTTCCCTTGCTTGTAGATAACTCGGATACCAGCGGCGCGTGTGTTCTATCGAGAGCAGGACGTTATTTGCTTCTGCGGCTGCGATCATGCGGTCGGCGTCGTCCATGGTTGTTGCAATGGGTTTTTCGCACAGGATTGCCTGTGCCGATCCCTCGGCGGCGGCTACTGTGATGTCGGCGTGTGCGTGATCAGATGTCACGACACTGACGAGGTCGGGTTGCTCTTTGTCCAGCATTTCCGTGAAATCTGTGTACGTGTTCACATCGGGCCAGATATCGCCCCAGCGCTCGCAGAAGTCGTCCAGTACTTCCTGGCGCAAGTCGCATATACCTACGACTTCTGTCTGTGCGTGTTTGTGATATGCCGATGCGTGCGACGGTGGCATAGCGCCGAAAACAGGTCCTCTGGTTTCATGTGGGCGGCTGGCGCCAATGCCCGTCAAGCCTACGATTACAGCGCGATAGGTGTTCATCTTATACCTCCTATTGAAAATAAAAAACGATTTGTTTACATTCAAATGGACAAATAGAATGACCAGTTATATATTATGATAAATTCAAACGGAGCACATGATATGAAAACAATTGGAGCCTCAAAGTTCAAGGAGCAGTGTCTGGCCTTGTTGGATCAGTTGGATGCCGAAGGTTTGGTCGTTACCAAACGCGGCAAGCCGGTCGCGTGCGTCATACCTTATGACCAACAATGCGCTGATCTGATCGGCAGTTTGCGTCACAAGGTCAAAATTCGTGGCGACATCTTTACGACCGACGTCCAATGGGAAGCAGATGCTCAATCTTGACACGCATATTCTTATCTTTGCGGTTAGTGACAATCTTCGGCCAGCCGAGCAGGCCTTGTTGTCGCAGAACAGGTGGTCTGTTTCAGCCATTGTGTTCTGGGAATTGGCTAAGCTCGTTCAACTCGGTCGTATTGATATGGACCTCGATGATCGGGATGTGGTCCGCACCCTGAGTCGTCTGCATGTGTGGCCGATTGACCTTGCCGTTGCGCGTGCCTCAACACAACTCGACTTTCAGAGCGATCCTGCGGACGAACTCATTGCCGCCACCAGCGTTGTGCATGATATTCCGTTGCTCACACGCGATCACACTATAAGCCTTTCAAAAGTTGTTCCCTTGGCCTTGCAGGTCTAATGACAGACTGTATTCAATCCAGTAAACGATTGATTACATGATCTTCTGCGGCGATGAGGGGGTGTTGCTCATTTTGCAAGGGTAAGGTGACTGGTTCGCCTGTATGCGCGGCTTGATAGGCGGCTGTTGTGAGCAGGGCTATGGATAGTCCTTCTTCTGCACTGGTGACAGGTGTTGTGTCTTGTTCAATGCAGTCGATGAGATGCGCCACACAGGCCGCCATTCCCGCTGCTCTGGGCGGTGGCGTATCGACGAGCTTTCCGTTGACGGAATATCCCAGGCGATCTACCTGAACCCACGCGCCTTCGCCCGTGATGTTGACGCAATCGAATGTGGCATCTTCGCTTCGCGCTTTTGATCGCCCTGCGGTGAGCGTTGCTGTAAAATCGGGATATTCACACCAGAGCGTGGCGATGTCTTCTGTGCCAAATTGCGCGTATTCCTCAAAGTAGAGATTTTGGATCTGACAACTCACTCTGTTGGGCATGCCAAAAAACCAGAGTAGAGCATCTACGGTATGGCTGCCCAAATTCATCAATTCACCCCCGCCATTTTGTACGGCTGGCGTCGGATAGCTCACATAGGACATGAGGTCGCCAAAAAATTGTTTTACGCTGTTGTGGGCATACGCGGAGATACGTCCGTATTCGCCCTGGTCGAGGGCTTCTTTGAGTTTTATCATTGTCGGTGAAAATCGGGAGGGGTACGTCAGCAGTACTTTGTTTGATGAGTCTGCGACAGTATCGACTATTTCTCTGGCTTCGACAACGGTTCGCGCGATGGCTTTATCGACGAGTACGTGTTTGCCGCAGGCGAGTGCTTTTTTGATCAGGGTGCGTTTGAGATAAAAGTCCGTACAGATGGAGACGATATCTACGTTCGGATCTTCCAGAACTGCGTCGTAGTCTCGCGCGACTTCAAGGCCGTAGAGTTGAGATAGTGCCTCGCCTTTGCCCGCGTGGTGTTCGGCTGCTGCGACGATTTTGCAATCTTCTCGTTCATGCCAGATCGGGCCGTAGGTATTCTGGTGCGCCCGATTGCCAATTAGTCCAATGCGATACATGGGTTATTCCCCTTCGTAAGTGGGCGATGAAAATTCGGGCTGTTGCGACCAGTGATTGACTTTTCCCATGATGCCGTAGAGTTCGGGACGCCGGTCACTCAGATGGTTTTCATCCGATGCGTCTTTGAGATCGATTTTGTGGATCAATACATCTGGTACGTTGGATTGCAATTTTGCCGCGATCTTGCCGCGCGGGTCTGTGATCAAGGCTACGTTGGGATGCGTGAAGCACACAAACATCTGATTTTCATAGGATCGCGTGCGCATCCACCATTCGTTTTCTTCATGCCACATGCCATAGGTGGGCATGAGACAGATTTTCGCGCCTTTGAGCCGCAATGTGCGAAT
>JAJEAX010000169.1 GCA_022822565.1 Candidatus Latescibacterota bacterium
CTGTAAGAGCGGGAATCGCCGCCGCCCCGATCATGCCATATACTCTGGGTAATTCCTCCCCGACCCAATCACTATCTTCCAATTCGTGAAACAAAGTGAGGAGAGGTTCAATCGCCTCTTCAGCCCGCAACTGTCCCAATGCCCGCCATGCATAAATCGGTGCCCAAACTTCCAGACTGTCTGAATCTGCCCAATTCAATTCTGGATCAGTCGCCATTCGGATCAAATCGGGAATATGTTCTGCACCAATTCCGTATGCCGAATAATCGGGCCATTTTCCCAAAGAATCTCGTGCATCGCCAAGTGTAAGTAGTACATTTACTGGTTCTTTATATTCAGCCATGCCATTGCCCTTGTCTGAGTTGAAATAGTAGAGACGCCAACGACTGCTCAATATAACACGGAATACCAGGGGATTCAAGGGCGAGATTGGAGATGAAAAACCCTCTAAAATCGCCGCATTACGCCCCGACATCGTCTATCTCACAAAATTGTCACTTAACCGCAACACATTTGCAATAGGGCTGTGACCTGTGTACAGTAGTATGAACTCGCTCATTGCGACTTTAATACGCGAGCGAGGACAGGTTGCCGTGCCCGAACAGATTCTCATTATAGAAGATGAACCCGACATCGTCGAAACCGTCCGCTATAACCTGGAAAAAACGGGTTTTGAAGTACTGAGTTCTGGCGATGCGGAGACTGCACTGGATATTTTGAACCAGTGCATTCCAGATCTGATCTTGCTGGACCTGATATTGCCGGGGATGAATGGATTTGACTTCTGCAAAGAAGTAAAGCGAGAACCCAGAACACGCGCAATACCAATTTGCATACTCTCTGCGCGGCGCCATGAAGTGGATCGGGTGCTGGCTTTTGAACTCGGCGTAGATGACTATATCGTCAAGCCATTCTCTCTTCGAGAACTCACGTTGCGGATTCGGGGCATCTTACAGCGCGTGAATCAGGTCAAGCAGCAAAATGACGACCGCCTTGCCTATGGCATTTTAAGTTTGGACAGCGCCGCACACAAAGTAACCGTGGGAAATGAAGTCAAAAATTTGACGCCAATTGAATTTCAATTGCTATTCACACTAATGGAGCGCGCCGGACGCGTGCAATCGCGTAGAGATTTGCTCAACGCCGTATGGGGATACAATCATCTGGGCAATGGACGAATGGTAGATGCACATATTCGTCGCATGCGCGCAAAACTGGGCACAGCACAGGAAATGATTCGCACGGTGCGAGGCGTGGGATACTGTTTTAAGCCGATTGAGTAAACCAATCCAGCTTTCTCCCCTAACGGGATGTATGTTCTTTTGAGCATACGTCCCGTTTTTTTGTATAATAAAGGGAGGACTTATTCACGGAGGGCACTGTGTTAGATTTACAAATCTTAAAGCAATTGCCACAAGAGACCGTATGGAAAAATGTGTCGAGTCCACTGGGACTGTTGACCATATTGGCGTCAGATAATGGCGTACATGCGATTGCATTTGGGAGTGATCGAACGGAACAGGCAAAGATAAATCTATCTCGCGCGGTAAATCATCCGATCATAGATGCAACGATCAAACAACTCGCGATGTATTTTGAGGGGACGCTGAAAGTTTTCGATTTGCCACTGGACCTGTGCGGAACGGACTTTCAGAAGCGCGTGTGGAAATTATTGCTGGAGATACCCTTTGGAGAAACGCGAACTTACGGCGACATCGCCCGCGCATTGGGCAATGCAGGCGCGTCGCAAGCCGTGGGCGCGGCCAATGGCAAAAATCCCGTGGCAATAGTGGTACCCTGTCACCGCGTGATCGGCGCGTCCGGTCATCTAACGGGATATGCAGGCGGGATGGAGAAGAAAAAATTTCTCTTAACACATGAAGGCGTGATTCAACCAACGCTATTTGAATAATAGCCGATAACTTTTTTAAAGGAGTTTAAAATGGCTGAAGGACATAAATTGACCATGTTGGGAACCGGGCTGATCGGAATGTTTTACACCATGACCTTGCACAGACATCGGGGAATTGATCGCGTACAGGTCGTATATTCGCGGACCGAAGAACGCGCCAGGACATTTGCGGAAGAATGGGACATACCAAAATGGACAACAGATCTCAAAGCCGCAATTGAAGACGAAGAAACTGACGGCGTGGTAATCGGATTGCCCAACGACCTGCACCTCGAAGCCGCGACACTCGCAGCCCAGGCTGGCAAAGCCGTATTGTGTACCAAGCCCCTCGGACGCACCGCTGACGAAGCCCGACAAATTCTGAATGCGGTAGAAGAGGCAGGTGTATTTGGCGGATATTTAGAAGACCTGGTATATCCCCCAAAAACCTTAAAAGCCCTCGAATCCGTGAACAACGGCGCATTGGGCCGCATCTTGTGGGTGCGATCGCGCGAAACACACCCCGGTCCCCACAGCGATTGGTTCTGGGACATAGACAAAGCAGGTGGCGGCGCGATTGTCGATATGGGGTGTCACTGCATCGAAATCATTCGCAACTTCATCGGCAAAGGCATTCGCCCGGTCGAAGCGATGTGCTGGTCTGACACACTCGTACACCCAGTCGAAGCAGAGGATCACGGAATTGGACTGATCAAATTTGAAAATGGATCCATGGGACAATTTGAAGTCGGATGGGCATTTCGCGGCGGCATGGACCTGCGGGACGAAGTGGCAGGCACAGAAGGAACAATCTGGCTCAACCATTGGTTGCGCACGGGATTTGACATGTTCACGGCTGTGGGACAAGGGGGCTATGTGGCAGAAAAAGCCGAAAGCGATACGGGATGGCTCTTCCCCGTGGGTGACGAAGTCGCCGAATTGGGATATTCGGACATGTTCGTGGATATGTTCAACGCCTGGGATGAAGGACGCGAACCAATGGAAACCCTGTACGACGGCTATGTCGTAAACGCGATTATAGATGCGTGTTACAAATCCGCAAAAACAAAACAGTGGGAACCAATAGAAATGGAATGGCGCGGTGGTGAAGTGGATCGGGAGACCGCATTGACCGAAACAGACGCACAGTTTGTCACCCTGAAAACCGAGCGCATGCCCGATGGACGCCTGAAACGAATTGTGAAAGACATAGAAACGGGTGAGATCAGCGAGCGGATTGAAGAATAACTATGGACCATGTATTAATTGCTGATGAGGTAGCCCTGCGGGACAAAATCGCGCAACTGAACTACTATACGGGAATTGAACAACTATGTGTGGTCAGCGATTGGGATCGCACATTGACAAAAGCGCGAACAGAAGATGGGCAAGATGCGACATCTTATTCGGTGATTGCACACGGAGCCTATTTGGGAGAGGCATATCGCGTCGAAATGGATCGCCTGTACGCGCGGTATCGCCCCATTGAAATATCGCAGAATATCTCGCACCGCAAAAAACAAAAAGCCATGCGCGACTGGTGGATGGCTGCACTTGCGATGATGCAGAAATACGGACTTACCGAAGAGATAATAGAAGACATTGCCGCACGGGAATTCATGCGCTTGCGCGACGGTGCCATAGATTTCTTTAACATACTGTCTGACAGAGATATACCGCTGTTAATTTTATCCGCGGGCATTGACAACGTAATCTCAAAATTCTTAGAATTTAGAGCATTGCTCACCACCAATGTGACAGTAACGGCAAACAAATTGATATTCGATACACAAGGCGCAGTGACGAGATTTTGCGAGCCGGTAATCCACAGCTTTAACAAAGCGCGTCATGCAAGCACCCCACGAGGCTGCGTTCTGCTTTTGGGAGATACCATAGAAGATGCACAGATGGTGGACAACGCCGACGCAGACTGCGTCATCCGCGTGGGATTTTTGAACGAACCGGTCGAAGAAAATAGTGCTACATATCTGTGCGCTTACGATATTGTAATCTGCAACGACGCATCTATGGTACCCGTAATAGAATTGTTGGAAACCTTATGTCTTTGACCTACTCCGCCTGCTCTTTTCGCTTTGCCTGTAATCCTGAAAATCCTAAAATCCTGTACATCCTGATTCAGACAGGGGTTACTCTTGACACCTTATGAAGCCATGCTCCTG
>JAJEAX010000094.1 GCA_022822565.1 Candidatus Latescibacterota bacterium
ACGTTTGACGGGCGAAAGATTTTTCGCCCCTATCATTTTTTACCCCTGCACGCGGGCATTGTGAAAAGACCTGGTATTTTGTATTTTCAACCGCTAATCCTTTTTAATCTCTTCACACAAGGAGTTTCCGAATGGCAGAGCAACCAAATATTTTGCTGATTATGAACGACGATATGGGCTATTCAGATATCGGATGTTACGGCGGTGAAATTCACACGCCAAATTTAGATCGACTTGCTGCCAATGGATTGCGATTCACCCAATTTTACAACACAGCGCGGTGCTGTCCCACGCGGGCATCGCTGCTCACGGGATTGCATCCCCACCAGGCCAGCGTGGGGCACATGATGGATGACCGGGAATACGAAGGATATCGGGGCGATCTGAATTTTAAAAGCGTAACCATTGCCGAAGTGCTCAAGACCGTGGGATACGCGACCTATATGAGCGGCAAATGGCATATTACGCGGCATGCAGATGCGGATGGTCCCAAACACAGTTGGCCCTGTCAGCGCGGATTTGATCGCTTTTTTGGCATCATTACCGGTGCCGCCAATTATTGGAAGCCGCAAACACTCACGCGAGACAACGAGCAAATTACAGTGGATGAATGTCCAGAGGACTTCTTTTTAACCGATGCCATCAGCGATCAGGCAGCGGATTATATTCGCGAACACGCACAGGCAAACGAGGATCAGCCATTCTTTTTATACACCGCATACACCGCACCCCATTGGCCCTTACACGCGCATGATGAAGATATTGCAAAATACAAAAATCGTTTTGCCTCGGGATGGGATCAACTGCGCGAAGAGCGTTTGGCGCGCATGCGCGAAATGGGCATCTTAAAACCCGAATGGGGATTGAGCGACCGCGATCCCTCTCAAGTACCCTGGAAAGAAGCAGATCACAAGGCGTGGCAACAGCGACGCATGGAAGTTTATGCCGCGCAGGTGGATCGCATGGACCAGGGCATTGGGCGCATTGTCCAATCCCTCGAAGAAACCGGGCAATTGGACAACACCCTGATCGTATTTCTGGCCGACAATGGAGGATGTGCCGAAGAACTGGGAGGCGGCATGCGACGCAGCGCGATTGCGCCAGCCACCACGCGCGACGGTCGCCCGGTCCAACGCGGCAACGACCCAAACATAATGCCGGGTGACGAAACCACGTATCAAAGCTACGGCGTACCCTGGGCCAATGTATCCAACACGCCATTTCGCCTGTACAAACACTGGGTTCACGAAGGCGGCATTGCAACGCCATTTATCGTACACTGGCCCGATCGCGTAACAGACAGCGGCGCATTGCGCGAACAACCCGGCCAGCTCACAGATGTCATGGCAACCTGTCTCGATATAGCGGGCGCCGAATATCCCGAGACCTATAATGAACACGAGATTTTACCACTCGAAGGCACATCGCTAACGCCGATCTTTGAAAATCGGGACAACGACAAAGAATATCTAATCTGGGAACACGAAGGCAATGGCGCAGTTCGCAAAGGCAAGTGGAAATTGGTAAAACGCTACCCGGGCGAATGGGAGCTATACGATATTGAAGCCGACAGATCGGAACTCAATGATCTGGCAAATAAAAATCCCGATATCGTATCCGAACTCGCGGCAATTTACGACGCCTGGGCAGAGCGTTGTGGGATAGAACCCTGGGATAATATCCTCGCAAAGCGCGGGTAAGTAAAAAGGAAAAAACCATGACACCAACAGATATCACAGATGAAATGCTGGCAACATATCGGCGCGATGGCGTCATAAAAATCCCACAGATCATCTCACCAGATGAAGTGGCAAAATTTCGTCAGGCATCCCTGGATATTCTCGAAGCAATGCCAAAAGATCCAAACCGACCATTCAATCAAAAAGTGAATGTATGGCGGGAAGACGAAGTATTGCGAAACTTGACACTACACCCGAATGTCGCCGCAGTCGCAGAAAAAATTGCGGGTGTGCGATTGCGGATCTGGCACGATCACATCCTGGCAAAAATGCCAGAGCTCGAAGTGCCGACAGCATTCCATCAAGACCTGGTGAAATGGCCTTATGATCGCAATTCCAATGCCCTATCGGCGTGGATCGCATTGCAAGACACACCCGTAGAAATGGGATGCATGTCATTTGTGCAGGGATCCCACGAAATGAAAAACGTACCGGACATGGCGACAAATAACCAGGAGGGATGGCGGGAATTCGCACCGGAAATCGCGTGGCGTACCAGGGTGACGCATCCGCTTCAAGCGGGGGATTGTACATTTCATCACGGAATGACATTTCACACCGCGGGACCGAATAAAACCGATGATTGGCGGGTGGGATACGTGATTATTTTTGTCGATGCAGCAGCAAAATACACCGGAAAAAAGCACGTCGTCACAGATCCCTTAAAGCTGGCACCCGATACATTGCCGCCAGATAATCATTTTCCACCCGTAGTTTATGGAGACTAAAATGAGTACCCCCAATATAATTTTAATGATGTGTGACGACCTGGGATATGGCGATGTGGGATTTAACGGAAACGAAGTGATCAAAACCCCGAATTTGGACCGCCTGGCGAGCAATGGGATCCGGTTCACGCGATTTTATGCGGGAGGACCCGTGTGTTCCCCAACCCGGGGGACATGTTTGACCGGACGGCATTATTTTCGATATGGCGTAACACATGCCAATCGCGGACACTTACCCGCACAGGAAATAACACTGGCGCGCATGTTAAAATCCTTCGGCTATGCGACCGGGCATTTTGGCAAATGGCATCTGGGAACACTGGACCCAAATTATTCGGGCAAGGCCAATCGCAATCCAGCGCGCAACTATGCCCCGCCGTGGGAGCGAGATTACGATGAGACATTTGCCACAGAGTACGCGGTGCCCACCTGGGATCCAACAATAGATATTAACCAGAGGACCGGAAAGCGTTTGGACCAACCCTGGGCATCCCCTTATTATGAAAATGGCGTACTCGCAACGGAAAATCTGGAAGGATGTGACTCACGGGTATTGATGGATCGCGCAATACCATTTATCGAACAAGCAGTTGAAAATGGCGAGCAGTTTTTTACCACAATCTGGTTTCACGCGCCCCATAGCCCCGTTGTTGCCGGACCGGAATATCGAGCCAAGTACGCCGAATACAGCGAAGATGAACAACACTATTACGGCTGTATAACCGCCATAGACGATCAGGTAGGACGGTTGTATCACGCATTGGAAGCCTGGGGCGTAGCCGACAACACCATGATCTGGTTCTGTTCGGACAACGGGCCAGAAGGCCGCACGGGTCAAAGTGGCCGCAACCGGGGATCAACAGGCGGCTTGCGCGGACGCAAACGGTCTCTATTTGACGGCGGCGTGGGCGTACCCGCGCTATTGCACTGGCCGGGTCATGCAGAACCCGGGCGCACAGTAGAAATGCCGTGCAGCACACTGGATTACTTCCCGACAATCGCCGAGGTCATGGGATATGAAATGCCCGATAATCGGCCCATTGACGGAATCAGTCTGATACCGTCAATTGAAGGAAACATGACAGAACGCCCCGTTCCCATTCCATATCGGTTCAACAGCCCCAAAAACGCGATGTTTGACGCCCCGACCATCTCAATGATCGACAACCGCTATAAATGCTTGACCAATCTATCGAGTGATGGCAGCGAAGATTTGTGTTTTGACATGATTGAAGACCGCGCAGAAACGACCAATTTGGCGAATGAACAACGCGAGAGGATGGGACAAACGCGCGAGACCCTGCACCAATGGCTCCGCTCCTGCGAAGCCAGCCACAATGGTGGGGATTACGACGAGGCTTATGAACCCGTCGCACCATTTGAAGAAGTCACCGGAGACTGGCCCGGAAGAAGAAATTAATCAATCAGAGGTATCGAATGGCAACTCAATTTGGCGATGAACGCGACTGGTTTTTAGAAAAACGATTTGGGCTGTTCGTCCATTGGGGAATTTACGCAATCCCCGGATGGCAAGAACAGCACCAGTGGCGCGGACGTATGCCAGCAAATGAATACGTAAAATTAGCCGAACAATGGAATCCCACAAACTTCAACCCCGACGCGTGGTTAGATATCGCAGAAGAAGCCGGGATGCAATACATCATCGTCACAACCAAACACCACGATGGATTCTGCTTGTGGGATACAGCGCACACGGCATTCAACACAATGAATACGCCGTACGGCAAAGACCTGATGGCAATGCTCGCCGATGCGTGTCACAAACGCAACTTCCCCCTGGGATTTTATTATTCAATTGCCGACTGGCACCACCCCAATTACCCCAATCAGGGACGACATCACGAATTGCCCCAACCCAAGCCGGGAGACGATCCCGACTTGATGAAATACCTGGAATTTCTAAAAGCACAGGTATGGGAATTGTGTACCCATTACGGAAAACTCCACGCATTCTGGTGGGATATGAATGTGGATGAACACTTCGATCCATCCGTCAACGCGATGATTCGGTCGCTACAACCTGCGGCAGTAATCAACAATCGGGGATTTGACCCCGGTGATTTTGGAACGCCCGAGCGCGATCATGTGCAAGGCATAGATACCCAACAATCATTTGATCGATTGACCGAAGCGTGTCAATCCGTCGGCTTCGAAAGCTGGGGCTATCGGGTAGATGAGGATTATTATACAGACCGCCATCTGATACGGAGCATCGATCGGTATCTCGCGCGCGACGCAAACTACTTGCTCAACGTAGGCCCCAAGCCCGACGGAACGATACCAGACGCATCCAAACACATCTTGAAACGCATAGGAAAATGGTATCGCGCAGTAGCAGAAGCAGTCAAAGACGTAGAACCCGCATCGCACCTGACGCGCAATCGCGATATACTATTGACGCGCCGGGACAATGTGATCTACGTACATCTGGTAAACGACCCGCGCACAAGCGGCGTAAAACTCGACCCAATTGACGTCGCGCCAAAAAATGCGACCTTACTAAACACAGGTGAGCCCGTGGATTTCACAGTGGATCTGGTACCGACCAATCACATAGAACACAAACCCTATTTGCGACTGCAAAACCTGCCAGTAAATGAGCTGATCAACACCGTGATGGTAGTAAAACTCGAATTTGACGAAATAATTGAATAAAGTGCAAGGCGGGATGACTCAGGTGTATTGTGGGCAAGCAAGGACTTGATACAGCTCAGAACTCTCTCCCTTGGCAATATGTATTAAAATAGCTACTCATTCATTGTCTCCAACAATCGGGCTATTTCCTGTGGCGATGGCAACTGCCCTTCGAGTTCTTTTGGTAACTGCCTGCTGACCTGGTAGGTCGCCACACCAACGGGCTTTCGGGCATCATGCAGGGCGTATTCGACTACGGTGCGGTTCTTTTCCTTACACAGAATAATACCGATGGATGGACCTTCACTCTCTTCGCGCACCTGTCGGTCAAGAGCAGTCAGGTAAAACTGCATTTTTCCGACAAACTCCGGTCGAAATTTTCCGACCTTCAACTCAATCGCCACCAGGCAACGCAGACGACGGTGGAATAACAGCAAGTCTATAAAGAACTCCTCACCACCTACCTCCAGCCGGAACTGACTTCCCATAAAGGCAAACATCCCGCCCATCGCACGCAGAAAGTCCTCGACACGAGCAATAAGAGCCGTTTCCAGTTCTCTTTCGCTGTGTTCATCGCCCAATTCAAGGAAATCAAAAGTATATTCGTCGCGCACCGCCAGTTCTGCCTGTGCGCGGAGTTTAGGCGTCAAGGCCTGGTCAAAGTTAGTCTGGCCCAGCAGCGACTTTTCATAACTCTGGTTCTCAATTTGATGTATAAGAACATTCTTCGTCCAGCCGAATTTACGGGTCATGCGGATATAAAATTCCCGTTCCAGCGGGTCCTTGCAGCGCCCCATTATGACCAGATTTTTGGCCCAACTAATTTCTCCAACCAGCGGTTGGAGTTTTACATTTTCATGGTATTCCAAAAAGAATTGCCGCATATACCACAGGTTCTGGGCAGAATAACCCATCATACCGGGAAACTCAGCCTGCAGATCCGCGGCAAGTTGTTGCACCACTGACTTCCCCCAACCTTCAACCTTTTGCCGCTCCGCGATCATTCGGCCAATGTCCCAATACAGACTGACCAATTCCTTATTCACTGCTTTGAGTGCCGCATATCGGGCAGCGCGGACACGCTCCTTTACTTCAGCAAGAAGGCCTGCGTAATCGTTTGGTGGTATATTTCTACTCATTGGGCACTCTTTTCTGTGTATTAACTTCTATGAATGGCTTGTAACATCCGGTAGTAGTGCCAGAACTTCCGAGGTGTTATCGACATTTAATTTTAAGAGTTATATACTTGACACCAGTAAAGCCAGTGTGTATATTTAGATATACAGAAACAAACCACAATATAAACAATAGGTTATTGCGATGAAAGGTCAAATGAGTTTGCTTGAGTTCACGCAGAAGTTCGCCACACCTGAAGCATGCTTAAAGCACCTTGAGAAAATACGCTGGAAAAACGGTGAGTTCTGTCCCCATTGTGGCTCAATGGACAAGATTTATCATTGTAATGACGGCATTCGCCATGTCTGCTCAGATTGTGGCAAAGATTTCCGCATCATCTATGGCACAATGTTTGGGGATTCCATGATCAAGATGTTACCCAAATGGTTTGCCGCGATCTGGATTGATACCTATCAGTCAAAAGGCATTTCATCCATCCAACTGGCAAAGACAATCGGTGTGACACAAAAGACCGCCTGGTTCATGCTTCAACGCATCCGTAACGCCTTCGGCAATAGAGATGATGACGATGATGATTTTCTCGGTAGGATCGTAGAGATCAACAAAACCTACCTTGGCGGGAAGGAAAAGAACAAACACGCCAGCAAACGCACTAAGGGAACCTAGGGATGGAGCACCAAAACGAAAGCCGTTGCCTTCGGCATGCGTGAAAAAGACGGAAACGCGGTCACCGTCCACTTTGACAGTGGCAATATAATGGCCGTGTCTTTTGGCGAGACACGGCCATCGCTTATTATGGTGAAAATCTACGAAATTTAAGGTTGAACAGCAATCGAAATATACTGTCCGTCACAGATGAAGCGTGGGCCAACGGCAGGTTTTGCCAACATCAACAAAAGAGAAGGATTTTTTGCCTGGGTGACATCGACAGTGTATCCCATATCAGCCATTGCTTGTATTGTGACAGCGGTTAGAACCGCGCCACGAACATGAATGGGACTCATAATGTCCCATTTCAACGCTTCTCGATCCCAATGGTTGTGGTCGCTGTCTAAAGGAACTAACATATCGGGTGACACGTTTTTGCTTCCTTGTCGAAACAATATATCTCGATATGCTTCAGCAGCTAAGGGGCCTGTAAAGTGCATTTTGCCGTCTATGCGCGTCATCATTGACAAGCCCTTAAATGCACCCAATGGGTCTGGATTATTGGTAAATCCTAACACATGGGCTATTTCGTGCATAATAACGCTTTGCCATTCTGTATTTGTAAGTGATGGAGCATCTACAAAACCCGGATATATGACGATTTTTCCTCGAAAAGGAACAACCCCACGATCTTGCCCTCGGTATCTCGTTGGTGTTGATCCAGCAAAGACCGTTATCTCTTGATTGCCCATTTTTCTGTCAGCAGGTTGGCGTGGGTTATACTCGAATTCGATTAAGAAGTCATCGAGGTCTCCGACATCGGGTACATCTCTGGAATCAGGAAAGCCTTCTACGATAACTTGTTCCCATCGTCTCGCGGCCTGCTCAATAGCAAGTCTTTGCCATCCCTGTATTGGTAACGCTTCAACCCCCATAAGTGTTATGTTAAAGGGTTCAGGTTCTACCTCTCCTGATCCCATTGGTTTGTTGCATCCCATTATTGCAAAGGCAACGAATAAAGCAGTTAGAATGAATTTAGACATGGTTTTCCCTATCTATGCTACGCGGTGTGTGACACCTTGCCGGGTGCAAGGTGTCGGGCAGTTGGTAACACTCACGCAGAGAGATGCGGGAAAGCTCCTACCTATTCGCCCTGGCGCGGGGAGCTACCCTTTGCCGTGAATGAGCTATTCTATTCAGTAGGCCACCCGACATGCGGGCTGCCTGAGTGTTACCGATACTGATAATAGCCAAAGGTCGTGCTGGTGTCAAGTATATAACTCCCTTAATTTTTCTTGCTGAAACACACCTACAACTGTTAGATTAATGCTGCCCAGATATCCAATGTTCAATCCTAGGCGAAAAAAAATAAAATATAACTTTTTGCGCGAATATAACTTAACGATCACTATTTTTTAAAATGCGAGTCGGAACAATTACATCGACTTCTGTTGTACTAAAAAATTAAAAACAATTTTGCAGAATAGAAATCGTTAAAGGCATTGAATAGCAACTTAATTTGGCGATGACCACGATTGGTTTTTGGAGAAAAGTGTGATGGAGTGAAACATGCCTCTTAATTCAATAGTTCTATATCGAGTCTTTGAAAAGACAAGGAGTTCAGTCAGCGAGTCTGTTCGAACTCTCTTGGAACACAAGCACCTCTATCAGAGCGTTGAGGCGGACATATCCGTTGACCGTGAAGAGGTCAGGAAATCTATAGATCTGGAGAGACTTTATACTACTAATGACCACATCGCTGTCCTCCAGAGATCTGTGAATGATAAACACATCGGTACTGCAGTGGACTGCACCCGTAAAATCTTGGAAGCGGTACCATGGCGATTTTGGGTTGACCAGCCGGACCCAGGCGACATCAACGATTCCTCACTGGAGTACAAGTCTCTCGACATTCAACTTCCGGATATCAAGGTTGCGTGTGACTTTTGCGACGACACAGTTCAACCGCACAACCCTGTCCGGGTAAACGGACTGGAAGATGGGGTAGCCGCTGAATTGGAATCCCAGAAACAGATCTTCTTCTTATCATATCTGTGCCAGTCGTGCAAACGTGAAAGTGTGATTTACGTCGTACGAAGGCAAGAAAGGAAACTGACGATTGTAGGTAGAAGCCGCTTCGAATCTGTACCCATACCAAAGGCGATGGAGAAACTACAGGAGACTCGATTCTATCGAGATGCGGTAATCGCTTTCAACAGTGGAAAAACCTTAGCATCACTATTCTACCTGAGGACTCTGATAGAGCAGTACTTCCGCCGTGTTCTCGCAGTGGATAAGGACGAGAAAGTTCGCGGAGAGGATCTTGCGAGGAACTACCGGAAGCTACTGGATGAAGATTTCCCCATGAAATTTGACATTCTGGGAAACACCTACGATTCCTTGAGCAATGCCTTGCACGCAGCATGTGAGGACAAGGCACTATACATCAACGCAAAGGCCGACATCGAAAAACATTTTGAAGCCCTTGTTCTTCTCCCCATTCCACAGACGTCAGAAACGTGAGTGAACATCTCGCATCTCACCTTCGGAGAAAATCATGTTTGGAGAAATCCGAAATAAAAACGGTGAAAAACTGGATTATACTTTTCACTGTGGAAATGCCGAAAGCAAATACATCATCGTCCTGGGTCATGGCGTAACCGGCAACAAAGACAGACCATTCCTGGTCGCACTGGCGCAAGCGTTGGAAGCCGAAGGGGTCAACGTCCTGCGTTTCTCTTTTGCCGGCAATGGGAACTCAGAAGGTCGGTTTGAAGATTCCACCATAACAAAAGAAGTAGATGACCTGGGTTCAGTCCTGGATGCCCTGGACGGATATACAATCTGTTATGCCGGGCACAGTATGGGAGGTGCCGTAGGCGTATTGCGGGCGAGCACAGATGCGCGTATTCAACAACTCATCTCTCTCGCTGGCATGGTAGATACAAAGGGATTTGCACAGCGCGAATTTGGAGATGTCACCCCCGACAAAGGCAACATGTGGGATGACCCGGATTGCCCGCTATCCAGCGCGTATATGGACGACCTGACAGCGATTGACACCGTTGTAGATCGCGCATCTCAAATCTCGGTCCCCTATTTGCTCGTACACGGCACAGAGGACGATGTGGTCCCCATCGAAGACTCTCAGGCAATCTTTGAACAAGCCAACGAACCGAAAGAACTGATCGTCCTGAATGGAGCAGATCATGTATTCAGCGATGACGCAACCCCCACCATGATTCAAACCGTTATTAATTGGATTGCAAAACAGGAGTCCTGATGCCTTCTGAAACATACCGAGCCGCGGTAATTGGTCTGGGAATGATCGGCGGTGCTGATCAGGTCTCGGGAGATGTATTGGGCCAGCGCGTGGACAGTATGGATGGCACGCATACTTTTGCGTATCAGAACCATCCGCGCATCGACCTGATAGCCGGATCAAGTCGCGACCAGGGACGGCGCGAGCGCTATGAAGCGCGCACGGGTGCTATAACTTATGAGAGTTGGCGTGAGATGATCGACAACGAAACACTCGATATTGTCAGCATAGCGACCTATGCCCCTTTCCACGCGGAAATTGCCATAGCCTGTGCCGAACATGGCATACCCGTCATCTATTGCGAAAAACCCGCGGCAACCACGGTTATAGATGCCCAGCGCATGCTCGAAGCGCAAAAACGCGGATTATTGGTCTTTAACCATCAGCGAAGATTCGATCCCAATTACCGCCGACTCAGCGCGCTAATTGCCGAAGGAAAACTGGGCACACTCATCTCCGCCTCTCTCCAATGGCCGACAGGGCGGTTGGGCAATGTGGGAACCCATGCAATTGACGCGCTCTTAATGCTCACCGGACATCGCATTCAATCGGTCTCCGCAACCCTTGATCTATCAGAAAGGCCAGATTGTCGCGGCGAGGCATTTCGCGATCCCGGAGGGTGGGGTGTCATGCGTATGGACGGTGGGTTAATGGTAACAGTGAGCGCACCCGACTATTCCACGGCACCGCCGCGCACGGAAATCAACGGGGATAAGGGACGAGCAATTATTGAGGCAAAAGGCATCACACTTGAATACTGGACTGGTGAAACAGAACATTGGCCGCCCTATAAGGACAGCGTTTCAGGGATGGATCGCTCCGTATCGGAAATCGTTACCCATCTGGATGATCGCGTCCCATTCTCTTATAACCCCGAAGAAGCCGTTCACACACTCGAAGCCATTGTCGCTTTCCACGCTTCTCATAAACAAAACGCAGCCTATATCGATCTACCCCTATCGGGCAGTGACCGCGAAATTGTCGTACTGAGCGGATGAAAGGAATATATGCCGACCATTGGAACACCGCTTTCACCCACCGCAAATAGAGTACTCATGTGTGGCTCTGGCGAATTGGGGAAAGAAGTTGTAATTGAACTCCAGCGTTATGGCGTTGAAGTAATCGCCGTAGATCGCTACGCCAATGCGCCTGCGATGCAGGTAGCGCATCGGTCTCATGTCATTACCATGCTGGATGGGGACGCCCTGCGAGAAGTCATAGAAAAAGAACAACCAGACCTTATCGTACCCGAAATAGAGGCAATCG
>JAJEAX010000016.1 GCA_022822565.1 Candidatus Latescibacterota bacterium
GCGTATCTTTTGGAGCGTTTTGCCTTTGGTGCGCGGCCAGGTGAAGTGGAAAAGGTCGCAAAGATGGGTCCCGAGAAGTGGCTGGCTCAGCAGTTGAAGGGCAATTTGCCGGATGCTGAGTTGGAAAAGCGATTGGAAGCATTTCCCGCGCTGAAGATGACCCAGGAAGAGATGTCCAAAGTTTATTTGCAAAATGGCCGACTTCGCAGAATGATGGCGAAAGAGGGGATAATTGATCCCGCGAAGACGCCTCGCAAAGAGATGAATCAGAAGATAAATGCGTATCGCAAGGAGCACGGGTTGCGTCCTTATGGCGTGCTGTCCAATCAGGAACTGAAGGGTCAGAAGCTGATGCGGGCTGTGTATAGCGAGAATCAGCTCGTCGAGGTGATGACGGATTTCTGGTTTAATCACTTTAATGTGACCACGCGCGATGGTGGGGCGCGCAGTCGCACGCTTTCTTATGAGCGCGATGCGATTCGCCCCAATGTGTTGGGCGAGTTCCGCGTGATTTTGGGTGCGACAGCAAAGCATCCTGCGATGTTGTATTATCTGGATAATGCCCAGTCGCGCATGGCACCGCCATCGGAGCAGGAGCAAGCAAAGCCACAGCCCAAACAAGAAATGGCACCGGGCGAGATGGGTATGGATGGCGGTATGGACGGTGGTATGGGTGGTGAGATGATGGGGGGCGAGATGGCAAAGGCTACTCCGAAACCTGTTGCGAAGCCGAAGACGCCTCCAAGACGCAAGTATGGTTTGAATGAGAATTATGCGCGCGAGTTGATGGAGTTGCATACTCTGGGTGTGGATGGTGGATACACGCAGAAGGATGTGACTGAGGTCGCGCGTGTGTTGACGGGTTGGGCTGCGGCGCCTTATGGCAATGGGCGAAAAAATATGAAAAAACAAATGGCAAATGGGAATAATAACAACATTCTTCAGGGCGATTTTGTGTTCCGCAAATCCTGGCACGACGACAAGGCCAAGGTGGTGCTGGGTGAGAAGTTCCCGGCAGGTGGTGGCCTGGAAGAGGGTGAGCGCGTTCTGGATATGCTGTCTAAGCACCCTTCAACTGCGCGTTTTATTTCTACGAAGCTGGCGCGTCGGTTTGTCAACGATGCACCGTCAGATGATTTGATTGATGCGATGGCGGAAACCTTTATCAAAACCGATGGAGATATCGCCGCTGTGATGGCTACACTGGCGCAGTCCCGCGTGTTTTGGGCAGAGGCCAAGAAGCGGAGCAAGATGAAGTCTCCGTTTGAGTTGGCGGTGAGTTCTCTTCGCGCATTGGAAGCCGATGTGAAGAATCCACAGCCGATGATGCGCTGGTTTGATCGCATGGGCGAGCCGCTTTATGGTTATTTGCCGCCTACGGGTTTTCCGGATTATGCCGAGTCGTGGGCAAATTCGGGTACGCTAATTGCGCGAATGAATTTTGGTATCCATCTGGCCGCTGGCCGTATTAACGGGGTGACACTGAAGCAATTGCCCGAAAATAGTGGTCTGACAACGGAAGAGGCATTGGCGATGTATAGCAAGTTGCTGTTGCCTGCACAGGATACGAGTGCTATTGCGTCAGAGGTTAAAGAGACGGTTCCCGCAGATGCCGAACGCAAAGAGGTTCAGGTGATCAGTATGTTGCTGGGGTCCCCGGAATTTCAATACCGATAAATCGAAAAGGAGATAGAGTTATGGAATGGACTCGAAGAGCATTTATGAAGGGCAGCGGTTTGGCATTGTTTTCTGCCTCGTTTGGGGGCACGCCGCTGTTCTTGAGCCGCGCGGCTGATGCTGCGAATAATCCGCTGGCACACAGCCGTCGAAAAGTGCTGGTGACGATTTTCCAGCGCGGGGCAATGGATGGGTTGATGGCGGTGACGCCATTTAACGATGCCGCCCTTGCCGAGGCACGCCCCAATTTGTTTATGCACCTGACCGATCCGAAAAACGAGCTGACGGATCTGGATGGTCGCTTTGCATTGCATCCTTCTTTTGCGGAGCTGGCACCGCTGTACAAGGAAGGTCGTCTGGCTATCGTACACGGCGTAGGCTCGCCGAATAAGACGCGGTCGCACTTTGACGCCCAGGATTACATGGAAAATGGGACGCCTGGTGTGAAAGGTACGCGTACGGGTTGGCTCAATCGGGCTGTGGGTTTGCTCGGTCACGAGGGCACGCCCTTCCGGTCTGTGGCATTGACGAGAGCCTTGCCACGTGCATTTTACGGGAAAGAGCCTTCGATTGCAGTGGATGATCTGCGTTCCTTTGGCATTCAGATGCCAAATAATCCGCAGGGGGCCGAACAGGTGGAGGAAGGGTTTGAGTCGATGTATGCCCGGAGTGCCAAACGCCTGATGCAGAGGGTGAGCCAGGAGAGTTTTGATGCGATTGAGTTGTTGGAAAAGATCGGTGTGAGGGATTACAAGCCCGCTGAAGGCGTGAAATATCCCAATACATCATTGGGTCGCAGGATGCAACAGATCGCGTTGTTGATCAAGTCGGATGTGGGGCTTGAGGTTGCCTTTACCGAGACTGGCGGTTGGGATACGCATGTGCAACAGGGCACAACGACGGGTTCTTTCCAGCGCAGAGCCGATGAGATGTCTAAGTCTATCGCGGCATTCTGGGCAGATCTGGGTACGTATCAGGACGATGTGGTGCTGATGACGATGACCGAATTTGGTCGCACAGTGCATCAGAACGGTTCTCTGGGTACGGATCACGGTCGCGGATCGTGTTTGTTTGTGCTGGGGAATAACGTGGCTGGCGGAAAGATCCACGGGGATGTGCCAGAGTTGCTGGTGAAAGATGCGCTCGAAGATCGGCGCGATTTGCCCGTGACGACGGATTTCCGTTCTGTGTTTGCCGATGTGGCTGGTAAGCATCTAAATATCGATCGCTCCCACGATAGCGGGATGTTCCCGGGTTGGGAAGGTGAGCGGTTTAAGGTGATGACGTAAAGCCATTATCGACCACTCATTTGAACTGCTGTACTGACACGTTGTGTTGCGCGTGTGCAGTTTACACCGCTTTACAAAAGAAAGCTCGAGTGTCGAAGTATAGCACTCGAGCTTTTTTAATGGATTGCTGCTTTAAGCATGCCTGCCCCTGTATGATTTAAGCAGGGGCCGCAATGACATCAGTTGCTCGTCACGCCTGCATGCCTTAAGCAGGCGTCCAGGATGATTTTTTTTACTTTTAATTCGAGTTGATAGCTTCATATAGTTGCCTTTTATCTGTGTCCATCTGCGTTCATCTGTGGATGCTTTTCAAGGAGGTTTGCAATG
>JAJEAX010000409.1 GCA_022822565.1 Candidatus Latescibacterota bacterium
GTGTTTGCGCGAGTTTAACGACCAGTTTGCGCGCGATATGCTGCACTCGCGCACTGTGATGATTATTGTGAGCGATGGCTGGGATCGGGGCGATCCCGATTTGATGCGACAAGAGATGGCGCGTTTGCGAAAGCGCGTGCATAAATTGATGTGGCTCAATCCACTTTTGGGCACGCCGGGCTATCAACCCCTGTGTTTGGGGATGAAGACAGCACTTCCCTATTTGGATTATTTTTTGCCCGCACACAATTTGGAGAGTTTGATTCAATTGGCTCGAACACTGCGGTCCGTTTGGAAGTAGGGGGATGTTATGGCTGGTCAAGATGTTTTTCAAGAGGCGTTGGCTCTGGTTTTACAGGGTGAAAAAGCCGCTTTATCGACGATTGTGTCGAGCAAGGGGTCTTTGCCGATGAGCAAAAAGGCCAAGATGCTCGTGCGTCCCGATGGCAAAATTATAGGTACGGTGGGCGGCGGGTGTTTGGAAGCCGATGTGTGGGCAGAAGCCCGTCATGTGATGGAAACCGAAGCACCGACGTTGCAGAAGTTTATTTTGACGGAAAAACACGCGGGCGAAAATGGCCTCAATTGCGGCGGCAATGTCGAGATTTTTACCGAGCCTCTGGTGCCTGGTCGCGTAGATGATATGCTCGGCGATATTGCTCGGGTTCGCAAAGTGCGCGGTTCGGCTGTGTTGGCAACGCTGGTTTCGGGCGGCGATCAGGTGGGCGCGAAGTTATTGGTACATCCCGATGGCAGGACGGTGGGGAGCCTGGGCCATGATCTTGCCGAAGCCTGTGTGCGGGAAGAGGTGGCGGCTTTTGAGGCGATTCCAGAGAGTTTGCTCAAAGTTATAAAGATCGGCTCGGAACCCGTTGTGGTCTTTTTGGAGTCTATTTGTCCGGAACCCACGTTGTTTTTGTTTGGCGGGGGGCACGTTTCCTATGCTATCGCACAGATCGCGCATTCTGTCGGGTTTCGGATTGTGGTTATTGACGACCGGCCCATGTTTGCCAATAAAGAGCGGTTTCCCATGGCGAGTGAGACGCTGACGCTGGAGATGGAGACGGCTTTTGATCATATAGTTATTGACGATTTGTCTTATGTGGTGGCTGTGACGCGCGGGCATCAACACGATAAGCCGGTCATTGAGCAGGCGGTCGATACCCAGGCGGCGTATATAGGTATGATTGGCAGCCGTCGCAAGATCGCGCTGATGTGGAAAGAGTTTGAAGCCAAAGGCATTCCGCGAGAAAAGTTGGATGCTGTTCACGCGCCAATTGGATTGGATATCGGCGCAGATACGCCCGAAGAAATTGCCGTGAGTATTGTGTCAGAACTCATTCAGGTGCGTCGATCACAGGGAAAGCCCATTCACCAGGGTATGTCGCTGTCATCGGTGTGAGGTAAATGACTTATTGTCGGGGGAGAAACAAGGAGGTGATGTAGTAGCGACATAGCTGAGAACAATTTACGTGAGGGGAAGAGACAGTGACGCGCGAGCGTCTTTTAAGTCTGGTTTTCGAAATTATTTCTGAAGGGAGTTAACCATGACAAGATGGATAATCGCACTTGTTGCGATGTCGTTTTTATCCGCATCGGCGATGGCCGGGGTGACGGGTAAAATTGCGGGTCAGATTACCGACAAAGACGATGGTGGTGGCTTGCCCGGTGCCAATGTGGTGGTTCTGGGTCTGCACAGTGTCTTTGGTGCGACATCAGATACCGAAGGCAATTTTGTGATTTTGAATGTGCCGGCAGGCACTTATGACGTAAAATGCAGTTTTATCGGATATCGTGACGTGGTGCTTAAGGGTATCAAGGTATTGCCCGATTTGACCACCGAAGTAGATTTTGTGCTTACAGAACAAGCTCTGGAAGCCGAAGCTATCGAAGTGGTGGCGGTGCGCCCGCTGGTGCAGAAAGACAAAACCAGTTCAATGCGCCTCGTAACCAGCGAAGAACTCGAGTATATGCCGGTTCGCGGGTATGCAGCGGCAACGTCCTTGCAGGCGGGTGTGACGAATCGGAACGGCACACTTTATATACGCGGTGGGCGGTTTTCAGAAGTCGATTACATTGTCGATGGCGTATCGCAGAAGGATTTGCAATTTGGCTCATCGTCCACGACGCTGAGCAATGGTGCTATAGATCAGGTATCCGTGATTGTGGGTGGGTTTGAAGCGGAGTACGGGCGCGTGATGTCGGGCGTTGTCAAGGTGGTGACGCGCGAAGGCGGGCAGAACTATTCGGGGTCTGTGGAACATATCACCGATGAAATGAATGACCGCAGTTGGGCTGGTGCGCCCTCTTATGGGTATAACACGACCGATGCGACATTTGGTGGTCCACTCATTCCCGGGACGAACGGGCCTTCATTTTTTGTCTCTGGAGAACGCATTGATCGCCTCGACCGCAGCCCGCGCTGGGGGGTGGAAGCCCACGAGTGGGAAAAAGACCTGTTGTCACAGGAAGAGTACGACCTGCTCAGCGAAGGCATCTTGCCGCATTATACGCTCGATAGATGGGGCTGGCAGGGCAAGCTGTCGTATCGGTTGTCCGACGAAATCGAACTGAAGGCCGGGATTGTAGGCTCAAAAACAGATCGCTTGAGCTATAGTCACACATATCGCTACAATCTACGGCATGCGCCTCGTGTAAAAAGAAATAACTATTCGGCGTTTGCCCGCGTGACCTATACGCTTGGTGCAAAGACCTTCTTCACCTTGCAAACAAGCATGTTCGACCAGAATTTCAAGGGGGGTGACGGGGTTCATTTCGACAATTTGCACGACTATGCCCGTCCCCAGGGCAACCCGCGCTATGACGCGGAAAGTTTGTTTGCACGCGGCGATGTGGATTCCACCGAGATTACGCAGACAACGGAAACTATCAATGATCTCTCTATAACGTATTTTGAAGGCGATGAGGGGCGCATATATAATAGCTATGAGCAAAGTAGCTCATTTTATCTCACGCCTATTGACTTTGATCTGACCAGCCAGGTCAGTCGCAATCACCAGTTTAAGCTCGGTTTTGATGTACAGATGCATCGGTTGCGTTATTACCGGCACCTGACCCCCAGTCTGATCTTTCGCGGTCCGTTTGTCAGCACAGACGACAGGGGGGGCTTTCAGGATGTAGATCGCTACGGGTATGATTACAACTGGAATAATCAGGTAATCGAGCCGCTGGATTCAACCCGCGACGCACTAAAAGAGCCTATTTTGGCCTCTTTTTACGTGCAGGACAAGATGGAATACGATGGGTTGATCATCAACGCGGGCGTTCGGTACGATTATTTGAATGCGAGTACCGATGTGCTGGTCAATGAAGCCGTGCCACTGGGTGGCGATTCCACGCTGGATCCATCGGATCTGGCAGGCAATAGCGTATATCACAAAATTAGCCCGCGCCTGGGCGTTGGGTTTCCCGTTACAGACAAGACCGTGTTTCACATGAACTACGGTATTTTTTACCAGCAACCCAAGCTGGAAGACCTGTATGTTGGTCTGGATTATCTGGAATACAAAGCGCCTTTGGGGGGATATTATTACGCTTTTGGCAATCCGAATCTCAGGCCGGAAAAAACCACGGCTTATGAAGTGGGTGTGGTGCAGCAGGTGGGCGATCATGCCAGTGTCGATGTCACTGCTTATTACAAAGCTGTGGAAAATCTCGTTCAGGTGACGACAATTCCGTCTGATCCCACGGCCTTTTCCTCGTTCCGCAACAACGACTACGGAACCATTAAGGGGCTGGACTTTGGTTTGCTCATGCGGCGCATAGGGCGCACAACAGCACGCCTGTCTTATTCTCTTTCCTATGCGACGGGCACGGGATCATCGCCACAAACCCAGCGGCGGATCGCTTGGGGCTTTCAACCCGGCGTGACCGAGCCGCCCAAATCGACCTCACCACTCGACTTTGATCAACGCCACAAAATTTCGGCATCGCTCGACTATCGCTTTGTAGATAAAGATGGGCCGAGGTTCCTGGGCGGTCAGCCACTGTCCAATGCCGGGATCAATGTGTTGTTCACTGCCGGGAGTGGGTTCCCCTATACCCCCACATTTACGTTTAATGAAGTGACCACAGGGGCTTCGGCGTCACGCCCTTCGGGTCCTGTAAATTCCAGCTATGGTCCCTGGACATTCAGGACCGATGTGAAGGCGAATAAGCGTTTCAAAATTATAGGGCTTCAGGGCGATATATACGTGTGGGTGCTCAATTTGCTCAACCGCGCCAATGCAACCAGCCCCGTGTATTCGAGCACGGGCAGCCCAATGACTTCGGGCTGGTTGAACACAGACGAAGGCCGCGAATTTGTGGCTCGCTTTGGTCAACTGGGCGAAGACAAATACAAGCTCAAAGAAAACAGCCCATTCAACTTTGGCACGCCGCGGCAGGTTCGCTTCGGACTCGCGCTCAGCTTCTAAATGGGAGATTGGAACATGAAAAGCTTTTTGAATATTTTGACGCTGGCTTTGATGAGCGTGAGCATGGCTGGTATTGCGCTGGCTGTATCGCCCTCGCAAAAGCCGCGATTGGGTAAAATTAGCAATGATCAAGTGATTGATGTGAACAATATTAGAATGTTTGTGACCAACCAGGGATCATTTGCCTGGGACCTGGCGACCGGAGCTTCGGGTCTTGAATTTCCCAAGGGCACGGGCAAAACCGCGGTATTTGCCTCCGGTCCGTGGATTGCGGGCAAGGTCAATGGCGAAATCCGCGTGGCGATTGCCGAGTATTCATTTGAGTATGCGCCCGGGCCGATTTTGCCCGACGGCACACCTGCCGATCCGCAACTCGACCGCTATCGGGTGTATAAGATCAGCAGAGGCGACGGCCCGGAAAACCCGGATTATGCGCAGTGGCCAGTTGAAGACGGCGCGCCGGTCAATCCCGACGGCACGCCGATGGTGCTGGGCGATCAGACCCTGTGGGCGGTGTATAACGATGCCGATCCCGGCGTTCACGCCAATATGCAGACCGCGCCTTTAGGTGTTGAAATACAGCAGACGACATTTGCGTTTGACCGCACAGGTCCTCTGGGCAATGTGGTGTTCATCAAATTTTTGCTTATCAACAAAGGTGGGAATACCATCGATAGTACTTATGTGTCGCTGTGGTCTGATCCCGATCTGGGTCAGTTCGATAACGATCTGGTGGGTTGCGATGTGGAGACCAGCTTTGGGTTTTGTTATAACGGGTCAAACGTAGATGCGCAGTATGGTTCGTCACCTCCGGTCGTGGGATATGACTTTTTCAAGGGTCCGATTGGAGATGACGGTGTGGAATTGCCCATGACGTCGTTTAACAAATACATCAACGGCACGGATCCTACTACCGCAGAAGAGACCTTTAATTATATGAAAGGCGTTGATCCGGATGGCGGCGTGGCCGATCACACCGATCCTATTACGGGTCAGGTGAAGGCTTTTATGGTCGATGGCGATCCAGTTACGGGCACGGGCTGGCTTGACGAAAACCCGGCAGACCGCCGCTTTATGCTCACGGCGGGTCCATTTACCTTTGCGCCTGGCGATACACAGGAAGTGGTGGGTGCCATCATTATCGGGCAAGGTCAAGATCGTCTCACGTCAATTACAGCCGCGCGTTTTAACGATACATTTGCACAATCGGCTTTTGATGCCAATTTTGAATTGCCATCGCCTCCGCCTGCACCCAAAGTGTCTGTGGGGGTGACGGGCGACCGCGGGGGTAATGGCAGAATTCAGTTGACCTGGGGCACTGACTCAGAAGTCGCTTCGGGCGGTTATGCATTTGAAGGTTATAACGTGTATCAGGGCGAGTCGGTTGCTGGTCCCTGGAGGCGTCTTGTGACTTATGACGTGGTCAATGGCTCGGCCATTATTTTTGACAGTCAGTTCGATGAAGGTACCGGTGTGGTGGTCAACTCGCCCGTGCAATTTGGTGGTGACTCGGGTATTCGGCGCTTTATCGAATTGACCGAAGATAAGGTTTTGGGCGGCAGGCTGGTGACGGGTAAAACCTATTATTTTGCAGTGACGGCCTATTCGTTGAATGAGAGCAGGTCGCCAAAAACGCTCGAGACATCCATCACTCCTCTGGCTGATGGGCGCATGACGTTTAGGCCCCTCTCGGATGAGATGATTCCGGCCAATGGCATTGTGCCGCGCGGCCCCACTGCGGGTACGCGATTCAATACCGTGGAGGTGGATAGTGTCGTAGAGCATACATCGGGTGTAAGCGATGGTATTGTGGCTGTGGAGGTGGTTGACGATACACGGGTTACGGGCGCGTCTTACGAAGTGCGCTTCCGCGATACCGAGGCCGGAACAGTTTGGGATCTGATCAATCTGGTAAGTGGTCAGGCCGTGCTTTCAGATATGGAGCAGCACGCCACACTGGATCAGGGGATTACCAATCCAATTGTCGATGGTTTGCTCGTGCGCGTCACTGGTCCTCCCCTCGGCATGAAAGATTGGGATATTCCATCGGGTGCGCGGTGGATGACCTGGGCGAACACCAGACCCGATTTGGCTGGTTTTTCTACTGAAGGCTTCGGTGGTGCGATAACGGGCGATGTTGCCCATAGTTGGTTTGGTCCCACGAGTGTGTCGCCTTCGCAGTTGGTCAATGTGGAATTGCGATTTACGAGTGTGATTGAGGATGATGGTGAAGATCAGTACAAACCCCTTGATCTGACAAATCCCAATGTGTCGTGGGGATATCGGTATTTGCGCGCCGCGAACAGACCTGCACCTACTCCCGATGAATTAACCCTGTCCAAAGTGCCTTATGACTGGAGTGCTTACATCGTCAATACAGAAGGTCCGGGTGTTTATGTGTATCAGGACCGGAGGCCCATTGCTCTGTCGGCATGGGATGTCGAAAATAATCGGCGCCTCGAAGTGGGGTGGCTGGAAAACAATCTGGCCAGCGGCCTGGTCAATGGGGCCTGGAACCCGCCCTATTACGAAGATGTACCCCATACGTTTGTCGCCCGTGAGTGGCTGTTCATTTTTGATCGGGATTATACCGAGCGGGATGATGATTCCAATTTGGCGGAGTTGTCTCAGGGCTTGATCAACGATGCGCCGGCACCGCCCATTATGTATATCCTTTTTGTTAATCGCCGCGCGGTAGATCGGTTTCCGCAGGATGGCGATTCGTTTTTGATTTTGGCCAATAAAATCAATACTCCCAACGATGTGTTTTCATTTAACACGCAGGGTGTTATTCGCGACGATCAAGAGTTGGCGGTGGAGGATTTGACAAAAATTCTGGCGGTGCCCAATCCGTATCTGGGGCGTTCGTCTTATGAATTTAACTCTCTTGCACGCCAGATGCGTTTTACCAATCTTCCCGCGCAGTGTACGATCCGAATTTTCAGTCTGTCGGGCGATCTGGTGCGAACGATTGAGCACAATAACGGTCTGTCGTTTGATACCTGGGATCTGAAAACAGATCAGGGCGTGCTGGTTGCCAGCGGCATTTATATCGCGCATTTTGACGCGCCGAATATCGGTACGCATTTTATCAAGTGCGCGGTGTTCATGGAAGCTGAGACGCTGAACACATTTTAACGAATCTGGCTCATGGAGGATAACTTATGTTCAGGCAGATGATTTTTCTGTTTGCCGCGCTGGCATTGATTTTTCAGGATGCCCGTGCAGGCGATGAGAGCCGCATCGGCACAGCCGCGGCACAAGAGTTGCGCATTCCAATTGGTTCGCGCGGTACAGCACTTGGGGGTGCCATACTGGCTCATGTAAAAGGTGCTGAGGCATTGCAGTGGAATCCTTCGGGATTGGTATTTGGCACGCATAAGCGCGAAGCCGTGTTTTCATATCTGGATTATATCGCGGATATGAATGTGAACTATTTTGCGATTACTACACGTCTAAGGGATGATATTTCGGTGGGGATCAGTGCCCGCGTGTTTGCGGTGGGCGATATTATTGTGACTACCGAGGAATCGCCCGAAGGTACGGGTGAGATACTTTCGCCGAGGTTTTCGTGTGTGACATTTACGTATTCGCAATTGTTGACAGATCGCGTGTCGTTTGGCACCACGATTAAATATATCCACGAGGCGATTAAGCGAGAGGTTGCCAATGGTCTGGCATTTGATTTTGGTTTCCAGTACAAAACCGCGCTAAAAGGTTTGACGCTGGGTATTGCCATGCGAAACTATGGTCCAGACCTGCGGTTTGATGGTCCGGATCTGGATCGGGTGGTGAAATTGCAAGACGCGGTTCCAGAGGCTGATCCCCAAGCCGGGTCGCGCACTTTTCGCACGTCGCTGGCAGCCGCCGAGTTGCCCACGTCCATAGAAATCGGTTTTTCCTATGCTTTCTATGAAGACGCGCTGGGCAAAGCTGCTTTTTCTGCGACCTTCCGCAATAACAATTTGGCGACTGATGAGTATCAGGCTGGCGTTGAGTATTCGATGAAGCAAATTCTTCAGTTGCGCGGCGGGTACGTGGCTTCTCCGACGGGCGATGCCCTGCCCAGTGGGTTTAAGAAGGAGTATATTCTCGGTCCGACGTTTGGCTTTGGTCTCAATGTGCCCATGGGAAATATGGCTTTTCAAGTGGATTATGCCTATGGCAGAACCGAGTACTTTCAGGATAATCACTGGGTGACTGTGGGGCTTGGGTTCTAAATAGCTTCTCATAGGTGTATTTAACCGCCTGCATTGGTTTTTATTACCAATGTCAGGCGGTTTTTTTGTTCTTTGAAAATTTTATTTCTATAAAAAACAATGAGATAGAATTTGAAGGTATTTTGGCACGGATATTGCACAGAGATATATGTGATCGATAACCAAAAACCAAAAGGAGATATACCATGGGCACTTTTTCAAGAATAAGCAATGTGGTCCGCGCTGAGGTTGACGATGTTCTGAATAAGATGGAGGATCCAAAGAAGATGGTGCGGCAGATGGTTCTGGATATGGAGGATGCGCTGGATGATGCGGTGGTTGCTGTGGCACAGGCGATGGCCAGTGAGAAGTTGCTGGCGCGTCGGATTGTGCAGAAACGGGAAGAGTCGGCTTTGTGGGCGCGTAAGGCAGAGGATGCTATGGATGCTGGCGAGGAAGAGTTGGCGCGCAAAGCGCTGTTTCAGAAGGTGGCGGTTGATGAGGCTGTCAATACACTGCAGAAAGCGCGGGATGAAGCGGAAGAGGTGACGGCGACGCTGAAGCAGCGACTCGCAGAGCTGAAGGCGAAGTTGGCGTCTGCCCGCGCGCAACAAAGCACGCTGGCGATTCGCAAACAGATGGTGGTGCAGGAGATGCGACGAGATGCGCGTGTAGAGGCTTATGATCGGTTTGTTCGGGATGTGGCGCGCGAGGAAGCGACTGCTGAGATTTATGCGGAGATGGCGGACGATGCACAGTTGCAAGAAGAGTTTGAGCAACTGGAGCGAAAGCAGCAGGTTGAAGCCGAGATGCAGGTGTTGAAGGAGAAGATAAAACAAAGCGCAGATCAGGATGATAAATCTGAGGAGGAGAAGTAATCATGTTGGCAAAATTATTCGGCATCGCATTGCTGGTCGTCGGTGGGTTTGTTGCATTTTGTTTGCTGATGGCTCTTATCGGAACGATTTTTAGTATTTTGATTTTTGCGTTGAAGGTTGCGGTCCCCGTGGTGCTGGTGTATCTGGGGTATCGGTTGATTACGAGAGATAGACATCAGGTTACGTATTGACCTATTCTTTTTTCGCATTGCCATCCGATTGTGTAGCCACACTCATTGGCACGGCACTCCGCACATGCAAATCTCGCTGCGGGAATGGAATGGTAATATCCCGCTCTCGAAATGCCCGGACAATTGCAAAATTCAAATCACTGATCACAAAATACTGACGGGTTGGATCCGCAATCCAGACCAGCAAATCAAAATTCAGCGAACTATCGCCAAAGCCCAGGAACTGCATCTGCGGTTCGGGATCGGACAAAACCTCTGGATGCGCCCGGCCCACCTCCAACAACGT
>JAJEAX010000032.1 GCA_022822565.1 Candidatus Latescibacterota bacterium
CGACGGTGATGGCGTGTGGTTTGTCTGCGATGAATCCGGTTGTGCATCCCGCGGGGGTGTTGATGAATGCGGGGCGGATTGAGTATTCCCACGGGGAGTTCTATTTTTACGAGGAGGGGGTTTCCCCGTCTGTGGCGAAGACGATTATGGCTGTGGATGCAGAGCGCAGAGCTATTGCAAAGGCTTTGGGGTACGATCTGGTGGCGGCTGATGAGGCGTTTTATCGCGCGGGTTTTGGTCCGAAGGGCGATTTGTGGGCCGCGATTAATGGCAGCCGGATGCTGACGCAACTCAAGGCGCCGGGGTCGCTTGAGAGCCGATGGCTCACAGAGGATATTCCTTATGGGCTTTCAGCCTGGCACGATGTGGGCGCGCAATACGGGGTGGATGCGCCTTTGATGCGGGGATTGGTGGATATTGCGTCTGTTGTGATGGGGTTTGATGGGTGGACTTCAGGGCGTAGCGTGCGCGAGTTGGGGATTGAGGGGATGGGGTTGGAGGATTTGAATGCGTTTTTGGAGACGGGAAAAGCAACCACAGATGAACACGGATAAACACAGATTAAAGGCAAAATGCAAGAGGAAGGAAGAAGCAAAGAGGGGTGGAAAAGGACAATTCGATATGAAAAAGCCCACCTGCTGAGGCGCGGGTGGGCTTTTTTCATTCGATCAATTCTTTGGATTTGTGAACGCGAATATCGACTTCGGGCAAATGGGTGTTCAGGATTTCGGTAATGCGATCCTTGGGGCCGACGAAGATCATGACCATATTCTGCGGCACAAAGAATTTTTCGAGAAAGGCGCGCACTTCATCATCGGTGACGGCATCAAATCCACCTTTGCGGCGTGGTGAGTTGTAAATGGCGTTGCCTACCTCGCGGTTGAGCCTCTGCTGTGGCGATCTGTCGTGGACAAAAGAGATGTCGTTGGTTTCGCGATGTTCTGTGAGTGTTTCCCAAAAGCGAGGGTTGTCGGGCAGGTTTTGAATGAAGTCGGACATTTTTGTGATTAAGTCTTCGCTATTGTCGAGTTGAGGATCGGCATAAATTTCGATATATCGGACATTTTGGTCGGATAGATACCGGCAAGATATTCCATAGACCAATTTCAATTCTTCTCTGAAATATTTATAGAGCAATCTGGACTCAGGATGTCGGCCAAGTGTGTCCGATATCAGGTTTGGAATATAATTTTCTTCATCTATGCGGCCACAGGGGATTACCCAAAGACAGAATACATTTTTTAAGTGTGAATAACCCTCAAAAATAAAAGCCGTGGGACCAGTTTTAGCAGTTGTTGATGGGAAATTCAATGAATGTACAAAGCCGCCCGCCTGCCCGCGCCTCTTCCTTTCTTCTGTTAGGGGACGAAGTGCCTTCGCAATTTCAGTGGAATCGCGGTCTGAGATGACCTTAAAGAATACTACGTCTGTTTTCAGAAGCCGATCCGCGTATTGTCTGACGTCGTATAGCGAGAGATCATTCAGCGTTTTTAATGAGCGCATTTTCAGGATGCCAAGGGTTTGTGACAGTGCCAGATTTTTTATCAGTGTATAGGTTGGGCGTTTGATCTCATTTTTGTAATCGGCACTTAGTTGTGCTTTTACATATTTCAGATCATACTCGGAAAACGCGAGGTTATATATCAGGTCGCGAATTATTTTTATTGCTTTGCCACTGTTCTCGGATAAGCCATAAATGGAGATGGTCTGGTATGCGGCGCTGGTCGTGATATTCAGATGGGTGCCCAGTGCTTCGAGTTGATCCAGGTGCCCCTGTTTTTTCGCTGTTTCCCAAATCAAATCAAAGACCGTTCTTGCAAGGCCAATTTGCGAAGAGGGGTTCACACCGGTTCCCGCGCCGAGAAAGACGATCTCAATTCTGGTGAGGGGGGCGCGTTTGTCGATGCGATAAAAGATGTGGTGGTTGGGAATTTCGGCAAACGCAGATATGGGACCAAGTAGAACAAAGCTAAATATCAGGGTTAAAAATCTCATCATCTAATATCGCCTTTTGAGAGGTGGAGAAAGTCGTCCTGGCTTTTCTCCGCCATTTTTTTATTTTCCATACAAATAGTGCGACAATGCCGCCTAATAGTGTTAGCCAACCGACCAATACCAATACTATACCTGCATAGTGTCCAACGGTTCGGGGCTTTCGCGGAGGCGGTTCTTTTTTTTCTATCTCTGTCAGGGAGTGGGTGATTGAATTGTCATCTTTCAGATATTGATCGATGATGCGCGGAATGTCTTCTGCGCGGATGGATTTAAGGTCTTGTATCACTTTTGGATATAGCAAGGGATCACCGGCGTGGGCAAATGCGCTGCCAAATGAAGTCGCCAGGCCCGATCGGTTGTAAAATGCGGAATACAGGGTGTTCAACTGCTGGTTTCGGGCGGCATTGAATTCTGCGTCAGAAATGGTTTTCAGATTTACCAATGCCACATGGATCATGTCCTGGATCGTATTTCGGGATGTATTATGGGGCAGTTCTGCATAGCAAGTCATCAAGCCGAATCCCTTATAGCTGCCCACTGAGGCGCTGAAAGATTTTGCGAGCCGAGAATTGACCAGAGAAGCACCCAGAGAATTTGAGGGCTTTTCCAATAGACGTTCCACAATGAGCAGACCCGCATAGTCGCGATTGTCTAAATTGGGGGTGTACCAGGCCTTCCTGAATATGGTAAGGCTGAGCGTGTTCGATGAGTTTTTTAATCTTTTCCCAAGCACATTATGGTCGGGAGATTGGGACGCGTACACTTTGACTGGCGTTAGATCATTGCCATAAGCTTCGTCGAGTTTGGTCAGGACATGGTCAATATCCACATCGCCGATGACAACGATGAGTCTTTTTTGCTCGCGCAGGAAGTTTTCGTAGTAATCTTTCAATCCAATGGGTTCGAGTTGTTGGATGAATGTCTCCGTGCCAATGCCATCAAAATTTTTCTTTCCATAGATCAAACCATAAAAATAATTCGAAGATCGGCGTGTTGCTTGTGTCTGTCTTTGGCTTCTTTCTGTCAGTACGATCTTTTTTTCTTTTTCGACGACTTCTTCATCAATTACTGTATCGTAATATATGTTGCGGTCTATCTCAACGGCGAGGTCAAATTTGTCCTTTGGAAATCTGAGTGTAAAGCGCGTGAAATGATAATATGTCGCAGCGTTACTTTGTCCGCCATTGTCGGCGATAATCTGGTTGAGTTCGCCCGGTTCATAGCTCCCCCTGTCTATCATAATATGCTCTAAGAAGTGGAGCCTCCCTTGTCTGCCTTCGTCTTCATCTGCAAAACCCGCGCAGTAGAAGGTCTGGTATTCAAAGGACGGGATGGTGCGATCGACGACGATGACGGCGTCGAGCAGGGGGTTGATGGTGTAGTGCCGTGCGACGAGTGGTTCAGATAATGTCGCTGTTCCGATAAGTTCGTAGGCTGTGCAGGTACACGGCAAGAGGCATGCAAGAATAATAATGTGCGTGTAGTGCTTCATATTGGATATTCGGGGTAAAGGCAGACGCGGTCGGTTACTCCACATCGTAAACACAACGAAAACCGATGGATCCACTGGTGGTGCGTGGGAAAAAGCGGCGTCTTATTGTTGCGCGCATATCCTGAGGGAGCGGCGACGTAGCACCTCCTCGCACGACCCGGTGCGTGCCCGTTTCAGGGCCTGAAGGATTTTTCTCAGGACTGGCGGCATAATAATTTTGATCGTACCAATCCCAGACCCACTCCGCCACATTGCCACCCATATCGCGTACACCATAAGGACTCACATCAATCTCATGTACACCCACAGCAGCCGTTGGCCCTTTAAGACTCCAATCCACTAAAAGAGATGTGTCAAGGGGTTCATTGGACCAGGGAAAATGCTGCCCACTTTCACCGCGTGCTGCTTTTTCCCATTCGGCCTCAGTGGGCAAGCGCCCGCCGATGCGTTCACAATATGCTTGTGCGCCATACCAGGAGACTTCCGTCATCGGATGATCGGATTTGGTCGAGTCGAGTACAACAAGCCCATTTACAGTAAATCCGATTTGTATGTCGCGATCATCGAGGTCAACCAACGCGTTGCCTTCTGCATCTTCCAGTTTTTCAATGAGGCGCAGGTAGAACGCATACTGTTCATTGGTCACTTCGTATGTATCAATGCGATACGTCTCTAAAAAAACAGTGTGGGATGGTTGCTCGGAGTTGGACCAGGAATTGGATCCCATGACAAATGCACCGGCAGGAATGAGTACTGTTTTGTCGAGATCATAAGTTAGCCCTTGCTCATAAGGGTCATTTACACTGCCGATACCACAGCCGTAAAATGCGATTAGAATGAAAAATAAAAAACGCCGGTAGATCATAAGTCATCCTGCCTGTGCGTTATAAATACACAAATCAGAAGTGTTGGACGATCCCCGGCGTTTCTAATGTAGAGCAGATTGCTGAATGCTGCAAGAGAATTACAATTTCTCAATGTCTATGTTGCGGAACCAGATCTGGTTGCCGTGGTCTTGAAGGCCGATGTACCCGGCTTCGGTCATTTCGCAGTATGGACGGTTGAATTTGTTGCGCGTGCCGTCGGGGTTCTGGTTTGGCGTGGTCCAGCGGTTGAGGTCCATGTCGGTGATTTGCTCGCCGTTTAAGGTGACGCGGATGATGTTGTCCATGGTGTAGAGGATCATGTGATTCCATTCGCCCGCGGGTTTGCAGGTGTTGTGCGTAGGGGCTTGCAAATCATAGACTGCGCCGCAGCATTTGGTGGTTGCGGGTTCGTGACCGTGCGTGTCCAGTATTTGGATTTCAATGCCGGTTTGCACTGGGTTGTCCAGATCGGTCCAGCGGAAGAAGACGCCGCTGTTGGTTCTGGGGGGGTGTTTGAATTCGAGCGAGAGTTCAAAGTTTTTGAACTGGTCTTCTGTGTAATACAGGTATTTCCCTTGTTCTGCGGTGCAGAAAAGACAGCCGTGATCCACAATCCAACCGTCGGGATTGCCGGTGGCTGCCCAGCCGTTGAGGGTTTTGCCGTCGAAGAGTTGCATGTAGCCTCCTTGTTAGTTTGTGATTGCGACGGGTTCTGTGAGACATTCGCCGCGCATGGCGCGCGAGCGGTCGTAATAAGTCCACAGGTCTTCGAGTTCAAATTCCGCTTCGATGTCTTCTACGGATATATCTTCCATGAGAGATTCGAGTACAAATGTGGCTTCGGGGCGCATGATGTGGATGCGGACCCCTGCGCCATAGGTGCTGTGTATGTCGCCGAGTTTGTTCTGGTTGAAGTCGAGGTGATACGCTTTGGTGTCTGCGTTGATTTCGGCAAATGCAAAGGGCGGGAGTTTGCCCTGTTCCACGAGGGGTTCACTATAGCCTTGCCACGCGAGACGGTGACCGCACATATCGGTGATGGAGCTTTCCTGGGATTGGCTGACGACGAGAAAGACGCCGTAATCGCGCGCCCAGGCGGCGTGTCGCATGCCGCCGTTGAACATGCTGGGGAAGAAGACCATGCGCGCACCCGAGCGGGCGAGCATCATGGCAACTTCGGGAAATTTGAGGTCAAAGCAGATGCACATGCCCACGCGACCGCAGTCTGTGGCGAATGTGTTGGCCTGCGTGCCGGGCAGGGTGCCGCGTTCCATTTCGTTGACAGTGGGTTGCACTTTGTGGTAGCGGCCCATGACGTTTCCATCTCGTCCGATGAGGACGGCTGCGTTGAAGGTCTGGTCTTCCCACCGCTCTTGCATGCCGACGATGACATGGGTGCCGATTTCCGCGGCTGCTTTGCCAATGGCTTCGGTTGTAGGACCGGGTATGGGTTCGCCCATCCAGGCTTCGCTGTCTTGCGGACAGCCGAGTTCTCGCGCGACTTCGGTGAAGCACACAAAGTCGGGGCAGTACGGGGCTGTTTCTTCGAGGTGGCGCACCATGTGTGCTACATTTTGTTCTACGTTTTTGTACCCCCCTCTTGGGAATGAGATGCTGAGGAGTTTTACGGTTTTCATGGCTTTCTCCTTTCAAAAAAATGTACCTATCGTTCACCGTAATAGGTGATTAGACACTGATCCATGACCCATGACGCACGGGCACCAGTTTCGCCAGTGGATACGCATTTGCCTTCGCCGCGCAGTTCGTTGACGATGGTTTGTATCAGGGGCTGTTGGACGTGTGGAGGATTGGGTGCGGCGATGTGTTCTTCTGTGCCGTTGCGTTTGAGGATGATGTCGGTGTCTGCGAAGACGGGGGTTTGGATTTCGCCTTCGGATCCCGTAAATGTGATGCGGTTGTCGGAATGGTCGGCGTGGAAGTTCCAGATGCCTGTGCCTGCGACGCCGCTTTCAAATTCAAATGCCGCGGTTGTTACGTCTTCGGCTTCGTACGTTCCGCCGGTGTTGAGCGCGTAGCCGCTGGCGCGGGTGATGGGGCTGACGAGGAAGTCGAGGATGTCGATGCCGTGTGATGCAAGGTCGAGGAATTTGCCCGCGCCAGCGATGGATGGGTCGAATCGCCAGTTGTTGGGGTTGGTGTCGAGTTTGCCGTATTGGACGATGTGTACAGATGTGAGGGTTCCTATGGCACCTTCGCAGAGGAGTTCGCGGACTTTCACGAAGCGCGGGAGTCTGCGGCGGTAATAGGCGACGAAGAGGGGGAGGTTTTTGGCTTTGAAGGCTTCGACCATTTGTACGCATTCGCGGTGGTTCATGGCCATGGGTTTTTCGACGTAACAGGGTTTGCCCGCTTCGGCGACGCGCAGGGCGTAGTCGCAGTGTGTGGAGGGTGGCGTGGCGATGTACACGGCGTTGACGTCGGGGTGATGGATGACTTCGTTGGCGTTGTCGGTGGATTGGGATACACCGTGGCGTTTGGCGAAGTCCGCGGCTTTTTCACCATCTCGGCGCATGACGATGACGAGTTCTGAGTGGTCCGCTTTGTAAAATCCCGGACCACTTTTGACTTCGCATACGTCGCCGCAACCGATGATGCCCCATTTTACTGTTTGCATTAGAAGGTCCTTTCATTAAAATTCAGTCATTATCTCGATTCACAAGATTCTGTAGGTTTGACAGAATTGGCTTGACAAGCAAGGGATGATTCTTAACTATTTATTTTATAGACAGCGATTATGAGCGTCACATTGCCTCACAATGATTAAAAAGGAAATGTTATGGCTATTGTTCACATTGATCTAACAGATCGCGAAAATGATTGTCTTATTACAATTGCACGCGAGACTGGCAAGAGCCAGGATGAATTACTGCGCGATGCTGTTCATCTTATGATTTCGCAATTTCAGCAGTCAGACCGACGCGCCTTGCTTCAGAGTGCCCGCGGAATGTGGAAAGATCGCACAGATCTACCTTCTGCTGAGGAACTTCGGCGCGAATGGGACAGATTGTAAGATATGGCTATCCGACTTTTATTGGATACAGATGTTGTAATTGACTATCTGCGTGATCAAACAGATGCAGTACAATATCTCGAAAATCGCCCAGAAGAATTGTTGATTTCTTCTATTGCGGTAGCCGAACTCTATTCTGGCGTTCGTGACGAATCAGAGCGTGAAGCATTAGAAACTTTCTTGAAAGCCTTTGAGATCGTACCTGTTGATCAGGAGATAGCAATTAAAGGTGGTACATATCGTCGGGATTATATGAAGAGCCATAACACAGGTCTGGCAGATGCTCTGATTGCGGCTACAGCGGATGTCCACCAGGCAAAACTGGTGACATTGAACCGAAGACACTTCCCCATGTTACAGGAGATCATTACACCTTATCAGAAGAAGTAGATCATTCATCAACCGCTCGAAACGTATAAATTCCAATCAGTTGTCCACTGACGGCTTCTTGTTGTCCGCTACTCAAGAATTTGTCGCGACTGACTGATCCTGTCACTTGAAAAACGTAGTTATCGTTGATCAATGTCCACCCTTCGGACTCTATATCTTCAATAGATGAGATGATAACGCCTTCGTTTTGCTGTCCCGATGTAAATGCCCCAATCATTGGGACGGCGGCACCAACTGTTTCAGATAATTTCTCGACATACTGAAAAATTTTACGCCCATCCTCTTTCGCTGTCCGGGCAATTCCTTTGGGCGTATTTCGGAATGCTTCTTCTTTCCTACGCTTGTGCTCCCTGAGTTGGGCTTCCATTCGTTCCTCTTTACTGGGTTTACGCCCGAAGAGTACAAATTCATCACGTGCCGCGTTTTTTCGAGCTTCTATCCTATCTTCTTTCGACGTATTCTTTTTAGAGTCACGTTCCCAGTTTTCTCTATCTGACATAAAAATCCTCAATGGTATCAGGGTCTTTTTGTAATAACATTCAGTCCTTATCTCGATTCACAACGTTCTGTAATTTTGATGGGACGGAGCCACCTGCGAGCAAGTAGATCCCCAGGCCCATATAGATTATAGCGGCGATGCCCTCTGACCAGAGATGCGAGGGCAGGTCACGGATCCAGAGATACCAGGGCATGGTTTTATTTTTAACAAAAAAAAGAAAGATAATTCCCTGCTTGATTATTTTGGGCACACCTGTGAACACCATATACACTCCGATGAGGCGCATGCCCGTTTTGTAAAGTACCTGGGGCCAGTTGTTGTCGGGTGAAATTTCAATTTCCCGTTCAACAGGGTCTAATTTTTGTGCGATTGCGTCGGCGTATTTTATAAATACATAAGCGAAGATGAGATAGAGAAACGGTAGAGCAAAATATATATAAATCCCACTTGCCGGCGTATCGGCCTGGATCATTAAAAATCCCTGGGGTATTAATCCAAGCATACTTACTACATTTACCAGAAACATCAATCCAAAAATTTTGCAGGCAACTTTAATGAGCGCGTGTGAATGGATCATGGATCGTCTCCGATCTGTAGTTTTATGTGCGTGAGGCTGGATCGCGGCCCCGTATAAAGGCACTACGGGACATGCTTACACCCTGTCGCGATGACGATTGTCGTCTCTTTCTACTTCCCATTTCTCTTGTATTTTGCCTTTTATCTGTGTCTATCTGCGCCATCTGCGGATCACACTTCTCCCGGTGTCGGCGCGTCTTCTCGCAGCAAGCCCTCGGATTTTAGTTC
>JAJEAX010000003.1 GCA_022822565.1 Candidatus Latescibacterota bacterium
CTCTTTCGGTATGGCTTAGACCATATCCAGTATGTCCTGCTCAATATAAACCAGCAGGCCCAAGAGTTCCTCAAATGCATTCGATTACTCAGAAAGAACTCATATTTTAACCCGATTTAGGTTTTGTCGTGTACTATGAAAAAAATTATAGACTTCTCCCTCCTTGACGGACTCTGCAGCCTTTCGACTCAGATTGGTGATATTGTTTAGAGTCTTTCGAGCCATCTCAAAGTCATCAAACGAGATGTAGAAAATCTTTTCTTCTTGATTGATCCCGGTTGCCAGTTCTGAAATCACGATCTCGGTGCAGTCGGAGAGTTTTTCTACAGCGTTGACAATGAACCTATAGGGTTGTGCCAGTCCCAATCCGTGATCGTAGTCCTTAGTAAAAGCAGGTGGCAATCCCTCCAGCACCTTCATAACATCTTCCTGTGTTGAAGGGACAACCTTAAGAGATTCTATATCTTCCTGGCCTTTCTCCATTGGCATAGTAGGCCCGAAGTAAGGAGACAGAAAGGCACCATCCGAGTCTGAAGGCACCTCACTGTCTTCAGGGAAAAAGACCAAATTGGCATCTCCAAGTGTGATGCTTCTGATTTGCTTATATTTTGGTTGTAAGAAATCATCTCGACCATCGCGTGCTTTGATCGGGAAAATCGTTATACACTGATTCAGACCGTCAATCTTGAGCAGTTTGACGCGGTGCCTGGCTTTCCTGTCTGGATTCATCCCAGACAATGCAAGGCTCTCCTGCGATGGATGGTAAAAGACCTCAACGCAATGCGCAGAAAGCTCTTCCACGACTAGACTTCCAGGGCGTTTTTCGTCAAAAAGCTGTGATATACGGGCCATAGATGATCATCTCTCTTTAATAATCGAACAACTTCTGGCAACTTTCGATTGCTCGGGCGAGGTTGGCGTCCGAGAAGATGGAACGGTCGAGCTTTGGCTCCCATTCCGGGTTACTGCGAATTACGTCCTTCACACTCTCAACAGAAACTTCCTCCCCAGCCTCACATAATTCTTCAACCGCCACATCTACAGTCGTCAACAATTCCAAGTCGTTGTTCTTCTTGTATCGAAACTGTTCTAACCATTGGAGTACTTCACCCCCATACCATCTATCGAAGTAGTGCTCCGCTTCCTCAACATTAGCACTCGCGATAAATCCTTGCCCTCTGTCACTCCTATGTCGGCACATATAGTCTTTTTGAAGAGCGATTTTCTCCGGCCCACCGTACCTCGTCTGCGGATTGTAAGGACCAGCCGCCTTTTTTAAATACCCCTCAACCTGTCCCTCTTTGCGCCGGTGAAGCAAGTATAAGAGTTTGGTATAACGCATTCGGCCCAGAGGATACTGTTCGTTACCGAAATGCTTGGCCAATACTGAAATCACGACTGCTTCGTTGAAGTGCCAGTTATGCTTCCTTCCAGCGGATCTTACCGCTGCCAATTCCTCTGTCGTCGTCTCAGGTTGGATCAGCCGTATTCGACCAGTAAGAAGTTGCTGCATCATGCCTTGCTTGACAGCGCGGGTCTTATCCCTGCACCGCTCCAGCGCGGCTATCTCGAGATCCATATCGGAGAGGATAGCTGCGATAGCGCGTTGTTCCATCACATCGCTTGGTAAAGATAAGGCAAAGTTCTTGAAGGTCGGTAAGCGCAATGAATCCACAGTTGCCTTCACCGTATTTAGCATTGCATAAACACCGAAGTACAATATCATGCTGTAGTAAATGAACTTACCACACACTTCTGTAGAGAAGCGACTGATTTGGTAAACACGTTGATGCACATCAAAACGTCCATTGATGTAATGAAAAATGCCTCCGATATCACCTTCCCCCGGCACAAGAATCGCCTCACCTTCAAACGCATAGCTGTTGATCCGCTCGACAGTGGAAGATCGCACAAAGAAGGGGTACTGTCCATCATCAACCTTATCCTGGTTATTTCGGCTCCCAGTCTTGATATGGGCGACATCTCCCAGCTGTCTCGTCTCCCACGCTCCGCTGAATCCCGGCAAACGGGTCTCGCCAGTGAGGAGTTGCTGCATAGCGGCTTGCTTGATAGCTCGTTTTTTCGCGATTAGTTCCTCCAACGCCGCGAGCAATCCATCCACATCCGACAACGCCTCGGCGATGGCGCGTTGCTCAATTGGGGGAGGCAATGGAATCTGCATGCCCGCGATCATCTCCAGCCGAACGGAGTCAACGGATGATTTCGCTGTCAGGGACATGATGCGATTATAGAACTCTGCACTGAATTGATAGAAGAAGTAGCGACCATTAAGCCGATCAGAGAAGTCGGTAATCCGGTAAACCCGTTGATGTACGTCGAATCGTCCTTGGATGTAGTGGAATACCTTTCCCGTTCCGACTCCATCACCCGCAGTCAACACGGCTTCGCCATCGTACGAATAGGAACCGATACGTTCGACTTCCTGAGATCGTACAAAAAATGGATAGTCACCGTCTTCTTGCTTGTCCTGTGTATTTTTCAAGCCGGTCTTAATGGATGTATGTTGGTCGATTCTATCTACTTCCCACTCTTCCGGAATAACCCCCACCTCAGTGCGCTTGTAACCCTCTGGCACCTCTTTCGATGGGGTGTATCCAGCTTTAAGGGCGTTGCCCATTGTATCTTCTCTCTTTTTTATCACATTTCCTGTTTCCATATTCCTGCGAAACCCTCATCTGCTTCAAGCACCTCTTGACTTCCGGGCAGGGCCTCGGCGCAACGTCAACCGCAAGTAATCCTCTGTCGCCTCGAACTCCGGGTCAATGCCGTTTTGCGCCCGCATCAGTGGAATGATCTTATTCCTCACCCCCATGCCACGCGCATCGGAATAATTGTAGTCCCGCAACGTCTCGGAGATGAGCAAATTGCGGGGAATACGCTGTCCTGCAACCATTTTTTCGATCGTCATGCCATTTTGTAACGCACCTGGACTTGTAATTTCTATGCGGTCCGCGTAACGGGCCACCTCGATTTGCTCGTACCGTGTCCAGTCCCTATGCGTGAGCGCGTTGACGATGCCTTCGCGTAGAGCATCCAGCGGATAGTACCAACGCCGTTCCCTACGCATGGACTCATCTACTTGCCCCGCCTCCTCGGACACAAACGGCCGCATCGCATCGGCCAGACGTTCGATGAGACCCTTTTCCGCAAGTTCACGCCCCCCAGACAACACCTGCCAAAGATCGACGAGCGGTCCTTCAATCACCTGATCGTCAAGAGCCTCATAAGTCTTTTCCTCCCCATCAAAGCACATCCAGCGAATGCCGGCATGGCGCAATAAGCGTCGCGGTCGATAACCGAACAAAATCAACCCGGCAATCGTACAGACAGGTGGACCATCCTCCCGCTCAACCATGAACCCCAAAGCACAAAGCCGTTCGTTCCACGCCTCATCGGTCTGTGGAACATCTCGATCTCCGACAATAGTTGTGAGGTAATCCGCCAGCCTTTCCCTGCTCAAATCGTTAAGACCGCTACCGGAAACCGGCAATAACTCTGTGTGAATCAAACCCCCAGCAGCGAAAAGTCGTGCTTGCTGCTCACGAGAGGCCAGTTGGGACGTACTGCCAACCCGTATGTAAATATCTTCCCTGCCGCGATACCGCACGACATAAGGTTTGGTCGCCCCTTGCATAATCGTAATAACTGCGACGCGACACACATCGTCTATTGGAACTTCCTCGTAGAACGGGAGTATCATTGGATGCACCACGCGACCAAAAACGGAATCCATCACCCAATGCTCGAGATCATCTCTCTGTATGCCAGTGATGGAACCGTCGTCTTCCACACCGAGAAGGACACGCCCGCCCTGAAAGTTGGCAAGCGCCACCACTTCCCTCGCCAGTTGCTCCGGGCGCAAATCATCTCGCTTGAACTCTACACCAGAGTTCTCACCCCCAGCTATTAGTTCGAGAAGTTCCGAACGTTTCATTGATCTAATCCCCAGTCTTCCGTTGCCCTAAACTGAATTATCCTTGACACAACTCAGCTATCATCGCCGCATTTTCCCCAAGTTGGTCATTGAATTTTTGATACATGCCCACCAACAGAACATCATTGGGTTTGATATTGTTAAGGGTAAAGGCAAATTCTTCTCGGATCTGATTTTTGGAGTTAATAGCACGTCCAGCCGCGAGGACTTTGAAAGCGATACACGGCTTGTCGGTACTGCGAATAATACCACACATGCGGTCACGGTGTTCTCGGAGATAGATTTCACTCAGAGGTTGATGACCAAATTTTTGTTCAAATTCCTCGCGTGCGCCCTGCAAATAATACAGCGCAGTCATATAATAGTCGATATCCCAGTCTTCTTCTTCGGCAATCTCAATAATGCGAGGATTGTGTACAGATAACCCAACCATAACACCCGTGTCGCGAATGCGTTTGAGAATATCTCGAAGATAATCCAGGCGATTTTCTTGAAAGCATCGCCAGGCAACACCGCTCCCATGGGGCGCCATACCAATGGGATTGTGTTTGGCAGCCTCATCAATCAGTAAGGGATCGTCATACCAGTGTCCACCCCTGCTGAGACAGAAGTAATGGATCGTCCCTCCTTCATCGCGATATCGCTGAAGGTCTGCTGCCGAGCGTTCGGTAAGCGTATTTTGCCAGGCATTAACACCCACCTCTTCTGCACGTCGCAAAGTCGCCATGACCTGATCGGATGTATTGGCCTCTTTCTGATGCTCCGAAAGCAACTGATTAAAATGTGCATATCCGTAGATCGGATTGTCACCCATGATAAGACGGCTGATCTGATATTGCCCGAATTGAACAGTTGGAAGATTCATCGTATTTGCCTTTGTTTTAGTTTACCAGACCTTAATTTAGTCGAAAACGAGTACTGTACGCGCCACTTTCCCCTGAACCATATCTTCGAACGCCTCATTGATCTCATCCAGCGGGCGAAAACGCGATATCAACTCATCCAATTTAATCTTTCCCTGCCGATAGAGATCCAGAATCCACAAAAAATCAACGCGGGCGCGGGCAGCGCCGTGCCACGAACCCATAATAGCGCGATCGCGCAAAAGATCTGTGCCACTGACAGATATATCCTCCCCGGTTGGCTGTACCCCCACCACAATAGCAGCCCCAGTCATCCGAACCGACGCGAATGCCTGTCTCACGAGTGCAGGAAATCCGACGACCTCAAACGCATAATCCACCCCACCCCCCGTAATCTCCATAATCCTCTGAACCGGATCCTCCTTATCCGCATTCACAAAATGCGTCGCACCAAACTGTTCCGCCAACGCCAGCTTATATGGCACATTATCCACCGCGATAATCTTCCCCGCCGAAGCGAGAACACCCCCTTGAATAACATTGAGACCGACACCCCCGCAACCAAACACAGCCATTGTCGCGCCCGCTTCGACCTTCGCGCGATTCACCACCGCGCCGATACCCGTAATCACCCCGCAACTAATCAGACACGCGACCCGAAGATCTGTATCATCCGGCACCTTCACACACGCATCCGCCAACACAATCGACTGCTCGGTATAAGTGGGCCGCCCGTGGTGATAAACCGTCCCATTTTTGGAAATCCGACTCGGCAAACCCCTTTGATGGGTTTCACAAAGTGCCGGACTGCCCTCGCTACAATTCCGACAATAGCCGCACATCGCATCCAGAGACAAAACAATTTTATCACCAACCTGAACACTGGTCACGCCGGGACCAACTTCTCTAACAACACCCGCGCCCTCGTGCCCCATAACCCAGGGAAGTGCGCGAGGCCTGACGTGCCCATCCACATAGTGATAATCGCTGTGACAAACTCCCGCGCCGACAATATCGAGAAGCACTTCTCCCTCATGGGGAGATTCGATATCCACATCTTCGACAGAAACACGAGTGTGGGGCTTGTGAAGAATAGCCGCTTTCATTTTTTGCTCCTATGGTTAAAAATCCAGAGGATCCATATCCCGCTCCAAAAGTGCCGCCCATGCGAGCAACTCCTCATCGCGATGAAACGGGGCGATAAACTGAATCCCAAGGGGCATACCCGAATCGGACGCGCGTCCCGCGGGCAAAGCGACCACCGGCATCCCCGTATGGGTCCACGGCAAATTCATACAGGGATCGCCCGTACTCCCCAGTCCCTTCAAAGCCGCACCCGTCGCCGCCGGACAGGCAAGAAGATCAACCCCCTCCGTCTTCATTAAAGCCCCGACCTCCTCGCGCAACTGTATGCGCCCCATTCGCCCCGCATCGATCTCGGATTGCGAAAGCGCGCGCCCTTCCTCAACCAGCGCGCGCGTACCCGCATCATAAGTCGAAGCGTATTTGTCGAACCACGGCGCGTGAACCTCCGCCATCTCCCCCTTCATCATATTTCGGTGCCGGTTATTGATATCGTCAATATCGTCGAGCATCCGCACCTCCACAACATTGTATCCCGCCGTTCTAAGAGCCTGTGCCTGCGTGTCAAAATCCACCCTCGCCCGTGATTCTGTCTGATCCAGATAGGGCCCCACGGGTATGCCCAACGTAGGCTTTTCCGACCTCGTAACAGAAGCGCGCCATTCGCTACATAAAACCGCAGCCGCCATCTCCATACCCGCGACATCCTGCGTAAACATCCCAATCGTATCGACCGACGGAGAGCAATGAACGAATCCAGAAATATCAATACGCCCATAACTCGGCTTAAAACCGACAATCCCACAAAACGCGGCTGGCCGGATAACCGAGCCAATAGTCTGCGAGCCGAGCGCGAGAGGGCAATACCCGGCCGCCACCGCCGCAGCCGAACCGCTACTCGACCCACCAGGTGTAAAACCCAAATCCCGGGGATTGCGCGTAGGTCCCGGCTTAAAACACGCAAACTCAGTCGTAACCGATTTGCCAATAACGAGCGCACCCGCCTCCCGCAACGCCTTTATGCACCCACCCTCAGGCCCCGTGAGAACCTCTGGCGGCACACCAGACCCTGCCCGCGTCTCAAATCCCTCAACATGAAAAATATCTTTAACCGCAACCAAAACGCCAAACAGCGGCGAAATCTCACCTCTGCCCGCAAGCCCAGCCACATCACCCAACAGACGTTGCAGGCGATTCGCTTCCGGCAACAGAGCCAGAATATCCCCATCCCACTCATCGATGCGTTTGCAACACGCCGCAACGTAATCCTGCAAATCCCACTGTCCAGAACGCAACTCAGCGGCGATTTGACTTAGTGGATGCGCCGCTGTTTTTTGGGTGTTTTTCATTTTTAGTTCCTTTACCAACCGTTAATTTTATGGCCCTGACCGGGAAACCAGATAAAATCCACAATTGCACCGCAGGCAATAGCCGCCAAAAAACCGACCACGAACCCCATAAAAAGCGGTGTATTGCGCCGGTAACTCTCAAGACCGCCAAAGCGCAAAATCAATGTCTTGCACACCCACACAATAAAAATCGACGAAATACCACTCCGCAAAACATCGGACGCCGAAATCGCAAAACCGATGGGATGCAGTGCAATCCCC
>JAJEAX010000148.1 GCA_022822565.1 Candidatus Latescibacterota bacterium
AATGCGGGCTACGAAACCGGTCTCTTTGGAAAATGGCATTTGGGATCCTCCCCCGAATATGGCCCCAACCAATTTGGTTTCAATACAGCTTATGGGAGCCTTGCCGGCGGCGTTGATCCGTATAACCACCGCTACAAATCAGGTCCTTACAGCGTCACCTGGCACCGCAATGGCGAACTCATTGAAGAACGCGGCCACGTCACCGACCTCATCGCTCGTGAAGCCACTCAGTGGATCGAAGCGCAAACAGGCCCCTGGTTTTGCTACGTCCCTTTCACCGCAGTACACACCCCCATCAAAGCACCGCAACACTGGATAGACCGCTATTCAGATCGGCGCTACGACTCCGACGACAACAAAGACCGCTCATTCAAAACATACTCGGCGTACGCCAGCCAGATGGATCACGCCATCGGCCAACTCGTCGAAACTCTTGCCCTCACCTGCCAGCGCGAAAACACCATCATTATCTTCTCATCGGACAACGGCGCCATCCCCGCCGGTCCCCTTCACGACACGGACAAATACCCGGGCCGCCACGAAGACATGCCGCGCCTGGGCAGCAACTTACCCCTGCGAGGTCAAAAATCTCAACTCTACGAAGGCGGTATCCGCACACCATCCCTGATCAATTGGCCTTTTCATCTACAACCCGGCAAATGTTTTCACCCCCTGCACATAACCGATTGGATGCCAACCCTGACCAATCTCATCGGCTACACGCCCAACAGCGACCCCCAATGGGATGGACAGGACATCTGGCCCCTGCTCACGGGCGACATCGCTATACCCGAAGAACGGTCTATCTTCTGGAACTTTAGAGGATCGTCCTTTGGCCTGCGAACGGGCAATTGGAAATTGATATACGAAGAAGGCCAACCCCCCGAAGAAACCGAACTCTTTCACATCGGTGCCGATCCTTACGAAACAACAAATATTACCTCCACACAACTCGATCGCGTTCATCGCATGCTCGAACACATTGCCGACGAACGAAAACGCGACAACAGTTCAATAAGAAGCTAAAAGGAGATCTTATGTCCCATCGCAACGTCCTCTTACTCATTGCCGACGATTGGAGCCCCATTGCCGGATGTTATGACAATGACATCATCAAAATGCCCAGTGTAGATGCACTTGCCGCGCGAGGCACCTTATTTAAGCACGCCTTTTGCACCACCCCATCGTGCGCAGCCAGCCGCGCCAACCTGCTCACCGGGCACTACAGCCACACGCACGGGCAATACGGTCACTCACACAGCATCCACAACTTCCACACGCAACTCAACATGCCGTCAATTCCCAAAACACTACAATCCGCAGGATTCACCACTGGCGTTGTCGGCAAACTCCACGTACAACCCGAATCGGTCTATCCCTGGAACTACGAAACTGGCGGCGGACGCAATGTGCGCTCTATCGCAGACAACATCTCAAAATTCTTTGAGACCATTGACAGCGACCAGCCATTCTATCTCCACGTCGGTTATTCCGATCCCCACCGTGACTTCGGCAACAAACAAACCTATCCCGGCGTCCCCGAAGTCACGTATTCGCCTGACGAAGTCATCGTCCCCGATTTTCTGCCCGACCATCCAGATGTTCGACGAGAATTTGCCGAATACTACCAATCCGTCTCACGTCTCGACACAGGCATTGGCATGGCCGTGCAGGCACTTCAAGATGCTGGCCGAGCCGACGACACCATGATCATTGTCATGAGTGACCACGGCATGCCCTTTCCCGGCGGCAAAGGCTCTTCTTTTGACACGGGTCATCACTGTCCACTCATCATTGTGCGCCCAAATTCCGAAGCCGTTGTCAGCGACGCCCTCGTCAACTGGAACAACATCGCCCCAACCGTCTTTGAATGGTGCGGGGTTGATCCCCCCGAAGGCTTGCCCGAAAAATCCCTCGTCCCCATCCTCGACGAGACACATCCCGAGGGATTTGACGAAACCTTCTTTTCCCACACCTTCCACGAAGTCACCAACTACTACCCCTATCGGGTGTTGCGCGGGCGCAAATACAAATACGTGCGCAATCTCTATCCCGAACTCACCACTCCTTTGCCCAGTGACCTTTGGGCCTCGCCCACCTGGCAAGCCATACGCAACGAAAATTTGGAAATGGGCAAACGCCGCACGGAAAAATTTTTGCACCAGGACGCCGAAGCCCTCTTCGATATTGAAAACGATCCCATGGAATCCACCAACATCATCGACGACCCCGCTGTTCAGGACATCGCCGAAGTCATGCGACAAAAAGTTCGCACCTTCCGCAAAGAAACCCGAGATCCCTGGTGCCTGGCGTCTTACCACGCGGGCGAACCGGGCATGGAACCTGTCGCGAGGTGATCGCTTCTTCACACAACCCCCCCCGCCCTGTTTATTTCGGACGGGGGGTTTATTTTTTAATCAGAGATTGTGCAGCAACTAAAAATTGTAAATCAGGCTCAGATCAATAAAACTATCGCGTCGCGTATCGTAGTGGATATCCGCCTGGTCGATACTGAGAAGATGAATCGCCTCTATATCCAGAGACAACTGGTCGGAGATACGCCGATCCAATCCGATAGATAGTGCATGCGTCGCGCGATCCACATCCCCCAGAATACTCGCGACAATTTCAGTGCTCTGGACATCATTAAACGCAAGGCGCGTGGCAAAAAAGAAATCGTTCTCAAGCGTATTGGGCGAGCGACTCGGGGTCGCATTACGCCCTCGCCCATCGTAATTCCATTCGCCGAGCAAACTGAGATCAACAGCCGAACCAAACACGGAATAAAACGTGTATTCGCCGCCAAAAACAGAAGCCACATAATCTTCTTCCATACCCAGCAAATTTCGAGCACCCGCGCGCTGAATAGCCTCGAGCTTGAACAACCACGAGCCAACAGTGAGTTGCGCATCCAGCCCAAACTGGCGGATCTGGCCGTAGTGCTGAACCAATACCGGCGCCCCACTACTATTCGCGCTCGGCATCAAAAAAGGCTCCCGACTGGTCCCCTTAAACACACTTAGACCAACATCGAGAGCACCAAAACTCTGACTGTACCGCGCGGCGAAATCCAGATGCCAATCCTTTGCCTCGCTCTCATACTCGACATCCTCATCTTCCACCACAAGCGGGAGACGCAGGCGGCCAGATTTGCCGGGAAACGTACGCGCCCGGTGATACGGCAAAACAAAAAATTCCACTACCCCCCAATCGCTGGACCAGGTAATATTGACCATCGGCTGCCCCAGCTTCGTCTCTCCGTTTGGATGCTCGACCAGATCGATCTGATTGACAATATCGACCAGGTGTTGCGATTCTGTAACGCCCCAGAAAACCTGATCAATACCCACGCGCAACTCCCATTCACCATCGCCGATTTCCCCAAATAGCAGAAAATAGGCTTCGCGTAGATCGGCATGGGTGCGGCGTGGGTCCGCATTGTCATAGCGAAAAAACGGTGACAGCGTGAAACTTCTACCCTCCGCGTCTGCGAGATAGAGTTTGGGTAATACAACAAAGCCGATGGCATGCGAACCCTGACCGGAAAAGGCACCGGCTTGGGGAAACCATCGGCTTTCGACATTCACGCGCCCGGAAAAATCGCCGTCAATCCCAATTTCTGCACCTGCGCCAGCGACAAAGAACAGGGATAAAATCCAGACGGCACCGAGATAAAGAGAGATACGGCGTAGCATCAACGCACCCGTCTTAGCCCGGTTCGCGTGAAATCGCGATCATCCAGATCTGTCTGAAACTCGAAATCCGTCCAGGTCAGGACAGTACTTTTCCCGGTTAAATGATTGACCATCGTCATCTGTCCTGCGCGCCAGTAACGCGCCAGGTACTGCGCGTAATTCTCCAGAGTAAGCGTCTTCAGATGTGAATTCTTGCGGTCGTAGTACTCCACTTTCCAAACGCGAAGCTCGTCCTTATCCCTCCAGACCACCTGGCGTCTATAGCCCGATTTCTTATCCACGGAAAAACGCTCTGTAACCGTGCATGTCAAATCGCCACAAGCCTCGTCGCGCAGATACCGGTAGGTGAATTTCTCCACAGCCTGAGGAGTCAGGTCCTCATAAGCAAACTCACTTCCCATAAAAGAGCCGGACTGATTCGACGAACTAATGCGCTTGACGCGCTTCAGAGCGGGCAAATAAAGCCATTGGTCGTCCGCGCTTTCCCTATGCGCGTGAATAAGCAACGCCGTTCCCTTGACATCGCGCGGCTGGTCAAATACAAACAGGCTCTTGTCGCCATCTTCGGGGACTTCGAGAACCTTTACCCGGAGTTGGCGCTGGCTCTCCTGCCCGTGTTTATTGCGCAACACCATAGTTTGTTGAGCCGTAAAATTGCTAAATCCCTTCTCGCGAGCGTGGGCATCCTGTGCAATTTTCAACCCGGTTTCCTCAGAGGTGGCGTCGTCTGCACACACAGGCAGACACGCCAACAAGATCAGACAAAGCGCGAAACACAGGTATATTGGTCGTACGGGTATCATGAGTTTCTCCGATCGATGGCAATCAGCAGAGTTGGCAAAAGCAAAAAGTCGGCAACGAGCGCGAAGACAATCGTAATCGTGACCAAAAGGCCGAGTGCCCAACTCACCTCAAATCCCGATGTGGCGAACACCAGAAAGCCCACTGACAACACCGCAGTCGTCGTCCATAACGCATGGCCCACCGTATGAAAAGTATAGCGCACGGCCTCGGGCGCGGAACGCCCCTCGCGCCGAGCCTTCAGATATTTGCTCAAAAAATGAATCGTATCATCCACGACAATTCCAAAAACAACGGCTATCACCACCGAAGAGGCAATACCTACATGACCGACGAGATAGCCCCACAGGCCGAAGCTCATAATCGCGGGAATAAAATTGGGCAAAAGACTGAGGAGTCCGACCCGAACGCTCTTGAAAATCCAGATCAATATGAACGAGATAAGTGCCATCGCAGTAATCGTACCGCGCAACATGCTATTGATATTTCGCAGTGTCAGGTGGGCAGCGATCATGCTCAGACCCGATGCTTCGTTTGCAAAATCGGGCGCATTTGCCTGGAGCCAGGCCTGTGCGCGTTTATCGAGCTCACGCAGATCTCGCGACCACGCATTCCCGGTCACGACACTCAGGCGAGTAGCGGATTTTGCTACATCTATGCGGTCATTGAGATCGCTGCCGAAAGGAAGCGAAAACTCGTAGAGCAACAGATACTGCGCCGCGAGGTCCGGGTCTTCGGGCAAGCGATAAAAGGCAGGATCGTCGCCGTGCATATTTTTGTTGAGACGTTTCATAATATCCGAAAATACCTGGACATGGGTCACTTCGGGTTGCGCCCGGTACCACTCGGCAAAAGCATCGACCCGGCGCAGATAATCCGGATCGGTAATGCCGCCTTCGCGCCCTGCACTCAGCGAATATTCCAGCTTATCCAGACCTGTCAGATTATCAATAATATAATCCGTATCGCGCCGGAACGCATAGCGATCATCAAAATACTGCGCCAGATTATCGCTCAGTTCGATGCGGTGAACGCCGACTATCAGGACAATGACTACCAGACTGACAAACCAGAGCAAAAATTTTCGCCGGGCAATGACAAAGTCGGCAAAGCGATCAAAAAAGACAGTTCCCTCGGACTGAACACGGGGGGCGCGCAATGGCAGAATCGAAAGCAATGCCGGCAATAGCGTCATAGTGTACACAAGCGCGCATAATACACCAAATGCCACGTAATTGCCCAGAACGTGAAAAGGCGGCGAATCCGAGGCATTCAGACTGAGGAATCCAATCGCCGTCGTGACCGAAGTGATAAATACCGGATAGGCATTGATGCGGACCGATTCGACAATCGTCGCTTTTCTGTCCAGGCCGCGCCTCATCCCCAATAAAACACTCGTGACAATATGGATCGAATCCGCAATGGCGATCACCATGACAATAATCGGCACACCGGCATTGGTGGGGCTGAACACCACGCCATTCCAGCCAGCGAATCCCATAGTCGTATTGATGACAAACACGAGCACGGCGACAATGGCCAAAGTGCTGAGAATTGAGCGCAGGAGAATAATTGTGGCACCTACAATGATGAGAAACACAATAGGCGTCAGGGTCTCCATGTCGTTCTTCGTAACATCGGCGAAAGTCCGATCCATGACGACATCGCCGGTCATGTAATAATCGATATCCGGATGGCTCTTGCGGGCTTGATTGAGGACCAAATTGAGATAATCGGTAATCTCGATCACTGCCTGATCCGCGTTTTCGGGAAAGATAAAATTAATCGCCACCCCAGCCGTGCGTCCATCATGGGCGATCAGCCGTCCAACAATCTCGACCGCATTCAACGCGATCTTCTCGATACGCACCACATCGGCATCGCTCAGAGAAGATGCGTCTTCAACGAGCGGGGCGACAACCAAATCGTCATCGAGTGCTTCGCTATGGGTATAATTGGTAAGGGAATTGACGCGACTGGAATAAGGCGCACGCCACGCGGCTTCGGTCAATTCTTCAACTGCGCCAAGCGCGTCGCGAGTGAACACCGAGCCATCTCTCGGCGCAACAGCAATCAGTACCGCTTTGGAGGCTGAATACGTGTTCTCCAGAGCGTCGAACGAGGCGAGTTGCGGATTGTCTTCGCCAAACAGAATGCGGTAATCATTCGTAACGGTGATGAAGCGAACACCTGCCGTAATAGCCAACATGACCAGCGTTGCGAGCGCAACGACCAACCATCGATAGCGCAAAACTGCATCGGTGTAGCGTTCTAATTGCAAAAGTAGTCACTCCTTCGACCATCTCGGATTAAGTGCGAAGACGAGTTGTTCACCGAGGCAAATGCCTGGCACTATCGACACCGACAGTGGATAAAGACCGTCATACCTCACCACGGCTTCGCCTCGTCTGCGTGTAGCTTGTCGGGTAATCGGTAACTGATTTTATGTTCGTTGAGCGTAGATACGTCGAGCAAGGCCATGAAGCTTCGGGTGCGATACCCCGGTCTCCACCATAACAGGACATCGAGGATATCCTGGATTCTGCGCCTCAGCCGCAAATATACCAGTGTCCCAGGCCCAGATGTCCGACTTTTGGGGAACATGAGTTGGTCGGCGAGTTCGTCTCCAATCAGCACTCGGGAAAGGCGGTACCCAAAACCAGATAGATTATCTCGCTCTTTCTCGCCTTTAATACCGATCACGTAAGGAGCCGAGGCAATCACCGAGTTTGCCATAGCAATAGCTTCCAGACCGGGAGGCGGCTCGCAGATATAACCCACGCGGTATATTTCGCAGGCTTCGGTCTCATTTCTGAACAAGAGTGCCTCGGGCACACCCATCAGATGAGCGGTATAGCGCCATATCTGCATAAAACTGTCGCGTTCTTCATCGTTTAGACGTGCGCCAATTCGCGTGGCTGACCGCAACAGCATCCCGGAGAAATTACAGGACGCGAGCGCGATGTGGGCAGCACTGATCGGCATACCATGGGCTTCATGGTCCCACACCTCAGAAGCGAGAAGATGCCGCCTGACCTGTGCATGCACCAGCCGCAGACGGACAGACAGTTTCCAGCCCTCGCCATGTCGCTCCAGGCCACCCGGCAACATAATCTCTAAGAGGTGAAGTATATTTTGCTTTAGCCGCCGCACCCCCTGATCGGTCAGCCTTCCTGTGGTGAAAAACGCTTGGCTGATCAGCGTCGTGAAACCCTTTACAATAATATCCACGACGAACGAGGTGAGAAACAGATCTGAATAGGCTTGGAAGCCACGGCATCCGGGATATACTGACTCGGGATCAAACCACGCGGGCGGCGTCCCGATCTTCTCGAAAAACTCCCGCACCACCTGCGGCGCATCACGCAGTTTTTCCTCATCCAAGTCCATCCCAGCCCTGATGAATTCGCCCTGTTGCTCATATTCAATGTCGGATATTGCATTGATAAGGGCATCGGCATCGGGATCGCCAATGAGCGTGTGTTGAATGTACGTTTTGGCGAGATCGGGATCGGTCAGAAGGGCCTCTTCGTACCCGGATAGATATGAAGAAGGTATCTGCACTTTAGCACCTCATTTTAATCCAAATTCTCAAGGTGAGACAGCGAACCACATACTTAACTTTCTCAATAAAAAAAAACTCTTCAAGATCAGAAGAATATTTGAGTACCTCCTATTTTTTGTCAAGTTTTATTTATTTATTCAAAGCTTTGACTTCCCCCCAATATCAAAGCCCCCCCATCTCGCACACAATATCGAACTCCCCCTTTGTCACCGGCTGGATTGATAATCGCTGCCCGCGCTGAACCACCTTCATATCTTTGAGCCTGGGATTGTTCTTGAGGTCTTGCAGGCTGACATAAGGCTCAAATGCTTTTGACCATTGCACATCAAAAGAAAACCAGCGCGGATCTTCTCTAGAAGCCTTCTCGTCGTAGTACTCATGCTGCGCATCGAATTGAGAGGGATCGGGATATCCCGCACGCACAATATTGGCAATACCGGCAACACCGGGATTTTTACAATTCGACTGATAGAAAAGTGCCTGATCGCCTTTTTGCATTTCATCGCGGATAAAATTGCGCGCCTGATAATTGCGCACGCCTCGCCAGTACCCAATCCCACTGGGTCGATTGCTCAATTCTTCAAAAGAGCACACATCGTACTCGCACTTTACAAGCCAGTATTTTTGGGCCATAGCATCCTCACATTTATTGTGCGGCTTCTTTCCATTTCTGATAATTTGGCGACAGGCTCAGCGCGCCATCGGGCTGCGGCACGAGTTCTCCATTTTGCCCCCTCGGATCGCCCCGTTTTTCATTCACCTCTGCCAATCGCCTGCGCCACAACGCAATGCGCGTTTCATAAGCCGGATCTCCGGACAACTCGCAGCATTCCAATGGATCGTCATCCAGATTAAAAAACTGTTCTTCTCCCGTGTGATGAAACCAGATATACTTCTCGTGCCCATCGGTGACATATTGCATGCCGTGTTCTCTTGTATAACACGATGTATGCTCGCCCTGCACAAACTCGCGCCACCCCTTGTCATCCTCTCGCGCAATGTCCAGAAGAGACCGCCCATCTACAGATGCTGGTATATCTATTCCGGCAGCATCGAGCAATGTGGGCATCACATCGCGCAACTCCACTGGATGATCATACTTCACCCCTCGCGTCATATCCTGCCATGTATCGGGATATTTAACAATAAACGGAATGCGCGCAGACCCTTCATAAGCATAAGTTTTTCGCCAATGGTGATGGTCGCCCATCATATCGCCGTGATCAGATGTAAAAATAATCAGGGTATTGCGGTATGCTTGCGGGTCCCGATGGCGCAACTCGTACAGCACGCGCCCAATCTGGTGATCGATAAACGTGATATTGCCGTAATACCCCGCGCGTCCCCTGTGCGTTTCGGCATCGGAACGGTGCGAACGCGGCGCATTGACATCTGCGATTTTTTTATCGAACTCTGCTGCCCAGTCTCCCACAGCGGCTTTGGGAATATTGTCATTGTTGATATACATATCCCAATACGCCTGAGGCGCATCATAAGGCGAATGGGGACGCGCAAATGAAAGCCACATAAAAAACGGTTTGGTCGGATCGCGCTGCTCCAAAAATTTAATCCCCTCACTCGCAGTCCAGTGCGTCGGATGCAAATGCTCGGGCAAATGGCTGGGCCGCGCCATCCATGAATTCCAATCGATACTGTGATCCCGGTACCCGTGAGCACCTTCCTTGTGCTGATCAAAAAACAAGTGATAATCGCTGATAAAATCTCCCGCCCGCCGTCCACTTTCATCCAACACCATGTGGTGAAAACCATATAGCCTGCGCTGCGGGGCATGGTGCATCTTGCCCACGGCCTGCGTGTGGTATCCCGCCGCAGCGAGTTCTCCCGGCAATGTCGCTGGATATTCCAAGGGATCACCTCCCGTCATCGTCAACCGCCCGTGATTCCATTGATCCATCCCCGTGATAATCCCCGCGCGTGCAGGCGTACACGACGGCACCGATGTATATGCGTGCGGAAAATGCGCGCCCCGCTCGGCCATTTCATCGAGATACGGCGTCTCCAGTGCCGGATGCCCATCACACCCGAGACAATCTCCGCGCTGTTGATCTGTTGTAATCAACAACAAATTTGGTCTCTCTGACATATTTGTATCCTCTCACATTTCCCACACCGATTTCAACAACCGCACCCAATTCCCAGACAGCACCTTTTGAATATCCTCTTCTGAATATCCGCGCCTTTCAAAAATGGGCACCAGATTTTGCAAATCGGCAATTGTATTTAAGTCTCTCGGCGACTGTTCCTGGCCATACCCACCATCGAGATCTGTCCCAATACCCGAATGATTCGCATTGCCAGCAAGCTGACACACATGATCGATGTGATCGACCACAGTCTCGAGCGTCGCCTTTGTCGTCTGCTCATAACACGGCACGCCCCGCTTCCACTCTGGATCGAGCATCCACACATCAAAAGCCGCGCCAATAACCCCGCCTCGTTCTACAATCGCGCGGATCATATCATCTGTCAACTGCCTCTGCCCCGGCGTCAATGCCCGGCAATTGTGATGGCTTGCAGCCACCGGCCCGTCGTAATAATCGAGAACTTCCCAGAACGCCCGATCGGTCGTATGTGTCATATCCACAATAATACCAGCGTCTTTGAGCGCGTCAAGCAATGGCCTGCCCCGATCCAGCAACCCCCCCTCTGTCCCTGTTCCGTGGCAATAAGAACTCACGCCATAATGCGAAATACTCACCATTTTCAAGCCCAGATCGCGCCATTCGGACACATGATCGGGATCGAGGATCGGATCGGCGCTTTCCATCGCCAGCACCAAACCAATAGGCGTATCTGCCGAAGGCTGCGCCCACGCCGCTATGCACGCGTCCAAATCCTCAACCGTATGAATCTGCCGGATAATCCCCCGCCGTTCCATCGCCTTGTAAAAAGCGTAATGCCCTATCCCAACACCGTAACACTGCGTCTGATCCCACATCCCCGTGCGCGTCCAGCGATCATTGGTATCAATACGCGACATCACCGTGCCAAACACAATCCCGACCCGTCCTTTGTGCAACTCGGGAAACGTAGTCGTACACGATCCAAAACTGCGTCTGGTCGATTCCGAATCGTGTACCCGCACAGTTGCTGCGGGTTGCGTGAGATCGCGGTTGACTTGAATGGCGCAAAAGGCGAGGTCTAAGTGGCTATCGACAATAAAGTAAGTATGATCGGACATATCATCCCCAGGCCGTGGTAAAAAATCGCACCAAATTCCCATGCGCAAAACCCTTCACATCGTCTTCTCCATAGCCGTGATCGCGCATGATATTTAGAAAGCGCTGCAAATCGTCAATCGTATGATAATCTGTAGGCGAAAGCTCCAACCCAAAACCACCATCCAGATCCGTCCCATAAGCCACGTGATCTGTGCTGCCGGTCAGTTCACAGATGTGATCGATGTGTTCGAGCACCGCCTTCATCGGTCGGGTTGCCGTGGTATAATGCGTACTCGGATCGTCCCAATTCCAGGCCGGAGACAACATCTGCTCGGCAAAAACCATCCCGATTACGCCACCCCGGTCCGCGATCGCGCGGATCATATCATCCGACAAATGTCGCTGCCCCGGCACCAATGCGCGACAATTGCAATGGCTGGCATGCACTGCCCCCTTCCAATAATCGAGAATATGCCAGAAGGTGAGATCTGCAGCATGCGTCAGATCCAGCGCAATATCGGTCTCAGATAGCGCGTCCATCAGCGCATAAGCCGGTGGATATAACCCGCCCACCGTACCCGTACCGTGTCCATACGTATTGGCGCCAAAATGCGTCAAAGACACAGAGCGCAGTCCCGCTTCATACCATTCGCCCACCTGATCGGGGCCCAGAATCGGATCGGCGCTTTCCATCGACAAAATAAGCCCCACAGGTGTATCATCAGATGGGTTCTCCCAGTCTGCAACACAAGCATTGAGATCTGCAACAGACTTGATAAACCGAATTTCTCCACACCGTTCCAGCGCCCGATAATACGCCAGATGAGATTGCCCCCGCGCATAAGCCACATCCTGTGTACGCACCGCATTGTGCGTATTGTCCTCTGGATTTTGCACGCGACACATAATGGTCGAAAGCATAATCCCCACGCGCCCTTTTCTCATCTCGGGCAAACAAACAGTTGGCGTAAACCGCTTGGGCTGTGGTCCCAGGCGTTTCTCCAGCGAATCCGGATGGGCCGACAATCCCCCCACCATACTGTCTTCTCGATCGCGCAACACATATACAGACTGCGTGAGATCCCGGCGATAAAACAGCGCATTAAACGCCATATCGAGATGCCCGTCAATAATCAAATATTCGCGCATATTCAATATCCCAATTTAAAGGGTTACTCGCTCGTGGATAACGTAGCACGCAAATCGCTCAAGAGCAAGTAAAAATAAAAACCCCATCCGATAAGGATGAGGTTTTTTGTTGTCATAAAAAAGACTGCGCTTGCTTTAAACAAATGGCTTTAGACCCGCGACCTTTATTTGGTCATATCTTCAATTTCGTCACGCACGCGCTTGCGCCATTCGCGGTCAGCATCGGATTCCCTCTTCTTTTGAATACGTCTCTGTCTATACGGCTTACTGACGGACTTATTTTCAACCACTTCAATAAGCGGACCATCTTTGCGATTGCGACGTTTCCAATACCGAACGGATACCCAACACAGATAAATCATTGCAGCGATAAAAATCAACAACTGTAGGGTCATGTAAGCCTCCATTGGCGCGATTATTTCACTTCATAAAATATCACAAATAACAAGCCGCGTCAAGCGGTGAATTGCCTTCATTTAAGACATTTTTCAATCTGACAATAGGTAATTCTTTCCCTATTGTCTCACTCGGTAAATTCTCTTAACTTTTTCAGGTGCAACAGACTCGACCCAACAGAATCTCAGAGGAATACCCTATGTCCCCACTCCACTTAGCCAAAACTTGTGAACTCCACGTCCACCCCGGTGGATGCTTGACTGCCGAAGACCTCATAGAACTCGGCAAAGACCTTTATGAAGACATTGACTGGACGCTTTTTACAGACGCCTACGAAGCAGCTTATGGTATTCGCCCGGATCCCATCGCGCTCTACCGCGATGCCATATCCAATCCAGCCACGGGACTTGCCAAATTTAAAGAACACTACATCTACACAGAAAAAGACGGGGGCGACTTTGGCCGGTTTAAAGCCAAATTCAACCTCATCATCAGCCTTTTGAGACACCCACCCAAAAGACGGGAACTCCTGATCAAGGCGTTTTTCAGAACACATGACCGACATTGCAAAGAAGGGATCACCTTTATCGAATACCGTACCAGCGGCGGTGGGGAAACGCGAGAGGGATTCATCGACTTTCACCGCACAAATGCCCAAATACTCTCAAACGCATCGCAAAATAACACAACCGCGCGTTACATCATCACCCTGCACCGCCAGACCGCACAACAAGACTACGAATGGGTACAAGAACTCCTGAACGAAAACCCCGAACTCATCCCCACCATCGTCGGCATTGACTTTGCCGACATTGAAGAGGGTTATCCCCCCAAAGACAACCGCGCACTCTTCCAACGCGTACACAATGACAACCAGAAACGTCCTGAACGCGCCCTCGAAATCACCTATCACGTAGGCGAAAGTTATTTTGACAAATCGCTCGAAAGCGCGATACGCTGGTGTCACGAAGCCGCCGAAATGGGCGCCAGGCGATTGGGCCATGCCATAGCACTCGGCCTCGATCCGACAGTGGCGATTGCGCGCCGTCCCGATGCACACGCAAAAGAACGAGTCAGCGAACGCCTCGACCAGATCGCTTACGATCTCACCCACGTCTCAGAGCTTTCGGCTTTCGATATCGAAGTGAACGCCAGCGCACTCCAAACCGAACGACAAAACCTCAAAAATCGAGCACCCGACGAAATAGTCGAGCGCCCTTACAATCCCCAACGCCTCGAAGAAATCCGCAACCGCCAGCAATTTGTTCTCAACCGCCTCACGCAACTCGGCACAGTCATCGAAACGTGCCCAACTTCCAATCTCCGCATCGGCGGTGTGCCCGATCCCGCTCATCACCCCATCCACACATTCCTCAAATCAAATGTCAACCTCGTCATCAGTGCAGACGACCCCGGCATCTTCGACAGCCCGCTCGCCAGTGAAATCGACTGGGCAATCACCCACACCAACTGGACACCTGAAGCTCTGGAAAAACGCCTCGGCGATCCCCGCCAGTTTCAACTGGGCAGCCTACGCCCACCGCGGATCCTATAAATCCATCAGGAAATTACATCACCTGCCCATAGAGATTGTAGAAACACTTTCCAGGGCACAATGCGAATTGGGCCAACAACGCGTTCCGCCGTTTCATTACAAACAACTATAGCTTTCCTCGGCGCGAATTCATCAATAAATGCATGCATAGGTCGAAGAACCTTGTTATCTACCCGACTTGTACCTTTGGCCTCAATTGCCACCTCGCCATTGCCCAGCACAAAATCAACCTCTAATCCCGACTTCGTGCGCCAAAAATGAACATCGTAATGCAACGCACTATAAGAAGCGTGTGCCGTTAATTCGGTAAAAATAAAATGCTCAAACGCTTTGCCAAAAATCATGCCCTGGGCATCATCCAAATACCGTTTCGCAAGCATTCCAGCCACACCCACATCAAACAAATAGAACTTGGGCGCTCTGGAAATAACCTGCCTGCTTTGCCGTCTCTTAAAGGGTTCAACCATTTTACCCAAAAGCGTATCGATGAGAATTTGATAGTACTCTTTCACAGTCTTGGAACTCACGCCACACTCTCGCGCAATATTCGAAAAATTAGTCAACTCGCCATGAGAGTATCCCATCGCATCAAAAAATCTGGAAAACGCCGGAATATTGCGCGTCAACCCCTCGTCAAAAACTTCTTCCTTGAGGTAGTCCTGCACATAAGCATTCAGAGAACGGCGATATTGCGTACTGGTAAAATGATCGGGAATCAGACCGCGATTCAAAATCCTCAAGAGATCCATATCGCTGTCAGGCAACTCATCTGTCACCAATGGAAACATTTCATATCGCCAGGCGCGTCCACCGAGCAAATTGGCCCGTCCCCGCTTGAGCTTTCGCGCACTGGAACCACATAAAATAAAACGCAGTCCCCTATTTTCTATCAGCCAATGCACCTCATCCAATAAAAGCGGCACGCGCTGAACCTCATCCAGGATAATCGGATGCGCCAATAATGCTTCAGACTGTGCAAGCACTTGCTCGCGCAACATGGCTGGCCGCCGATTGAAATCCAGCATCAAATCCGTCTTTAGAAAATCATAGACCAAACTGTTGGGAAACACCTGTTTGAGATATGTGGATTTACCCGTTTTTCGCGGTCCCCACAAAAAAGCCGACTGTCGATTGGGCAAATCGATTTTTAAATGCCGAGAATAGTGTACCATTTTGAACTTTCCTCCAAATTAGTTAAACTATTTTGGAATTTACTTCAAAATAGTTTAATGTCAAGGCATAGATTATTTGTGTCCCAAGTGTCCGAAAACGGACACCACTGTATCATTATCGGACACTTGTGTGAGAACGTCAAATTCCTCTTTTCACTTAACCTGTTGAAAAATATACACAAACGGTTTTTGGCACGGTTATTGCTTGAATTAAAAATAAAACTTGATAGCCTGTCTTATTTTTTTCCAGGAGGAACCATGTTCAAAAACCACATCACCGTCGCCATCCGCACACTCTTGCGTCACAAAGTCTATTCTTTTGTCAACATCTCTGGACTCGCCGTTGGTATTGCGTGCTGCATGTTGATCATGCTCTTTGTACAGGATGAACTGAGCTACGATCGATTTCACAAAAATGCCGATCGAATCCATCGCGTTTTATGGAACGGCCGATATGGCGACAATGAATGGACTATTCCCTATGTTGAAGTTCCCATATCTGAAACCCTGAAAGAACATTTTCCAGAAGTAGTTCACAGCACGCGATTGAGACGAGAAAGTCAAACCATTCACCGAGAATCGAATTATGTCATAGAGAAAAATTTCTACTACACAGAAAGCAGCTTTTTCGATGTCTTTACCGTCCCCTTCATCGCGGGAGATCCCGCAACAGCACTCAATGCCCCCAACGCTGTCATCCTCACCGAACAGAGCGCGCAGCGTTATTTTCCCAATCGCGACCCAATGGGACAAACCCTTGAACTCAACGATGGCAGATCGCTCCAGGTCACGGGCGTAGTCAAAGCATTTCCACCCCAGTCCCACTTTCACTTCGACTTTCTCGCCCCCCTCAAAACACTCCCCATTATCGAGCGCAGAAAATCCGCCTGGGGATCGGCCACTGTTTATACGTACCTCGTGTTAAAAGACGGGGCATCTGCTTCGGAATTGCAAACCAAATTTACAACTTATGTTCGCGAACACATCTTGAGCAAAATGCCACCCATGCCCGGCTACCACACCAACTACCTCATCCAGCCCCTCACAGACATCCATTTACATTCTAACCTCAGATATGAAATCACGGCAAATAGCAACATCATGTATGTCTATATATTTTCACTCATCGCAATTTTTGTCCTGATACTCGCCTGCATTAACTTCGTCAACCTCTCCACAGCGCGTTCATCAACCCGCGCACGAGAAGTCGGCGTTCGAAAAGTCCTCGGCTCTCACCGCTCGCAACTCATTCGTCAATTCTTCTCCGAATCCACCATCTGCGTCGCCTTCGCAAGTATTCTGGCAATTGGATTGTGCGAATTGGGGCTGCCACTCCTCAACGGCCTTGCCAACAAACACCTCACAATGGGTAGCCTGATCGCGCCCCATGTGCTCATTGGATTATTTGCTCTCATCGTCGTCGTCAGCCTCCTATCCGGCATGTACCCAGCACTTTACCTCTCCTCATTCTGGCCTGTTACAGCGCTCAAAGGATATATATCATCGGGCAAAGCCTATCTTCGCAATGGACTGGTCATCGCACAGTTTTGCATTTCCATCAGTCTATTGGTCGGCACGCTCGTCATTCGCGACCAGATTCATTTTGCACAAAATAAACACCTCGGATTTGACAAGGAACACGTCCTCATACTCCGGGAGATACCGCGTACCCTGACCTCCCCCAGACAAGCCATGACATTCAGAGATCAATTCGAAACACTGCCACAGGTCGCTACGGCCTCACTCAATACAGGTGTACCGGGGCGTGATTTTGATTCCATGATCTTCATACCCGAACAACCGGCAAATTATGAAAAAACATCCCTCACATACACATTGGTAGATGAAAAATACGTCGAAGCACTGAATATAGAAATTTTAGAAGGCCGCAACTTTTCTCCCACAGAACATGCAACAGATGTCTCTGCATTTCTCGTCAACCAATCTGCAGTCAAAGCACTGGGATGGCAAACTGCACTCGGAAAAAAACTCAAAAGAGGCAGCGGAACCGAAGGCCCGATTATCGGCGTAGTATCCGATTTCCACATCGGCTCACTCAAACAGGAAATTGAGCCGCTCGTATTGCCCTATCTATACCGAATGCCAATGTACCTTACCATTCGCCTCCACCCCGGCAATGTCTCAGAAGCTATTTCTGCG
>JAJEAX010000355.1 GCA_022822565.1 Candidatus Latescibacterota bacterium
CCCGTCAAACGTACTCGTCCCGCGTCCGATCTCGTCCAAAAGCACCAGACTCTTCGGCGTCGCATTGTTCAAAATATTCGCCGCCTCATTCATCTCCACCAAAAACGTACTCTCGCCCCGCGCCAGATTATCGGATGCACCCACCCGTGTAAAAATGCGATCCACCACCCCTATACGCGCCTCGCGCGCTGGCACAAAACTGCCGACCTGTGCCAAAAGCACAATCAACCCGGTCTGGCGCAAAACCGTCGATTTTCCCGACATATTTGGGCCAGTAATCAGCAAAATCTGATCGGTCTCGCCATCAATCGTCAGATCATTGGGCACAAAATTGCCGCCCGGAAGCAACTGCTCAACCGCGGGATGTCGGCCTTCTTTCACATCAATACGCACGCTATCATCCACCTGGGGACGCACATAATCATTGGACGATGCCACCTCGGCCAGAGTACTCAACACATCTACAGTGGCCACGGATAGCGCCGTGCGCTGAACAGGCTCCACCCAACCGGCCACCTCTTCGCGCAACGCGGCAAACAAATCGCGCTCGAGGTCCCTAGCCCGCTCATCTGCGCCCAAAATTTTCGCCTCCCAATCCTTCAACTCCGGCGTGATATACCGCTCGGCATTGACCAGCGTTTGCTTCCGAACAAAATATGCGGGCACCTTATCCTGATTGGCCTTGGTGACCTCAATATAATACCCAAATGCCTTATTATATCCCACCTTCAACGACGCGATACCCGTTTTCTCGCGCTCATCTGCCTGCAAGTTGGCAACCCAATCGCGCCCACCCGATGCGATTTCCCGCAATTCATCCAGTTCTTTGTGATAGCCCGTTCTGATATATCCGCCATCGCTGATCTGTGCAGGCGGATCGTCTTCAAGCGTTTGGGCGATCAAATCAATCAACTCTGTCAGGTCTGGCATGCCCTGATCGCGCGCCCGCACCAGCAAATCCTCCCGAAACTCACGCAGGGTTTCTCGCAGTGGAACAACCGCTTCCAGAGACCGCTGGAGAGCCACAAGCTCTCGCGGACTGGCCCGATTGCAACAAATCCGGGACATCAACCGCTCCAGGTCTCCAATGCGGCGCAGAGCCTCTCGCGCTTCGTCCCGACACGCCGCAGATTCGACAAATGCTTGTACCGCATCTAAACGCGCTTCAATGCGACCAACATCTACAAGTGGCTGTGATAACCATGTACGCAGTGTTCGCGCGCCCTGCGGTGTACACGTCTGGTCTAAAACCCCAAATAACGTGCCCTCGCGCCGCCCCTCTTGAATCGTTGTCACCAGTTCCAGATTGCGCTGTGTCACCAGATCCAGTTCCATCACCGACTCGGTGTGTTCGCGCGCCAATCGCGTAATATGGGATACGGCTCCCTTCTGATTTTCGCGCAAGTAACACAGCACGCCGCCCGCGGCGCATATCCCAACGGTGAGGTCATCGCACCCAAAGCCCTTGAGAGACGCCACCTTGAAATGTTCCTTCAGTGCATCGTACGCATAATGCTGTCCAAAGTGCCAATCTTCTATATGCGTGAGCAAAGCACCCGGCATCCGCGCTTCAAACTCGGCTTCGTTGTCTTTGACCCACGACTCAGGAGCCAGCACCTCTGCGGGAGCCACGCGCTCCAATATCTCCCACAAATCATCTGTCTCGCGTTCTGATGCCCTGAACATCCCCGTTGACAAATCCGCTGTTGCCAGGCCCAATTGATCGTCAGAAACAAAAATGCCCACGAGATAATTATTGCGCTTTTGATCGAGCAAATCATCGGACATTACCGTTCCCGGTGATACGACCTGCACCACTTCACGGCGCACCACTTTTTTGCCCTTTTGCGGCGGCTCCATCTGCTCGCAAATCGCCACCTTTTTACCGGCTTTGATAAGCCTTGCGAGATAGGTATCCAACGCGTGATACGGTAATCCTGCCAGTGGGATGCGGTCTGCACGCCCGTTGTTGCGCGACGTCAACGTCAATCCCAAAAGCTGAGATGCAACAACAGCATCATCGTAAAACGTCTCGTAAAAATCGCCCATCCGAAACAGCAAAATCGCATCCGGATGCTGCTCCTTAAAACGCGCGTACTGTTCCATCGCCGGTGTCAATTGCGTCGCCATCCCAAATCCTCTAAAAACTTCTCATTCCCCAACCGCTTTTCGATACGAATAATCAAATAACAACTCCCATTCGCACAGTTGAATCTCGCGGCAAAGCGCGTCGTGTGCTGAACGCCCTTCAAGAGCATCGGCACACAGATCAACATAGGCACCTGCATCCCAATGGGCTTGCGTCGTCAAAAACTCTGGCGCGCCGGAAACACCACCCGCAATGCTGGCCGCCGCCTTGCACAAATCGTCAAAAATGGCGTGGTTGCCCACTTTGCCAAACCAGTATTTTGAGTTGGAAAAATCGGGTTCGCGGCGGTGCATGATCCCGTGCCAATAACTTCCGGTCGCCGTATGAATGCCCTGGCTGATGGTGTGAGACGCATCTAAAAAGTTGTGATACAACCACAGGCCAGAAATACAGCCCTGTGCCATATCTTCATCCACCACTGTTTTGCCGGCAAATGCAGACGCCACAGTCAATGCGTCGAGCGCGCTTTTTGCCGCGGCATTCTCTTCGCCGCCATCCAGTGGATTCAATCGCTTTTCGGAAATCAATTCCGCAAAAACATCGCCATAAGTACCTGCATTAAAAGACATAATCTCACTCCTTTATTTTGTTGGCTCGCAATAATCGCCTTTAA
>JAJEAX010000366.1 GCA_022822565.1 Candidatus Latescibacterota bacterium
TCGAGAATCGCCGCATTGACATCCACACCCACGACTTCCCCCTCTGCACCGACCAACTCGGCTGCCGCCATCGCAACATCGCCGGCACCGCTACCCACATCGAGAACCCGCATCCCGCTAACCAGACCCGCCTCCTGAAAAAAACGTCGCGTCACAGCCTCGTAAAGTTGTGACTGCTGAATCAAACGCTCCGTCTCCCCCTCACTGCGTCCCATCGTATATCTCGGATCGCTCTTCGACTCACTCATGGTACTTTACCCTCCTTAAACAGTTAAAAAAAACATCATGACAACTACGCAACAATCGACTACATTTTCGCTTAAATATAAGGAGAAATATACATGTTATCCCGAATATTTTTTGTCCTTTGTCTCATTCTCAGCATCCCCATTTCGGCCTTTGCCCAACTCACCATTAGAGGCACGGTTACCGACGAACGAGGCGAGGGCCTACCCGGTGCCAATATCATTGTCATTGGTACAACAACTGGCACCAGCACCGATGCACAGGGCAATTTTGCATTATATTTGCCAGAGATAGAAGCGGCAATCACTATCGAAGCGCGTTTTGTCGGTTACAAATCCGCCAGACAAACCATTCGTCAAAACAACGGACTTGCGGAAGTCTCTTTTCAACTCAGCGTAGATGCCCTGCAATTCGATGAAATCGTCGTCACCGGACTTTCCGTAGCAGCCAGCAAAAAGCAACTGGGAAATTCCATATCCACCCTGACCGTTCGCGAACTGGAATCGACTGGCGCCACATCCCTCGACAAAGCCTTGACCGGTAAATTAGCCGGTGCCCTAATTCAGCAAAATTCGGGCAATCCCGGCGGCGGTGTAACCATCCGCTTGCGCGGAACCGGTACCGTCCTGGGCGATGCCGACCCCCTCTATATGGTAGATGGTGTCATTGTGAACAACGATTCCCCCGAACTCATCCGTCTCGGGGGCGGGGCACAAAATCGCCTCATCGATCTCAATCCAAACGACGTAGAACGCATTGAAATCGTAAAAGGCGCGGCTGCCGCTGCCCTTTACGGATCGCGAGCAAACAACGGCGTCGTGCAAATATTTACAAAACGCGGCGCACAGGGCAAGCCTCGTATAACCTATACCTCTCGTGTTTCAACGTCAAAAATACGCAAAACACTGCCTGTAAATCGGGCAACCGTTGACAACAGGGGAAATAAAAATCCCGATGGCTCCGATGTACAACGCTTTGACCATCAGGACGTCATCTTCCGACGTGCATTGGGAATGGAGCACTATGCATCGGTTTCGGGGGGATCTGGGAATACCCGTTATTTTGCCTCTGGATCTTATCTCGCCGATCAAGGCGTGGTTGAAAACACATTGTTTCGGCGGATCAGTGGCCGAACGCGCATCGACCAGGAATTGTCGAACTGGGCAACCTTGTCTGTAGGCGGAAATTTTGTATTCAGCAAAAGCAACGACATCCCCAACGGTGGACTAAATTCAAACTACGGCGCAATGACGGGTTTTATTTTTGGCCCCAACACCTATAATCTCACACCCGACCCCGCGACCGGTGCTTATCCGGACGACGGCGTTCTCGCCAACCCCCTCGAAGTCATTGATCGATATGATTTCACACAAGAAATCACGCGCTATATTGGAAGTGTGCAGATAGATGCAACCCCGCTATCTGGATTGAGTATCGACTATACGCTGGGCATCGATTCTTACGACCAGACAGCCATCGCATTTATCCCTACCGGCACCTCTGCGCCGGGCCTGGCAAATGGCCTTTCTCGAAGAGCTGTATTCGATTTTCTGCAACTCAACAACGACCTCAACCTCAGATACCAGCGGCGCATATTTCCCTATATACAATCAACCACGCGAATTGGCGGAACTCTGCAATACGAAAAAGGGGAAAACTTCAGCGCAGAAGCCAAAAATCTGAGTCCCGTTGCAGAAATCGTATCGAGCGGTGCGACCGTCGTCGCAGGCGAATTTAGGAGCAAAAGGGTCATTTATGGCGGATTTATTCAGCAAACCTTCGGGGTCGCCAACCGTCTTTTTGTCACGGCTGCTGCCCGCATCGACGCCTCCTCGGTCTATGACGCGGATAATCGCTGGCAATTTTATCCAAAAGCGAGTGCCTCCTACCTCATTTCAGATGCGGGCTTCTGGCAAAATGGCGCACTTCAAAACATCTTTCCAGACTTCAAATTGCGAGCCTCTGTAGGCACTTCAGGAGGTCAAACAGCTATTGGGCCGTATGACCGCCTGACCAATTACAATGCATCTTCTTATGACGGCAATCCCGGTCTGGTACCCAGCACACAACTCGGCGGAACGATCAAACCCGAAAGACAGCGGGAGGTTGAAGTGGGTGCAGACTTTAGTCTCCTATCCAATCGCCTGGGCATAGAACTGACCTATTACGATCAGCGCATCGACGACCTGTTGCTATTCCGCACATTATCCCCCTCCACAGGTCACTCGCGTGCCCTGCAAAATGTCGGCACCATGGACAATACCGGGTTGGAACTCCTCATGCGTGCGATTCCGCTTGCACGCCCCAATCTCCGCTGGGAATCGACCTTCACGTATGCGACCAACAAAAACAAAGTCGATGGCATTGAGGGCGGGCGATTGATCATCCCCAATTCGTTTTCCCAGGTCTCGGCCATCAACGGCGACCCCCTCGGAGTTTTCTTCAGCACAGCTTTTGAACGCGATGCCCAGGGCAATATCGCAAACGACGAAAACAATCTTCCGATACAAGCGGCTGACCGCAAAATTATTGGAGATCCCAACCCGGACTTTACCGCTTCATTAATCAATCAAATCGCCGTGGGGCAAAACTGGTCATTTCGCATGCAATGGGATGCCATCATAGGTGGCGATGTGTTCAATTTTACCAGACGCCTGGCCGCATTGAGCGCATTCGGCGTCTTAACAGACTACGAACGAGAATTAACTGGCGAACTCCCCACTGGCTATAATTCGCGGGTCTTCCGAATTTTTGAACACTGGATCGAAGATGGATCCTTTGTGAAACTGCGCGAACTATCCGCGTCTTATCGCTGGCAACCCCGGCTTTTGAGATTGAGCAGCATTCAATTGAGCCTGATTGGACGCAATTTGTTTTCCATAGACAACTACAGCGGTTACGATCCGGAAACCAACATCGCCGGACAGCGCACCGCAGTGCGCGGATTTGACTTCGTAGAAGTGCCCATCCCGCGCAGTATTGCATTCCGTATAAGTTTGAATTACTAAGGGAAAAAATATGAAATCGCGTCGCCTGTTTATTCTCCCGGCATTGCTGCTCTTGTTCACACAAGGTTGCGATTTAAACATAACAAATCCAAACCAGGCAGTGGAAGAGCGCGTTTTAACCACCAGTGACGGCATCATCGCACTCGCCATCGGTATGCAACGAGATTACGCGAGTCAGAATGTCGATTCATACATTCGCCATCCGGCAATTACAAGCCGCGAACTTGCGGCAAACACGACATTCGCCAACCTCATACAATTAGAGGATGGCCTCAATTCTTTGTCTGGCGCGAACAGCGGTGTCAGCGCGATCTGGTTCGACTCATATCGCGTCATCGGAATAGCCAACGACTTGATTGAAAACGCGCCCAATGTGCAACTATCAGAAGGTACGCGCAGCGGCATTATTGCACTATCTCAACTTTACAAAGCGATGTGCCTGGGATTTATCGCACAGGCTTTTGAACAGGCACCAACAGATGTACAGGCCGATGGACAAGCCACTTTTCAGCCGCGATCCGAGGTATTTGCCGAAGCGATTCGACTGCTGGACAACGCGCTCCAAACCATCTCGACCACGCCGCCATCTGCCCAATTCAACGCAGATATCCTGGGGCAGGGATTCGACCTCTTAAATACAATTCACGCTTATCGGGCGCGCTATAACCTGTTCGCGGGAAATTATCCAGCCGCACTTGAAGCCGCCAATACCGTCGATCCCTCGGCAACTTCTGTCTATACTTATGACGCCGAAAATCAGAACCCCATCTACAACCAGGTCTTTGTTGAGGATGATTATGCGCCAAGAGATAATTTTGGAACGCGAGTCACAGACAGCAACGATGCGAGACTTGCATTTTATCTCATGCCAAATGACCGCATGAGCAATCCCAACGCCTTGCCGATTGAAACGCTATCCGGCTTTTGGAACACCGCCACATCGTCCATCCCGGCATATTTGCCCGGCGAAATGGCTCTGACGAGGGCAGAGGCAAACGCAATGCTGGGAAATATCACAGGTGCAATCGCCGAAATAGACGCTATTCGAACAAAAACACCCGATCGCGATCCCTTTGGCATTGGAGCATCACTACCACCCTACAGCGGTCCACAAACCCTTGAAGCCATGACAGAAGAGATCTTTCGGCAGCGCAGAGCGGAATTATTCCTGAACGGTACTGGATGGGAAGACAGCCGGCGCCTCGGTCAACCCGGTCCCTCACCCGATCCCTTTGAGCGAAACCGAAATTTCTATCCATACACCGACCAGGAGCGATTAAACAACCCCAATACGCCTCCCGATCCGGCGAATTAGCTCCCTCATCCTAAAAAAAGAGAGCCGCGCAAAATAGCACAGCCCTCTGTTTGGGAGAGAAGTGGTTCTGTAACCCACCGCAATATTTTAATCCGCCGCCTGCGCCGGGTCACCCCCCCATCGCTCAGACCTCTGGAAACTCACCGCGGCAATCCGCTTCAATAACCCGCGCAAATCATCCAACAAAACGTAAAACAGCGGAATCACAAACAGCGTCAGTGCCGTTGACACAATCAGCCCGCCTATCATCGTAATCCCCAGCGGCGCATAGGGCATCCCCATCATCGTACTGCTGCCAATCGCCATGGGAAACAACCCGAACACCGTCGTGCAGGTCGTCATCAAAATGGGGCGAAAGCGATTGTGCCCCGCCGCCATAATTGCCGCCGCGCGATCCATACCCGCCTGGCGCAACCGATTGATCATATCGACCAGCACAATCGCATTGTTGACCACCACCCCAATCAACACAATTGCTCCCACATTCGACATAAAATCCATCGTCGTACCCGTTAGCCACAAGCCCCAGTACACCCCCAAAAACGAAAACGGAATCGAAAAAATCACAGCAAAAGGCAAAATAACCGACTCAAACAACACGCCCATCAGCAAAAACACAAAAACGACCGCCATAATCACGGCAAATGTCATCGCCTGACTTTCCCGGCTGTATTGCGAATGCCGCTCGCCCTTGTTCCACTCATACCCCCTCGGCAGCGTGAACCCCTCCATCACCCGATCGACCTCCTGATACAACCCTTCCACATCATCCTTGGTCGTATAAACGCGCACGCGCAACCTGTTGCGACCATTATGCCTGAAAATATGGCCTGGACCTTTGGTAATTTCAAAAGTTGCAAAACTCGATAACGGCAACTTTTCACCCGCATCGGTCACAAACATAAAATTCTTCAACTGCACCAGTGACTGCCGGTCGGATTCATCCAAAATCAGTTGCACATTCACCTCGTGATCATCCGTCTGAAACCGCGGCAATGTTGCCCCGCGCAATTGATAGGCCAGTGTGCGACTGATTCGCTCTGCCGGAATACCGTGCTTTTTGGCCTGTGCGCGGTTCACGCGAATGCGAATCTCATCTTTGCCAAACTCCAGGTCGCTTTGCAAACTCGTCACCGATGGAATCTGCTGCAACCGCCGCTCCACTTCCCCCAGCATATCTTCCAATTTTTCAAAATCAGGACCGTACAAATACACGCCCACATAGGGATCTCGCCCGCCCGAATTGCGAGATTCCACCGACACCCGAAACCCCACATAGCGCGGCACCTCCACATTCAACTCGTCAATAATCTCTTGCCGCGTCATCCACCGCTCAATGGGAAAACCGATCAACACACGTGCCCAGCGATACACAGCATACCACCACTCTTGATGGGGATCTTCTTCGAGATTCATTCGCAAATTGATATATCCGCGCCGAAAATACGTCATAACATTTTTGATCTTGTACCTATCCCGCTGCTCATTTACATACACTTCCAGATCGCTCGCAATTTTATCCATCTCTTTTAGGGAAAAATTATTGGGCCCATACATGCGAATGGTCACGCGATTCGAAGAAAAACGCATCTTATCGGTCTTCTTCACATTCTGATATGGAAAATAAATGGTGGCAAACAAAACCAGCACCAGGAGAAACGCATCCCGCCGATGGTGAATAACCCAGTTCAAACCGCGCCGATAAATGCGGCGGACAAAAGCAATGGACTTTGGATCTGACCGCACAACCACATCGCCAAAGCGCTGTGCAGCCAGGGGAATAAACAACAGCGCCACAAACAGAGACGCCACCAGTGCAAACACCACGGGCATTCCAATTTTCGACAGCAAAAACTTCATATCAAAACTGTCATTCATCAGCATCATCGGCAAAAACACCACCACAGTGGTCAGAGTCGCCATCGTAATCGCCAGCCCCACCTCGCTCGCCCCGTAGATAGATGCACCGCGCGGATCTTTACCCTCTGCCCGCAAGCGATAAATATTCTCCACAATCACAATCGCATTATCCACCACCATACCCACCCCCACCATCAACCCCATCATCGTCAACAAATTGAGCGACCAACCCATAAAATAGAGCACTGTAATGGTCATCATCACACACAGTGGAATGGACAGCGTAATCAACGCCGTCATACGCAAAGCACGCAGAAAAAACAACAACACCAGCGCCGCAAACAACCCGCCCCAAAGACCCGTGACTTTCAAATTATCCATCGAATCTTCTATCAGCTTGCCCTCGCTGTAAAACAGGCGAAACACCGCAGGCGTATTGGTCTCAATCTCTTCCATTTTCATCACAATCCGCTTGCACAAATCGACAATATTCTCGCCCGACTCTTTATACACATCCAGACCCAGATTGCGCTGCCCATCCACGCGCCACACCCGGTCTCGCGGCGGCGCAGCATACACCACATCTGCCACATCCCTCAGGCGCACCTGCGCGCTGCTATAACGGCCCTGCACAACAATATCCTCAATCTCCTTCAGACTTTGATAATGCGCCAGGGATCGCACGTAAAACCGCTTACCGCCCTCCTGCACATGACCGCCAGATAAAGAGAAATTGTCCTGCTGCAACGACGCCACAAGCTCGTGGGTCTCAATACTATGCGTTCGCAACCGCTCTTGATCCACCAGAATCAAAACCTCCTTATTCTCAAACCCCCACACACTGGTTTTCGCCACCCCATCAATCCGCTCAATTGGATCGAGAATATGAGATTGAACCCATTGCTCCTTATTGACAATATCCTCCGGAATAGACAGCCCCGTCCAGATCACCTCGGAATCGGTTTCCTGATTCCACGAATACACCTTGATCTGATCGCGAACCTCTTCGGGCAAATCGAGCCTGGCGTGCTCAAGCCGATCTGCCACGCGAACATACGCCTCGCGCATATCCGTACCCCGGTGAAATTTCAACTCAACCCCGGCCCACGGATCGCCGGCAAAAGCGTAAATATCGCTGAGTTCTCTCACCGTACGCATATGTCGTTCCATCGGCAGAGCAATGGTGTTAAACCGCTCTTGAACCGACGCATTTTCTGTCGCCACATCCACCCAAAACCGATTCCAGTCATTGCCCGACGCCCATGCCTGAATGGGAATGCGCCAATAAGCCACCAATCCAATCACCATCAACCCCACCAAACACATCGTCACCGTCACCGGCCGCGTCACCGAAATCCTGGGCAAAAGCGATGTTCTCTTCTCATTATTCTCAACCATCTGCATCCTCCGAATGGTATCCCAAATCTCACCTCTCACCTATATAGACACACCCCAGAACCATCCGGTTTTCTTTTGGGCAAAAAAAAATCCGCTATGCGGATTTATAAAACGTCACAAATGATTTTTAATGTCCCATGATTTCAACGTGTTATTTGATCAGCAACCCGACAACCGCACAGACCGCAATGACAGCAGCAATGACACAAGAAACTTGCCAATTGCGCGTGTTGCCAAACTCTTGCTTTGCCGATTGTATTTCTTGTTTTAGTTCATCCCGTAAGTCCCGAAAGCCCGCATCCATTTTATCAGACAAGCGGTTTATGGCTTGTGTCAATTCGCTCTTGGTATTGTCAACATCTGTTTGCATACGTTCAACTCCTACTTCACACTTCTCACTTCCCTACGGCGTTCCTCTTCTCCCACCGCCATCCATATAAATCGAACTCCCAAACACATAAGAACACGCTTCAGACGCCAAAAAAGCAACGACATTGGCGATCTCTTCAGGCTCGGCCATGCGCCCGGCGGGCAACTCCGCGCCCAGGTCTTTGAGCACCGCCTCGACATCTCGCCCCTCGCGGTCTGCCCGCGCCTTTTGCTGCGAACGCGCGCGGGGCGTATTGGTCAACCCCGGGCAAACCGCATTCACCAAAACACCATCGCCAGACACCGCATCGGACAGCGCGCGCGTCATATTCAAAATGACGGCATTCGCCGCCCCCGTCGGAATATTACCCCGCGTAGGACTCGTACCCGCGCCACCCGCGACATTGACAATACGCCCCCATCCATTCTCCTGCATCAGCGGAATCACCAACTGCGCCATCCGCAAATAACTATAGCTCTTCAACGCCAACGCCTCGCTAATCTGCGCCACATCCAAATCCAAAATATCGGCATTGCGCGCAGCCCCCACATTATTCACCAGCACATCTACCCCCCCAAACGCGCCTATAGCCTCATTGACCACCACCTCACAATTCTCTTCCCGCGTCAAATCAACCGCAACCGCATGCCCTTCCCCACCCGCTGCATTGATCTCGGCAACCACCGCATCCAACGTCTCCTGCGTACGCGCCGCAATACATACACGCGCGCCCTCCTGCGCCAATGCCAGCGCGCAACAACGCCCAATCCCCTGACTACCACCCGTAACAACCGCTCTTTTTCCCTTCAATCCCAAATCCATCTCACACTCCGGTTACGCAATTTCCGATCTGATCCCATCCCACTCCCGCCAGATATCCGTAAACACATCCATGCCATTCTTTTTTATATCGACATGCCTCGCCCTGAAAATCACGGCATATCGAATATCTGGACACGCATTAATCGCCGCCGTATGAATAATCTGATGATGCGCCAGAATGAGATCGCCAGGCTCGCCGGTCAACTGCACCGGACCATCGGGCACCGTCACATCGGGCATGTAATTCAACAAAATCTCATGCCCTTTTTCTCGAAACACATCCTCCATCACATGATGTGACTTTGGCCAAACCGTAAAATTGCCGCAATACGACGCGGGCACATCGTCCAGATACACCACAGCAAAAGCCGTAAAATCCCGACTGTATCCACTCTCTTCAGCCGTCCCCCTCAAAAAATCGCGCGCCTTTGCAATCCCATCCAAATGTCCACCCGTTCGCAATGGTGGACCCGCAGTCGCGAGTTGGGGATCCCGTTGCGGCGTCCCAACCCCCGCGGGAAAATTCAGCTTCACAGCACCATTGCTCTGGCATTGCAAATTCCCCTTGCCCAAAGCCGATTCGAGCAATGAAAACACAGGCGTCTCGTTAAACATATCCGTAATCACCGGCATCGCGCGAATATCCGCAAAAGAACGCCTGTCACCCTTCCCAATCTCCGCATTAATCGCCTGCCGCGCCGCCTCCACCATCACGCCCGGCACAGCACCTTCAATTTTCAAAAACCCTTCGCTGTAAAATTCCAACTTCTGAGATTTTGTCAGTTCCATCACACACTCCTCACGGGGACCACAGGCCCCAATCTATGGAATTCCTCCATCAATCCTTCAATTCCACGACGTCACGCCCAACAGCTTCTCACCCAATTCTGTCAACTTCGCTGGCTCCTGCGTCTTGTGTTCCCAATCCCTCGGATCACCCGGCCAGCGGGGCGTGGGCCTGCAATCTCGCCATGCCTGAATGCGCTCATCCCGCTCTGCCTCTCCCCGTCCCTCTGCCGGCGACATCGTAATATACTGCGCCAGACGGGGTCTATCCGAACGGTTATGTCCATTGCCGTGTGCCAGCAACCGATGCCAGATCAAAAGATCACCCGCCTTGCCCGGAATCGACTTCACCTCCAGATCATCCAGATTGGGCCGCCTGGGATCGCGATCCTCTGGCTGCGTTTTGACCCACGCCTCAAAAATATTATTAAACCCAGGCACACACTGAAACCCGCCCTGATCCTCCGAAGTATCCGTCAAATACAACACCCCCTGCACCCCAAAAGGCACTTTGGGCACAGACGTATCCGTATCCCAGTGAATCATACCCTCATTTTGCCAATCGGGTTTATCCGCCCGCGAAGGCGGCTTCATATTCGCGCGATCCAGCGATACCCACAACTTCTCCGTACCCCAAATTTCGGAAAACGCCTGATGCAAACGGGGATACTGCCGGTTATCCCACAATGCCTGATGCTGATAAATCTCCACCATCCCCGACGCCGCAATCATCGAACAAGGATTCCCCCGCGTATAGGGTTTGTACTTATACCAATCCTCCGGATCGTCGCGATCCATATCCAAAAATGTCCAGATCGTATCCACCATCGCATCCAAATTTTCCTGCGGCACCGCATTGTGTACCACCACATACCCATTCTCTCGCCAAAAATCCCAATCCTTCTCGCTCAAAACTGGCATCTTCGTTCTCCTTTTAGTAAGCACGCTACTCATCTCTTCACCTCAGTCCCCGCAGTCTTCTCCGCCACCTTAATCGACGCCGTCTGGTCTTCATCGCCCAACCCCATCCCCATCGCTATGGTCTGAATCTGATACGCTGCCGCGCCCATCAAATTTGTCGCACCCAGCGAAGCGGCCATCTGTGCAGCCAACCCGAGATCCTTATGCGACAACCGCAGCTTAAAATAGGGTTCAAAATTTCGCACCAGAGCGCGGCGCTTAAAACTCCCCTGCAAATGCGAGGAATTAGCAGCCGTATTCGACATCACATCCCACAAAACATCGACATCCAATCCCGCGGCAGCACCCATCGCAAAAGCCTCACCCAACAGCGTAGCAACCGAACACGACACCAGATTATTGACCAGCTTAGTCGTCACACCCATGCCCAACTCGCCACAATAAAACTGCTCGTCGCCCAATGTATCCAGCACATCTTGCACAGACGCCACCACATCGGCATCGCCGCCAATCATCAGCGTCAATCCACCCCGCGCCGCATCTGCCGGACCCTTGCCCACAGGCACATCCAGCATGTGACCGCCCTTTTCCGCTATAACCCTGCCAACCCTGCGTGTCGTATCCGGATCAATCGAACTCATATCGATATAAACCTGACCCGCCGACAACCCGGAAACAATACCATCTGATCCCAAAGCGACTTGCTCAACAGCCTGCGGCGTCGGCAGCGAAGAAATAACAACCTCTGACTGCTCGGCAACAGCCCGGGGCGTATTCACACCCGTTGCGCCTTTCTCCTGCAAAACCTGCACCGCCTCATCGCGCAAATCGTGAACCGCAACATCATAACCACTCGCAACCAGATGACTCGCCATCCCGCCCCCCATCATCCCCAGCCCCACATATCCCAATTTTCGTTTCACCATATCACCTCTTCAAATGCTAAATGATATTTGCCATATACTCGCAGCCTGTCTTGCCATCCATTCTTGTCGAGAGCGAACCTTATCCACGGTCCACATATCGTATTCTTGCGACAACTTGCGGGTTATGGAGAACTCACTCGCGCCATAAACAGGGCACTTTTCAGGGAATCTCGCATTTCCGATACGTTGATTAGGAGCCGCTTCTAAGAGTGTCATATTACCCAAACGATAGGTAGATGCTTCCCGTTGCCGATCGTCAAATGCTTCCCAGCCATCGTCGGGATTCTCCGGCAATACATGCTCAATACTGTACTTCGCGCTCTCAAAATCAAATCGTTTTTCGGATAGGTGCTCTTCCAAACGGAACAAGATAAAACGCGCTATCTTCTTGTTGCGACTGCTGGAGGTCCGCAGTGTTTTATTGGAAAAAGCCGTTCTAAACTCTCCATCCCCGGGATAAATCGGACGCAGTGCGGCAATCGCGGCAACAATACTATCAATGCGACCTTCTGAAATTCCGCAAGCGATCTGGTTATACACCACTTCCTGCTCATTGCTTTGGCGACCACATATCACATTGTAGCGAAAGGACACCACTGCAATAGCTCGCAAAAAGCGTCCAAATCCGGCTCTGTCGTCTTCCGCAAAACGATCATACACTGCCATCAACACCGCAAGCGGTTGGCGCACACTGAACATCTGTAACTGCGCCAGGTTATCGCGCTCCTGAACTGACCATAAACTATCCTCTGGGCTACGCAACGCCGTATAAACCCGCGCATGCCTGTCCATATCGCGGATTAACGCAAATGCCTTTCCCCTGTCGTTGATTGCGTCGCGGATGGTCTTGAACAAGTAGGTCCTGCGTACCAACCTGTTGCGACTATTCCAGAACACGCGCAAAAACTCTGGAAAACTTTCGCTGCCCAGCAACCCGACAATATCTTCCCAGCGATTTTCCAGTGTCTTGAGTTCAGATTCATGCATGCTGCCACGAGCTATGACTGAAAATAAGTAATTCTTCAGCAAATCCGTTGCAGACAAGCGCACACCGCGAGCATTCAACGTCTCGAAGACTTTGAAGGCATTTAACTCATCCGTTACCGTAATAACCGTAAAGAACAGCTTATCCACTGCAACATCAACAAAGCGCGCCACCGCCTCGCCATCGTCCTGTGAGCGTTCTTTTACACGCTCTTTAAAGAAGGTAAACGCCCGGCGCAGTAAATGCTCCGAGGCATTCAGACCTCGTTGCGGCAAACGCTCTAAGGGAACGAGATAGTTCTGGTAAAATCCATCGTCGTGGCGATTCAGAGTCAGCTTGGAGCGCGCCACCAAACTCACAGGGTCTAAATAGCCGATGTAGTTGTGACGCAACTGCTGTGCACGCTGGTACTGCGGGTCGTCCGGATCGTCTGGCACCGCCAAATCCGTTAAATGAGACACCGCTGCCAGCATCAATAGGCTAAGCGTCGTCATGCGTTGCTGCCCGTCAATAATATCGAACACCCTGTTGTCCGAGGATTGCAGCACCAGATAGCCCATATAGTGCGCTGGCTCCGGGTCCTCGCCAAACAACCCGACAATATCCTGCCACAAGTCATCCCATTCATCGCCCCCCCACGAGTAGTCGCGCTGAAACGGCGGGACGCAATAACTCAGCCCATTGCCCATGAGTTGGCGAAAGGTACTATTGGTCGTGTTAAAATTCATGTGAGATCACCACGAATATTGGTGCAAAGAGATATATGGATTGTTTTCGCAAAACGGCATCGTTAACCATCTCTCGGATCCGGATGGATCGGATCGACCCAATACACCTTCTCAGGCTCTTCAACAACCGGAATATCCAGATTCACAACCACAGGCTCCTGATCGCTGCGCACCAGCACGCACGCCAGAGGCTCATCCACACTGGCATTAATCTCCTGATGCGGCACATAAGGCGGCACATAAATAAAATCACCCGGACCGGCTTCTGCCACATACTCCAACTGATCGCCCCACCGCATGCGCGCCTTGCCGCTCACCACATAAATCACACTCTCCAGCGCCCCGTGATGGTGCGCCCCGGTCTTTGCATTCGGATGAATCTCAACCGTACCCGCCCACAACTTTTCAGCCCCCGCACTCGCGCGATTAATCGCCGCCGCCCGCGTCATCCCCGGTGTCTGCGGCGTATTAAAATCCAACTGATCACCCGTCACCACCCGCACCCCCTGATTGCGCCAATCCTTATTTTCTGCCATAACACCTCCATCCAAACTATCCAATCGCCTCGCGTTCGCGCCAGCGGTACATCCGCAAAGCCGGATCATTGGTCTCCACCATCCACTGCTGCAACCGCGCTTTTAACCGCGCCAAATCATCGGCATAATCGGGATTATCAATCACATTATTCATCTCATGTGGATCGTTTTTCAGATCGTACAACTCGTCCTGCCCCGTCAAATTGCACCCGTATTTCAAATCGCCCATACGCAGCATCTTCATCGACGTAGCCACATTGCCCAAACCCAAAAACTCGGTTACCACAGCATCGCGCCAATCCGCCGCCTCACCGCGAACAAGCGGCAACAGCGACGCACCGTGAATTGCATCCCCATCATAATGTCCACCCGCCAGATCCAAAATCGTGGGATACATATCAGCCAGCGAAGCAAACTCCGCAACGCGCTCTCCTCCATGCGAACCATCCGGCAACCGAATAATCATCGGAACATGATGTGTCTCTTCAAAATGATGCCATCCCTTATCCAGCAACCCCCCGTGACTGCCCAGCGTCTCGCCGTGATCCGCCGTAAAAATCAGCACCGTATGATCCAATTCCCCACTCGCCTTCAAATAATCGTACAGCCGACCAATCTGACTGTCGATCATCGACACCCGCGCATAATAATAGCGCACCGCCATCGCCCAATCTTCCCACGTCAAATTTTCCTTATCCCAGTGAATCTTCAAATGATGCGACCCGGGAATCTCCCGCGAGGGCCACTCGTAATTTCCCCACGGCGGAATCTCCACATCCCGATACCAGTCCAGAAACTCACCCGTCGCGTGATACGGTCCATGTGGCCCCCAGAAATTCAAACTGATAAAATACGGCAAATCCCGTTCCCGAAATGACCTGCTCATCTCAATCACATTATCCACCAGATAAGCTGGCACAGTCGCCTCCGTTGGCACAGTCAACTCACCCACCCCATTGCGGATCATCGTAGTCGCCTCAGCCCAGGGCTTCACGCCCGGCTCATAACCCTTTGCCCGCGCCCAGGCTTGATAATCCGAATAACTCGAACCAGCCCCGCCATGCCCGGCAAAATCCTGCCCCTCATACCCAATACGCGAAGGCGAAGATGGCCTGTTCGACCCCTGAAATGTCTGCGCCTTCTCAGAACCGAGATGCCACTTTCCCGTATATCCCGTCCCGTACCCCGCCGCTTGCAAGCGCCGCGACAAAAGTTCGGGCCGATCTTCCAATTCGTGAACACTACACCCCACCTCGTGGATATTCGACGTAATCCCATGGGTATGCGGATACACGCCGGTCTGCAGCGTACCCCGCGCCGGACTACACACCGGATAAACCGTATAAGCATTCTCAAACAACACGCCTTCTGCTGCGAGGCGATCAATATTGGGCGTACGACAAGGCGTCTCGCCATAAGCACTTACGCCCGACAGCCGATGTTGATCAGTCAAAATAAAAATGATATTAGGTCTATCTGCCATTTAATCCCTCCCAATACTCCCACATATCATCCGGCGTCTCAAACTGCAATTCATTCCAATTCTTCCACTTAAACCGCGTGAACAACCCCATGCGGATATTGCGACTACAATTCTTACTCGCGCTGTGAACCATCAAACCGTGCCAGAAAATCACTGTACCTGCGGGACCTGTGATCTCCACTGGATCGGGCAAATCAATAATCGTCCCCATATGAATCTGGGTGGCTGGCTCACGGGGATCTAAAAACTGGCGATTTACACTCAACAAAGAATGCGACTTAAAATAATCCGCCATCTTTGCATGCGTGCCGGGCCACACGCAAAATCCCCCTGAGCGGGGTCTGATGTCACAGAGATAAACGGTTGCGGCAATCGTAAAACCAGCCACCGTCAAATCCTTTTGCCCGTAGCCATCTACATGCCCGCCCGCAGGTTTTGACCACTTATTCGTACCCGTGGGATAGCGAAACAACGGCGTCGGCTCCGCCCACTCGGTCAACCGCCCCTTCCCCGTCATCTCCTCGACCATATCAAACACACCGTAATCATAAACAATAGATCGGTGCAACATCGGATCACTACTCTCGGGCTTCTTCGGCTCCGCGTTCACCCACGTCTGTGGATCGCTGCGGTCTGCCCAGACACCATGCCAGAGACCATCCACAGCGCGTTCCATCAAATCCTCGGGCAAAACATCCCGCTTGACGAGATACCCATTATCTATGAAAAACTGCTTCTCATCACGGGTAAGCAATCCCATGAACACTCCTTCTATTTACCCACTACCCTTAAGCCGCAACAGCTTTCTCACCCAAATGCGCCTCAATCCACGCCTTCAAAGGCACATCTTCGGGTTTGGGCGACGTATATCCAAATCCCCCCGAAGGACTCGCACCCAACAACTGCCTGCGAATGGGATCGCTACGCTCCAAAAAATGATCCACCGTCATATTATCGCGGGGTCGCAACCAGCGATAGCTATAGCCGTAAAACAGCGTACGCCGTGGTGAATCCCAATAATTGGTACTGCTCGAATGCCAGATACGCCGATCAAAAATAACCGCACTACCTTTCGGCACACACACCTGCATACCGCCCTCGGGCATTTCCGAGCGGCTTTCGCCCGGAAACACATTGCCCAGATGCGAACCGGGAACCACAACAAAATTCCCGCGACCAGGTTCTGATGCATCCGTCAAAAAGAACGCCACCTTCAGCGAAATCCTCGGACGAGGATTCGTCTCAATATCGAGATTGAGGCGACCGCTATCCTGGTGAAACCCAAGCCCCGGTCCATCCTTCTCAAGCGACTTTCCAGGACCAACGGGCGGCGTCACAATCATGTGAGAATGATAAAGCTGAATATTCCAATTCAGCAACCCCCATACCTTCGGGAAAGTCTTATACCAATCGAGCAACTCCAAAAACAAATCGTCCTGCCCGATAAAATCCAGCATATTGGACCGCTTATCTGGCCCAATGCCCTCTCGCTCTCGATGCGCGCCATCTACCCGATCCACAACCGGCACCAACTCATCCACCAAATCCTCTGGTAACACGCTCTCGAGAACAAAAAACCCATCGCGTTCAAACTTCAACCGCTCCTCTTCGGTCACGCAATAATCCAAACATTTCGCATCCATAACAACACGCTCCTCTAACTCCGTGTAAGTGGAAAATCCCTCTCCCGATTCTCCCAAACCTGTGCATCAACTCATACAACCTCCTCTTCAAGTTCCGCCAAACGCGCCTTCTGCTCCACCAGCATGCGCTCTCGTTCGCGGCGAAACTCCGTATAATACCGCTCTCGCTTGCCCGTAATGCGGTAATCCAATCGCTCGACACCCAGAGCCCGCAACACCACTCTCTCCACCAGTGAAAAATCATCGGGATCCTCTCGATTGAAATTCATAGGCTCTTTGAACGCAACCGGCGGATTCGTAATAAAACGCGGACGCCCCGAAGGATTTGGCGCAGCAGAATGCAACATATACGGATGAATCAGATACACATCGCCCGCATTACCCGTCGCCTCGACAAACGCCTCACAACCCTCAATCATCTTTCCAAACGAACCCGGTTCCAGCCCCTCGGGATGATCGTACAAAAACCTCGCAACTCTTGGAACCGAATCCGACGCGAGATATGTACCACCGCTATTGGGCAACACATCATCCCAAACGACCACCGTCAACAGACCTTGCTCTGGACTATCCAAAAAATGCCGGAAAAAATTGCCATCCTTGTGCCATCCCCCGCGCTTTGCCGACGGAACCCAAGGATCATCCGCATCTTTGTGAAAATTAATAATAAACCCATCCCCCCACGAAGGCTCACCCTCAATGCGCTCTGCCCCACCCATCACATCGCATATCCCATCCCAGGCCTTTGGTGCCAAATCAGCAACCGCCCGCCGATTCATCGACGGCATGTGAATGCGGTCTTCTGCCCAGGTCGTGGGATCATCTCTCTCATACCCCAACCGCAGATATGCCAGATCGAGCCAATCCTGAATCTCCGCCTTCTCAAAACATCCCTCTATCTTCACATAACCCTTCTCGACAAAATGCGCTGCCTGCGCGTCTGTCAATACTTTGAAATCCACATCAACCTCCTTTATTC
>JAJEAX010000166.1 GCA_022822565.1 Candidatus Latescibacterota bacterium
ACGCCGCAGGGCAACAATGTTAAGGGCAAGTTGGCGATGAAACAGGCTGAGATTCGCCTGGCGGAATTGCTCGGAGTACCGAGCCTGACGACGAAACAGGCAGATATTCGCTTGACGGAATTGTTCGAAGAATCGGGCACAGAGATGCCACCATTTCTGATGGCTCCGGAAATGCACCTGCAAGTATCTGCTGACAGACAGGTGTGGCTGCGCGACCCGGTCTTTGAGGTGGAAATTGGGGGCGATCTGGATGTGATAAAAAATCGCGAAGATTCGCGTATTTACGGCACGATGTCGAGCCGCCGGGGCAATTACATCTGGCAAAGCCACAGCTTGCGTATTACACAGGGCGAGGTTCAATTTCAGGGCAGGCCCGACTGGAATCCCGACCTGGACATTCGCGCCGAGACGCGTGTGCGCACTGGGTCTGAGCCTGTCGATATTATTGTCACAGTAGGGGGAACATTGACGTATCCGCAGATTTCGTTTGATGGAGAGGATGTGGGGGATATTGCCTCTCTGCTGTTGACTGGCAGATCCGCTGACGAATTTAAGTTTTCTCGCGAGCACACCCTGGATCTGTTTGCGGGGGTTGTTGCAAATCGCCTGGGGCGGCACATTGGGCAAAAATTGAGTCTGGATGTGGTGGAAATCGACTTTGGCGAAGGCAGTATCTCCAGGATTCGATTGGGCAAGTATATTGGAGACAGGTTGTTTATGAGTTATGCAAAAGATTTTTCGAGCACGGCTTATGAAGTGGCGATGGAGTTTGAAGTATTGTCACGGCTGACATTGGAAGCGAGTCAGATAGAAGAGGAGAATCGACGCAGACGAGGATCGGTAGGATTATTCTGGAAAAAAGAGTGGTGAGAAAAAATAAAATAACAACGGTTGACAATATTATCCTATCAGATTAATTTTTTATATGATCAGGACATTTAAGGATAAAGAGGCTGAAAAAATATTTAAGGGTCGTTTTTCCAAAAAATTGCCACAGAATATTCAGCACATCGCTGAACGCAAATTGATTTTACTTCACCAATCGACAAATTTAAACGATTTGCGTGTACCACCATCTAATCGTTTAGAGGCTTTGAAAGGCAATCGAAGAGGACAGCACAGTATTCGCATAAATGATCAGTGGCGAATTTGTTTTGAATGGAATGAGGACGGTGTTTATGCTGTTGAAATCGTCGATTATCATTGAGGTGCTATTATGAGAGACAGGCCCCCGATCCATCCTGGTGAGATTTTGCAAGAAGAATTTCTGAAGCCAATGGGAATCAGTTGCGATCATCTCGCTTGTGATATATGCGTTCCCGCAATGAGAATCAACAAAATTATTCGTGGGGAAAAAGGTATTAGTGCAGATATAGCACTTCGACTTGCTCATTATTTTGGCATGTCGGTTGAATTTTGGACAGGTATTCAAACACATTATGAAATAGAGATAGCCAAAATGACACTGGCTGACCGAATAGAAAAAGAGGTCAAGATTTTTGCACCCGCGTAATTGCGTAATGTGCTACAGTATTGAGAGAAAAAAAGAAATTGTCGTCCGAGATTTTTGGATGGCAGTTTTTTATGTGGTAATTTTCAATAGTTCAGCCACTTCTTCTGATGTGCGGTATTTGCCATCAAAGAGTTGGATGAGATAGAGCTGATAGGTCATGTAGCGCCCCAAAATGATCGTGTGGTCTTCGCCTGCGAGGTGCCGTTGCCAGAGTTTGGAGGTATTAGATGTATTGTAGAGAAGGTGATCGCACAAATTTTTGCCCGGTGATTGGCGCAACCAATTTGCGTAATCGGCAAAGGTGTGGGGTGCGGGATTGCGCAATCCGGTGAGCCTTCGCAAGATTTTGACGGTCCAGGGTGAATGGGATATAGGAAATCCCGTGGCCTGATAGGGAATATTTCTGAAATATTCGGGAAAGGTCTCGAGTAGCATTTGTCGGTATAGGCGATTGTTGGCTTTTTGTTGTAGGGGAATAGAATAGAGAAATTCCTGCACCTGATTGTCGAGGAAGGGTAAGCGGTATTCGAGGCCATGCAAAAGTCCCAGACGGGGACCGTGAATGGTGAATCCACGCATGCGCCAGTCTATGTAAAAAGCGTGTGCCGATCCCGCCTCGTTAAATGCGGTTTTGAAGTGTTGGGTCATGTTGCGATCTGCCTTAATGTGTAGCTTGTTCTTCAGGTAAGCAGAGAGTCCGTTTGGATGAAATAGATGGCCCGCCCCTGCTAATCCATCGCCACCGGCGCCGTTGAGAGAGATATCAAACGCCTCTTTCTGTTGTTTGAGATGTTCAATGCCGTGCATATGGATCAGGTCGAGTGCGCCATCGGCATACCACACGCCGGAGATTCTCGGCAAGAGCCAATTTTGACCATCCAGAGGCAGAACGGTATGTGGTGCGTTTTTTACGGATGCTGCCTGGGCTGCAATGCGAACATCCGCACTGTCGGGATGACCGAACGTGAAGGTTTCAGGTGCGCCGGGCATGGCGGCGAGGATCGCACGCGAATCGAGGCCACCGCTGAGAGCGAGACCAGTTCGTCCTGTGGTTCTCTGTTCTACGGCAGTGCGAAAGCGCGTGCCCAATTCATGTGCCAATTCGCGTTGGGTGTGATGCCCTGTGAGGGGAGCAATTTCATCCCAGGACCAGTAGCGCTGCTGTGTGAGGCTACCATCTGAGATGTGAAATGTCATTTGCGTTGCAGCGGGCACGGGCGCGACGCCTTTGAGCCATGTGCGATCAGGGGGCAATTGTCCGGTGGCAAAAAACATGTCGCGGGAAATGGGATCGATCACAGGTGAAAACTCGGGGAGCGCGAGAAAAGCTTTGGTCTGAGACGCCCAAGCAATGCGATTGCCCAGGCGCGTCCAGTACAGCGGGCGCAAGCCATAGCGATCGGTGATAATGTGCAGTTCGTTTTTGTGTGTATCGAAAACCACGCCGGAAAAAAGGCCATCGATGCGGTTTAATAGTTCGCGCTCGCCCGTGATAGCCCGAACCAAAAATTCTGGGTCAGAGGTCGTAGAGCGGGCCAGATCAGTGCGGTTAAAAAATTCGCCGTCGAGATAGGCAATATGCCCCCTTTGTGTCTGGCAAATTGGGGATGTAGTACGCCAATCTGGCGCGAATGCAACGCCTGCAACATGCGGGACAAAGACGATGCGGTGCGCTTTTTGATGTACGACAAGGCTATCTTCCATGCGCGTGAGCGAGTGGGTAAGTTCGCGGGAGGTAAGAGGCGATTGGGATACGAATCCGGCGAGCATGAAAGTGCCTATCTGAATACCATCTGAAGTTTGTTCGAGATTAGATGTAGTCAATATAAGGAAAACTCTATAATTTCACTTTTCATTTTTCGCTTTTATAGGTACAATAGAACAGTTCTAATATTATCGCATTTAATCACAGAGGTCGGAATGGCAGAAAAAAATTATAAGGTTCGCGCGGCGCATTGCAATTGGCGGGCGTCGGAGGAAGAAATATACCAGACGCTGCGCCGCATTACAGACCCATTGCATCGGTCGTGGGAAAAGCTGGAGAAAGCCAATCGGATTGTGATCAAGTTCAATATGATGAAGCTACACAATCGCATTATTTACTACATGGGACGGCGGCGCGAGTTGGTCGATGACATGGTCGCACGCGCTGTTTTGCGTTTGTTGAGAGAACGAACCCATGCGGAAATTATTGCGACGGATACCAATCCCTATACGCGCGACCATCTGATGGGTGAGGATTTTAATTACGCGCATATATTAAAAGAATACGATGTGGGGTTTGTCGATTCAAATGCGCCGCCGTTCAAACAATATGACGTGCCGGACGGTGGATGTATGTTTGACCGCTATACACTCAGCGCGTGTTTTGAAGGGGCTGAGGTGGTTTCTGTAGCCAAGATGAAGAATCATCTGTTTATGGGTGTTACGCTTTGCATGAAAAACCTTTTTGGTCTGCCTCCCATCACGCTGCCACACGGCCGCGTGCGATCCTATTATCACCACTTTATTCGCCTGTCTTATGTGTTGCCCGATCTGGGATTGATCACCCAACCTTGTCTGAATATTGTGGATGCACTAACCGGGCAATGGGGTAGAGAATGGGGCGGACAGGGACGTATTTGCAATGCGTTATTAGCAGGTGACCATGTAACCGCTACAGATGCTTGTGGTACTCATTTGATGGGTCACGACCCGGCGTCTGATTGGCCCAATCCGCCGTTTCGGCGCGACCGCAACCATTTGTTGATCGCACACAGGCGCGGTTTTGGTACGGTTGATCTGAGGGAGATTGATTTTGAGAGCGAGGTGTCTGCGCCTCTATCCGAGTTTGATTCAGAGCGTACAGACAGCGAGAAAATTGTGGAAAGCTGGCGTCGCACCACATGTGAACAGGCCTTGTTTTACCAGGATCGGCGAAGAGATATCGTTGACCGGTATCGGAATGAATTTATCTTTTTGCAAGATGGCGATGTGGTCTGGCACGGTGCAGATCCCGCCAATTTGGGTAGCCGCAGGCAGTTGAGTGGAAAGAAAAAGGATCAGGGGATGTGGCTCAAGCTGGTCGATCCCGAAGAGACCGAAGGCGAACGCTTTGAGACTTATGAGGCGTGTTTATCCGCAGATGGCGCAGAAAAAACGCGAGTAATTTGAGCGTTTTACGCAGATAAAAGGCGAAGCAGATAAAAGGCGAAATGGATAGGTTGCGAACCGATACTGCCCATGTCTGGGCAGTGGATTTAGAGCGCGAGACACACATGTTGGCCGAGACGCTATCGGAAGATGAGTGGATGCGTGCCGACAGGTTTGTCTTTGAAAAGCACCGAGCGCATTTTGTTGCTGCACGCGGATGTCTGCGCGCGATTCTCGCAAAATACATGGATTGTAAGCCAGGTGAACTGGCTTTTTTTTATGGCGAACACGGCAAGCCTGCTCTGGCGTCCCCGTGGGATAAATCCCAATTGCGATTCAATCTGAGCCATTCGGCTGGCCTGGCTCTTATCGCGGTTTCGATGCGCCATGAGATTGGGATTGATGTTGAGCCTCTCAGTCGCAAGGTCGGCCAGATGAAAGATATTGCGAAACGTTTTTTCGCGCCTGGCGAATACGAGCGGTTGTGCGCGTTGCCGCGAGAAGAACAGCGTCGGGCTTTTTTTTGTTGCTGGACGCGCAAAGAGGCATATCTGAAAGCCATGGGCACTGGTCTTACCCATTCATTAAAAAATTTTGAAGTCAGTTTGGGGCGCAAAGCAGAATTGCTGTGGATAAAAGAAGGGAATATAAAAGATTGGACGCTGCAACACCTTGAACCCGCGAAGGGGTATGTCGGCGCGGTGGCGATTGCGGGGAAAGATGTTGAGGTGAAGATAGTGAAACACTTTTTGCGCGATCTTTGTCTGAATAAGGGTGTGAATTAGCAGAGGTGACCGCCGGATGCAGGAGCATAAGATGGATCGTTTACTGGACAATGAACAAAACGGTAGTCTGAATTGGTTGAAACACGCTTTGCCCGAAGGGGAAGACGAACTCATTCGGGTGCAGACCGATCTGGATGAGAAAGGAGACTTCGGAAACCAGTGGGTGGTGGTGACGCGCAATCGCGTGCTGGTGCGGCAAAATGGCGCGATAGCAGATATTCCGATTTCCGAAATCGAACTGGCGCGAACCGAAGCTCTGGTGGGCGGTGCGCGTTTGGAAATACACCGAAAAAATAAGCCGACCGTTCACGTCCCGTATTCCATGACGCAGGCGCAAAAGTTTTCGGAGACCACGCGCGGGATAGAGCAACTGCGCAAGGGGCAGGAATTTTTTATCAATGCAAATCTGGATCGCACAATCTGCGAATCGTGTGGTCGGCTATTGCCGGAAAAAAATGGGATATGTCCGGCGTGCTTGAACAAATTTGCAACGCTGGGGCGCATTGCATCGTATTTGAAGCCGTACAAAATACGCGCGATTGTGCTGGCTCTGGCGTCTATTGTGACGACTGTTGCAGAGTTGATTCCGCCTTATGTGACAAAACTCATCGTCGATGATGTATTGGTGCTGCCCGAGGGTGTAGAGGCGCTGTACGACGAGCGGCTCAATTTGCTCGGCTGGCTCGTGCTGGCTCTGGTGGGTATCCGACTGATAACCTGGGGGGGAGAGTGGGCGCACGGCTGGACAGTGACGTGGCTTTCCGCACGGGTAACGGCGGATATCCGCAGCCAGCTTTACAGGCGTTTGGAGTTGCTCTCCCTGCAATTTTACGACAAACGGCAAGTTGGCGCAGTGATGTCTCGCGTGACGACGGATAGCAGTCGTTTACAGATGTTCTTGGTCGATGGATTGCCCTATCTGGTAATCGAGGCGATGATGTTGCTGGGGATTCTCGCCGCGCTGTTTATGATGAGTTGGTCACTGGCTATTCTGGTGCTGATTCCCGTTCCGTTAATCATGATCTGGGGATATGCGTTTTACCGGCGGATGCGAAAATTTTTTACCAGTTGGATGCAGTCGTGGTCTGAAACTATGGCGCGGGTCAATGAAGCACTCACGGGCATTCGCGTGGTGAAGGCATTTGCACAGGAAAAGCAGGAAATCAGGGTGTTCAAAAGGCGCAATGACAAATTGACGCGCATCGGCATTACCACAGAGGTCAACCGGGGCATTTTTTACAAAACGATGACCTTATTGACGGCGGCGGGCGTGATTATTGTGTGGTATTACGGGGGGCTTGAGGTAATTGATGGGGAGTTGACGCTCGGCACTTTGATGGCTTTTTACAGTTATATGATGTTGCTTTACGGTCCGTTGGAATGGTTTGGTATGGTCAATTCCTGGATGACGCGCGCAATGGCCGGCGCAGAGCGTATTTTTGAGATTATCGATACACCTTCCGAAGCGTATCAGGACCCCAATGCCGTGCCGATGCCCGATATTGAAGGGCGCGTGAAGTTCGATGACGTCACATTTGGATACGACAAGAGCAAGCCCGTGCTGCACGAAATCAACCTCGATGTCAAACCGGGAGAGATGATCGGGCTGGTGGGAAAATCCGGTGTGGGCAAGACGACAACGGTAAATCTGATTTGTCGGTTCTACGATGTTGACCGCGGAGGCATTGAGGTGGATGGGGTGGATTTGCGCGATATTCGGCTGGAGGATTTGAGGTCTCAAATCGGCATTGTGTTGCAAGAGCCATTCCTGTTTTCGGGCAGTATTGCAGAAAATATCGGCTATGGCAAGCCGGGCGCGACATTCGATGAGATTGTGGAGGCGGCCAGGACTGCCCATGCACACGACTTTATTGTGACAAAGCCCGATGGCTATGATACGCTTATCGGCGAACGAGGAGAATCGCTTTCGGGAGGCGAACGGCAGCGCGTGTCCATCGCACGAGCTATTTTACACGATCCCAGAATTTTGATCTTAGACGAGGCCACATCGTCTGTCGATGTGCAAACGGAAAAGCGCATTCAAGATGCGGTTGCGCGATTGGTCAAAGGACGAACGACTTTTGCAATAGCCCACCGATTATCAACGCTTCGCAATGCCGACCAACTGGTGGTGATGGATGCTGGACGCATTGTGGAAATGGGAACGCACCGAGAATTGCTGGAAAAGAAAGGCATGTTTTACAAATTGGTGCAGATGCAAGAAGAGATTTCACAGATTATTGCAATTAAGGAATAGGTTCTCATGAATCACTTACCAGGAAAACCGTTGATCGAAAAACTCCCCCCATCCGTGGCAGAGAAGCTGCGTGCGGCAAAGCCCAATGGCGAGACCGTGCTGATGCAGGTGGCAACGGATCTGGACGCGTCCTTGAATTACAACCCGCAGTGGGTGGTGGTAACCGATCAACAGGTGCTGGTGATTCCCGAATCGGGTGTGGATGGCACGCAGTCAATGGCGATTGGCGATGTGGAAGACGTGAAAGTGGAGGAGCGCGTGGGGTTGGGCGCCCTGGCGTTGACGCACAAAGCAGGACCTGGGATGCATGTATCTTATTCGCCATCTCTTACCGCTGTGTTTGCCGAAGTAGCCGATGGCATTAGGCAGTTGACGGATAATGAGCCATTAACATTGCCCACAGAATTGGAGCAGACGCACTGCGAGAATTGTGGGCGTCGGTTGCCGGAAAAGAATGGGGTGTGTGCTGCGTGTTTGAAAAAGTGGCAGACATTTCGCCGCATTGTGGGTTATATGGCCGCTTACCCCGTGCGCCTGGTCACCACCATAGCCCTGACATTTGTCAGTGCTTTATTTACGCTGTTGCCACCCAAAATTACAGAGTATGTAATTGACGGTGTTTTGACAGCGGGCTGGGATGCGGTTGAGATTCCATTTATCACATCAGCGGATCGCCTTGATCGATTGGGACTGTTGATTTTAGGGCTTGTTATTATACGGCTGTTGATCTGGGGTGTCGATGTGGTGATGGCGGCGTTGAGTCGGTCGTTGGGATTGCGCGCGATCGGCGATTTGCGGGAAGATCTCTACCGCGCGTTTCAGATGGTGCCCGTTCGCTTTTACGATCGGCGAAAAGTGGGTGCGCTGACGTCCCGCATGAATAATGATACGGACCGCATGGAAGTGATCATGACGTATGATTTTTATTATGTGTTTTCCAACAGTTTGTTATTTGTCGGCATTTTGGGCTTTCTGGCGTGGATGAACTGGCAACTCACGCTGTTTGTGGTGGCACCTATTCCGTTGATTGTGTTCGCCGGCACACGGATATGGTACCGCATTATGACATTCTGGACGCAGTGGTCGGGAAAGTGGGGCAGGCTATCGGCGCAGTTGAATGAGTCAATTCACGGTATTCGCGTTGTGAAAGCATTTGCACAGGAAGCAAAGGAGAGCGAGCGTTTTGACCAGTACAACGAAGACCTGCGCGACGTAGATACCCGGGGCGAACGGGCCTGGTTTGTTTTTTGGACTGTGACAAATCTGTTTATGAACATTGGGGTGTTTTTTGTGTGGTATTTTGGCGGACGACAGATTCTGGGCGGTGAATTGACGCTGGGTGCGTTAATCGCTTTTATGAGTTATCTCTGGATGTTGTACCAGCCATTGCGATGGTTTGGCGATTTTTACAGTTATATTTTGCGAGCATTTGCCGGTGCTCAGCGCGTGTTCGAGGTAATTGATTCGGAGCCTGAGCCATACCAAAAACCCGATGCCGTGCGGCTGCCCAAAATTGAGGGCGGTTTGCAGTTCGAGTCTGTTTTCTTTGGTTATGACCCCGGCAAGCCCGTGCTCAAAGGGGTTGACCTGGAAGTGAAGGCGGGCGAGATGATAGGGCTTGTGGGCAAATCGGGCGCTGGCAAGTCAACGCTGATTAATATGGTGTGTCGGTTCTATGATCCAGATCGTGGACGCTTGCTGGTGGATGGCGTGCCGATGACCGATGTGAATTTGCGCGATTTGCGATCTCAAATCGGGATGGTACACCAGCAACCCTTTTTATTTGACGGTACGATTGCCGAAAATATCGCCTATGGCAAACCAGACGCGACTTTCGATGAGGTGATGCGCGCTGCAATCGCAGCCGAAGCACACGAGTTTATCGTCAAAAAACCCGATGGTTATGATATGCGGGTGGGAGAAAGCGGCGGACGTCTGTCTGGCGGCGAAAAACAGCGGGTGTCTATTGCGCGGGCGATTTTGCACAATCCGCGGATTCTCATTCTCGATGAAGCCACTTCTTCACTGGATACACCGACCGAGAAGAAGATTCAAACAGCGATTGCACGTCTGGTTGAGGGGCGCACGACATTTGCGATTGCACACCGCTTGTCAACGCTTCGCAGCGCAGATCGGCTTGTGGTGATGGATGAAGGCAATATCGCCGAAGTTGGTACGCATCGTGAGTTGATGGATCGCGAGGGCATTTTTTACCGCCTGGTCAGGACACAGCAAGAGACGACATTGGATATGTTTATGACTGCGGTGGGGGTAGAGTTGGAGTAATCCGCAGATGGTCGCAGATGGTCGCAGATGGTCGCAGATGAAAGGCAAAGGGTAAGGAACTGGGTGGACTGACTAATGACAACTGGCTACTGGAGATTTTGATGGCTACGGATATGCTGGAGATGGAAGTGGAAGAAATTGAAGAAAATGCAGAGGAATGGAAGCCTATACCGATAGAGATGGTGCATCCCGAATCGGTTGATCCGCGTAAGATCCGCTTGTTTAAGGAGCCACAGTGGATTTTGCGGATGACGATTGAAGAGGATCGGTCCTATACCCGCGTGAAAGTGGTGCGGGCAGCGCCTTTGACGGAGCCGGATCGCTATTTTTGCATTCTGGATATCAAGGACGAAGCGATCTGTATGATCAAAGACCTGTCAGATTTGCCAGAAGAGAGTCGCGCTCTGGTGTATGAGGAACTGGACAATCGGTATTTGACGGCGGAGATCCTGAAGATCGTGGCGTTGCAAAATGAATACGGCGTGACGTACTGGACCGTCGATACGGACCGGGGCAGGCGCGATTTTGTAGCCAAATCTGTCGCCGAAAACGCACAGTGGTTGAGTGATACGCGGTTGATGATCTTTGATGTGGATAATAACCGCTTTGAGGTGCCCGATATACGGGCACTGGACCGCCGCAGTCAGGGGTTGTTGGAATCGGTGGTGTGATGCCAGCGCATCTATCTGCATCATTATTCAAAAGGGCATTTTAAAAATGCCCTTTTTTTCTTGTGTGGTCAGTCTTGAATCACTAACTTGTCGAAACTCGGTGAGATATTTGTGCGTCTCTTTATCAGCAAATCATTTTAATCCGGTTATCTGGAGGGTTTTATGCGAAAGAAAATAGGTCGGATTTTGGCGTGGATTGGTGGGATTGTGGTTGGGCTGGTCGTTCTGATCATTGTGTTAGCAGTGGTGCTCTCCGGTGAAGACCCTGTGCCCGATCAGGTGATTTTGGAGATCAATCTGGAACAGGGGGTTGCGGAGTATGTGCCCGAAGATCCGTTTGCAAAATTGATCGCAGACGAAGCGCGCTCGCTGCGCGATATAATAGGTGCTTTAGACGCGGCGGCTTCGGATGACCGCGTTGTGGGATTGCTCGCTCGTGGGGGCGGCACGCCGATGGGATTTGCACAGGCACAAGAAATAAGAGATGCGGTTCTGGCTTTTGGAAAAAGCGGAAAACCCACCGCGATTTTTGCCGAGACATTTGGCGAATTCGGATCGGGTAATGTCGGATATTATCTGGCGACGGCATTTGAGCAGATCTATCTCCAGCCCTCGGGCGATATAGGACTGATCGGACTGGCGATGGAGCATCCCTTTGTCAAGGGGACATTGGATTCACTTGGGATTGGCGTTCAGATGGACCACCGGTATGAGTATAAAAATGCAATGAACCTATATACCGAAACCAAATTTACAGACGCGCATCGCGAGGCGAGTGAGGTGCTATTGAAATCGATGGTCGATCAGATGGTCCTGGGCATTTCACGGGCGCGAGGTACAACGCCCGAAGCCGTGCGCGATCTCATCAATCGCGGGCCTTTTTTGGCCTTGTCTGCCCATGCCGAAGGCCTGGTAGATAGCCTGGCGTATTGGGATGAGGTGCGCGATCTGGTGAAGAGCGAACACAGCAAAGATGCCAAATGGCTGAATATAAAGAATTATCTCAAGCGCATTGATGAAAAGCCTTATAGTGAAGGTACCAAGGTGGCGTTGATATACGGCGTGGGATCTGTGCTTCGCGGGAAGAGTGCCTACGATCCCTTATATGGGTCTGCTACAATGGGCGCGAGTACCTTGACCAAAGCTTTTCGCGATGCTGTAAAGGATAAGGACGTGCGTGCAATTTTGTTTCGAATAGACTCTCCCGGTGGGTCTTACGTGGCTTCTGATGCGATCTGGCGCGAGGTTGCCAAAGCGAAGAAGGCGGACAAACCCGTGGTCGTATCAATGGGCAATGTGGCCGGTTCTGGGGGATATTTTGTGGCGATGAATGCCGATAAAATTGTGGCGCAACCCGGTAGCATCACGGGATCCATTGGGGTATTAGCGGGAAAGTTTGTGACAACTGAATTTTGGGAACGCCTGGGCATTACCTGGGATACCGCACAGGTGGGTGAAAACGCGCTGATATGGGGCACGGGTACAGAATTTACACCCGAGCAATGGGCGAAATTTCAGACGTGGTTGGACCGCATTTACGAAGATTTTACGGCGAAGGTGGGCGAGGGACGCAATATGTCGCAGGCCGATGTTCACGCCGTGGCAAAGGGGCGAATCTGGACTGGAGAGGATGCCAAAGCGCATGGCCTGATCGATGAATTGGGCGGCATGAAGACCGCGATGCGTCTGATTCGGGAGGCATTGGAATTGGAAGCTAATGCATCTCTCAACCTCGTGGTATTTCCCAAAGAAAAGACGCTGATAGAACAGGTGATGGAAAAAGGACTGATCCGCACGCTGAGCAATGGCGATGCGCTGATGAGACTCGCCACAGAGTTGCAACCCGTTTTTCGCTTTGCGCGCACAGTGGGGCAGCCGCGACAGGTTTTGGAGATGACACCCATGAATATTCGATAATAAAGGAGGGCATTATGATTACCGCAGATTTTGAAGCGTATTTGACAGATGACTGGTATGGACAGCAGATAACGGTTGACGCTTTGCTGGAATGCGAGGCCGAAGCGGGATTTGAGATGGCAGTGGTCATGCCGCAGACCAAACCCCTTCCGGATAATGATGGGTTGCTCGACAAGACAGCGGGACACCCCCAGCTTTTGCCCTGTCCGCTCTTAGATCCGCATTGGGGTGAAGAGGGGATTTCTGCACTGAAGGCGTATGTCGATCGCGGTGCTCAAGGTGTAAAGCTAATGGGCGCTATTCACAAGTACAATGTGGATGATCCCATGGTCATTCCGTTTGTTGAGACGGCGCGCGATCTGGGGATTGTGGTATCGATTCATTCTGGGCGCGACAACTGCAGTGCTGAGCGCATTGGCAATGTGGCGCGACAGGTGTCCGGCGTGCCAATTATTATGGATCACATGGGCTTTCCCGATGGGTTTGATACAGCCCTTGAGGTGTGTCGTGAATGCCCCGATGTATATCTGGGTACAACGATTCTGCGATTTCACAAGTTGTGGGCTATTAATCCCGAAGAAACCGTGCCGCATGAGGTCAAACAGGCCGTTGAAGAATTGGGACCCGAGCGGATCGTTTTTGGGTCCAATTTGCCGGAATATCGCCCGGTTCAGGTCAAGCGGGCAATTCAGCGATTGGAATTGGGCGACGAGGCGGAAGCTCTGATCTTTGGAGGGAATTTGGGACGGATTTATGGGATTGGAGGCAGTTGATCGTTGGCTTGTAAAACGTGAAAAGGGCGGCCTGTGGGTACGCCCTTTTTTATTTTTCACCTTATATCTGTATTCATCGGTGGTTTTTTTCTGATTTTCCTTGATTTTTTTCCATAAACTTGTTTAACTTTTTGAGCTGAAAAAATTAGCCAACCTTCCTTTATCGCTTAACTCACAGGAGGTAAATCTCAGAATGATTCGAGTTGAGAATTTGGAGAAATATTACGGCGACATTCATGCACTTAAGGGCATTGATTTTGAGATTGACGACGGAGAAATCGTCGGGTTCTTAGGTGCAAATGGCGCGGGTAAATCTACGACATTGAAAATCATGACGGGCTTTCTATCACCAAGTGCTGGCAATGTATTTATAGACGACCTGAATATACAGGACCATTCGCTGGATATTCGCGAGCAAATCGGCTATTTGCCCGAAATGAATCCCCTGTACGGGGAAATGAGAGTGTATGACTATCTCGAGTTTATATCTCAAGTTCGCGGTATAGACGCAGGAGAGTTCAAACCGGCTTTGGATCGCGTGGTCGAACAATGTGGTTTGCGCGATGTGATTCATCTGCCCATCTCTGCGTGTTCCAAGGGTTATAAACAGCGCGTCGGGCTGTCTGCCGCGATTTTGCACGATCCCAAGGTGTTGATCTTTGATGAGCCGGTCTCCGGGCTGGATCCCAACCAGATTGTGGAGATTCGGAACCTGATTCGAGAATTGGGTCAGCAGAAGATGGTGATTATATCC
>JAJEAX010000335.1 GCA_022822565.1 Candidatus Latescibacterota bacterium
GTGTGGCGGTGATCTCTACATCGCATGCACAAGACCTCATGGAGCGATTGCGAGAACGTATGGTAAGGACACAAATTGAAAATCGAGGCATCAAAGACCCCGCTGTCCTGGAAGCGATGCGAAAAGTGGAACGCCACCAGTTTGTGCCCGAGTCTTATGCTTCACGAGCGTACGGCGATCATCCATTGCCCATCGGCGAAGGACAGACCATTTCTCAACCGTATATTGTCGCACTAATGACCGAAGTGTTGAATTTGAAGAAGTCGGATAAAGTACTGGAAATCGGGACGGGATCGGGATATCAGGCGGCGATTCTGGGCGAGTTGTGTGACAGCATCTACACCATAGAAATTGTAGAAGTGCTGGGCAAGCGCGCCGCAAATTTGCTCAACACATTGGGATATGAGAATATCGAAGTAAAAGTTGGCGATGGGTACAAAGGATGGCCAGAATACGCGCCTTTTGATGCGATTATCGTGACGTGTTCACCGACGCAGGTACCCCAACCCCTTCAAGATCAACTCGCCGAAGGTGGACGCATGGTAATCCCGGTTGGAAAACGCGACGCACAAGAACTCGTGCTATTGACCAAGCAGGAAGGCAAATTGCAACAAAATCACATTATACCAGTCAGATTCGTGCCAATGGTGGATTCTACCGGAGCGACGTATTAGCCTCACCTCTCAATCCACTTATACGCAGCCTTTGAATTTTTCCAGAAAAACTTCTCCATCGCTTCCGGTCCCTTGGTTTCAATATAATGGGTGACAATATTGAGCACGGTCTCATAGGGTGCTGCGCGTTCGCACACGAGCCAATTGCTACCATAGACCAGGCGGTCCTCACCAAAAGCATGCCATAACACATCGAGCGTGGGCACATAATAAGCCGGATCGTCGGGAGCGGGTTGTTGTGCCGCGCGTTCAACCATGCCAGACACCTTGCAATACACATTGGGGTATTTAGCAATGGTCTGGATACCCTGCACCCATTCGGGATCGGGCGCTTCACCCGTCACTTCCACATGTGCAACATGGTCGATAACAATGCGCAGACTGGGAATTTGCTCGGCAATAACCGCGTTAATCGGCAACTGTTTGCCATTGGTCATCAGATCGAGTTGCAAATCGCGGTCAGCCAATTTTTGGAGTTGTGGCATAAGAGCTTCCTGATCTTCCAAACTGCCCCGCTGAAGACCCAGGCGAATCCCGCGATAGAGTGGATTGGCTGAAAAGCGGTCGAGATTCTTCTCAAAATCTTCGGCCCTGGGATCCAGGCTACCCACAAACCCGACAATACAGGGATTGTCTGCTGCGAGATCCAGAATCCACTGATTGTCTTCAACGAGCTTGCTGGCTTCAACCACAACCGTCCCCGTCACACCCATCTTTTCGGTGCGCTCAACAAAGTGATGCGGCAAAATGGGGCGATAGAGCAATTCATTGTCTTCGGGCGGCCAGGGAACGCCGCCGGGTCGGGCCGTATCGTAAAAATGAACATGCGTATCAATGATCATGGACATATCCTTTCCGATCAAAATTATTTAATTCCCGCCATCTTCCTCAACACTTCGACAATAGCGGAATTGTCCTGTTCTGCAAGGCCGAGCGCAACGCCCGTGCGCAAAAGTTGGGCGTGCAGCCCGGTTACGGGCAAAGGCGTTTCCGTGCGCGCGCCGAGGTCGAGGATGAGTTCCACATCTTTTAGGTGCTGATCCAATGCGGCCTGAGTGGTAAAATCCCCGGTAATCATCTTCTCGCCTTTAATATCCATCACGCGAGAATACGCACCACCCATCTTAAAAACATCGAGCAGAACATCGATATCCACCCCGGTTTTTTGTGCGAGAACGAGACCCTCGGCCAATACGAGACGGTTGAGACCAAGCACGAGATTGACAATGAGTTTGGCTTCCGCACCTTTGCCCGAAGGCCCCATGTGAAAAGTCATAAGAGAAAAAGCTTCAAAAATATCCGTACACAGTTCAAAAACGGGTAACGTGCCCCCAACCATCACGAGAACATCCGATTCTCTCACCTGCTTGCTAGATCCGAGAATAGTAGCATCGAGAAAGCGAATGCTTCTGCTTTCAAGGCGTTTGGCAAGCGCAGTTGACATCTGCGGATCAGCTGTAGTAGTATCCACGATAATTGCGCCGGGAGATGCCGCAGACAAAATGCCCCTCGCACCTGTAACCACATCGTTGACAACATAAGAGTCGGGAAGCGAAAGAACAATTCGACGCGCTTTATCGGCGACATCGGCAGGCGACTTGCAGGGCGTAAAACCGTCGCCCTCATGTGCTTTTATTCTTTCGGGGTCAATATCATACCCCGCAATTTCTAAGCCTTTGTCGCGAAATCGTTCGACAAGTGCGGACCCGACGAGTCCAAGTCCGATAAGACCGAGCATGGGACCTCCTGTAAAAAATAATGAGCCGTATCACTTACGGCATAAGAATATGTCAAATCTTAAAACAAACAGGACCAGTGCTTACAAAAATACTGTACAATCAGATTCTTGCCAAATAAGAAAATAGTATTGAATCTCTGCGAACATTGTTTATCTTTAAACCACAACAATATGCCCGAACACACTCAAAACAGGAGTTATCAATGAGTCTGGAACCCATTCAAACACCGGATATAGAACGTCCATCAAAAGCATTGATCGACGCGTTATCACATATTGGCAGCGCCACAGCCAGTGGAGAATTATTCAAGCTGGGCATCCGCAATGCCCAAATTTTGGGACCCCTTCCCCGAACGCCGGGCAAATCAATTTGCGGCCCGGCACTGACGCTACAATTTATGCCCAAACGAGAAGACCTGCATTCATCGGGCGAATATCAAGGACCAGAAAGACAATTGCATCGTCATGTTCTATATCACACACAACCGGGCGATGTGGTCGTAGTCGATGCTCGAGGCGACCTGAGCAGTGGCGTTTTTGGCGAGATGATGCTAACCTATTTTTGCGGTCAGGGGGGGCAAGGTGCGATTGTCGATGGCTGTATTCGCGATTTTCCCCACGCCAGGGAATTGAACCTCGGCTTATGGCTCACAGGAACGACGCCCAATTTTCACGCACAAACCAACATCTTCCCCCACGCCGTGAATATCCCCATAGCGTGTGGTGACACACTTGTAATGCCCGGTGATATTATTATCGCCGACGACGATGGTGCCGTGGTAGTACCGATTAATCTCGCGCCTGAATTGGCAGAAAAAGCGACCGAACACGCCGAATGGGAAGTCTTCAGCCGAATGAAACTCGCCGAAGGTGGCGACCTGCGAAAATATTATCCACTCACAGATGAAGCGCGTGTAGAATATGAAGCGTGGCAAAAGGAACAAGATGAGAAGTAAAAGATACGACGTGAAACATTAGCGGCCAGTCCTCGCTTCTTGCCTTTATCCCTGCGCGTGTCTGGCCGCGCCTAAAATCCCCGCGTCATCGCCCAGTTCAGCAGAAACAATCTGAACATGTTCTTTTACACCAACAGTACCGCGATCCCAAAAAGTTCGCATCGCCGGCTCAAAAATCCAATCGCCCGCCTGCGCCAATCCACCCGTTAACGCAACGCGATCCACATTCAAAATATTCACCAAACTCACCAGCCCCACGCCCAGGAAAAACCCCGTCTCCTCAAACATCTGCATCGCAAAATCATCACCCGCCTCTGCCGCCTCAAAAATAACCTGTGTGGTCAAACCCTCGGCTTTCAGAGACGTCTCCGGTTTTTTCCCTTCGAGTCTTTCCAGCGTGCGGCGCACCATGGCCGTAGCCGATGCATACATCTCCAAACATCCAAAATTGCCACACGGACAGCGCGGCCCATTGTGATCCACTGTAATATGTCCCACCTCGGCTGCATTGCCATTAAACCCGTGCATAACCCTCCCCTCACTGATCCATCCACCGCCAACCCCCGTACCCAGAGTCACACACAAAAAGTGATCAACACCTCGACCAGCTCCCAGCCACTGCTCGCCATAAGCCGCTAAATTTGCATCATTATCCACCACCACGCCCAGACCGAGCAATGCCTCCAGGCGATCCTTTAA
>JAJEAX010000132.1 GCA_022822565.1 Candidatus Latescibacterota bacterium
CCCAAACCCCGCCAATCTCCCGCCCGCTTTTTGGGACTGCGCGTACATATCGCTGCCACGTTACCCCCGCGCACCCTCTGAATCCCCCGGTAATGCGTCATACCCATAAATCCCAATCCAATAATACCTATCGAAACCATAACAAACCTCCAAATAAGTAAATGTTAGTATTTGGTAATATCTAATTTTTCGCCCTGGCGACGAGCTATCAGGACAGTGCCACATGAATCGCTCCAGACATTGACAGTGGTGCGACACATGTCCAGGATGCGATCTACAGCTATAATCAGGCCGACCCCCTCCAGAGGCAACCCCACAGAGGTCAGGACAATAGAAAGCATCACCAGACCCGTCATAGGAATGCCGGCCGCGCCTATGGAGGCCAACAAAGCGGTAAGAACCACCAGGAATTGCTGGGTAAAGCTCAGATCAACCCCATAGACCTGAGCAATAAATAGAGCGGCGACACATTCGAACAGGGCTGTACCATCCATATTGATGGTAGCACCTAACGGCGCGACAAAACTGGTGGTGCGGTTGGAAACGCCAGCGCGTTGTTCCAGCGACTCAATAGTAATGGGCAAAGTCGCCGAAGAAGAAGTAGTAGAAAAAGCGGTGAGAAGAGCCGGAAGCATGGCGCGGAGGAGAGCCAGAGGCGATATGCCACCCAGAAAATAGAGCACCAGCGGCAGGATAATCGCCGCGTGGACGACCAGACCAACAAAGACAGTAAGTGCATACAGCCCCAAATCGACAAAAATCGATAGACCGGTGGTACCAACGACTTTGGCGACCAGGGCAAAAATGCCGATGGGTGCCAGGAGAATAATAAAATGAGTTATGCGCATCATGGCTTCGAAAGCCGATTGAAAAAAACCGCGCAGACGCTCCTGGTGTGGATCGGACAATCGAATAATAGCAAATCCGAGCAGGAAACAAAAGACGATCACGGGCAAAATCTGACCTTCAGCCATAGCCTTGAATACATTATCCGGCACCATATCCAACAACATCCGCTCAAGGGCGGCTTTGGGACCGTCGCCGAATTGAGCTATGGAATCGGCAAGTTGTTCGGGAGGCGCTTGCAGATGCAACTGCGCCCCTTTGCCTGGACTTATGGCATTGACCAATACCAGACCAGTGATAATGGACAACAGGCTGGTGCTCAGGTAGTAAATAAAGGTCTGAGCACTCAGGCGGCCCAAATGACCGACCTTGCCTATACCGACCACTCCGGAAACAATAGAAGTGACGATCAAGGGGACGATAATCATTTTAAGACCCTTGAGGAAAAGGGTCCCCAAAAAGGCGAAGTGAAGAACGGATTCACCTAACAGCATGCCACTTATTGCGCCGAGGAGCAACGCGATAAGGATTTGCACATGGAGCGAGCGCATGTTAATTCTCTCGGATTTTTGTAGTATTCTCTGATCTGATAGGGGAAATAAAATAACCCTACATTCCACCTTTACACCATTGTTTTTTGACCCTCTTTGTTATATTTTATATTCATTGACTGTCCCTATAACAACAAATGGGAACACAGGTACCGCCTTTACGTATAACATACAAAGATCGGCCACTTCACGCTTCTCACGAGGTAATCTCATGAAAAAAATTCTCGCATTATGGCTCTGCCTTATCATCGCGTCATCTGCCCGCGCAACCGAAGCCCCTGATTTCAACCTGCCGGGCCTCAGTGGCGAAAGAGTACAACTATCAGCCCTCCTCGAAAAAGGTCCTGTATTACTCGACTTCTGGGCCACATGGTGCAAACCCTGCATCAAAGCAATGCCCAAGCTCGAAGAAATCCACGCAAAATACGCCGACAGAGGACTCACCGTTCTCGGCGTCAACGAAGATGGCCCCCGTGGTCAAAATCGCATTCGCCCATTTTTGCGAGGGCGCAACATCACATTCCCAATCGCCATTGACGCCGATGGATCGATTATGCAACGCATGCAAGTTCGCGCCCTGCCCACCACAATTCTCATTGCGCCAGACAGAGAAATTGTATTGCGAGAGGCAGGTTTATCCGATGGGAAGGCCATCATCGACGCTTTAGAGATCCTATTACCCGCAAAAAAAGCATCAGAAGAAAAGGAAACCCCAGAAAAAAAGGAAACCCCAGATGAAAGCAAGTAGCCTCCTGCTCCTTTTCCTGCTCTTCACAGCCCCCATTTCTGCACAAATTACCATCACGGGATTGACGGAAATGCAGCGCGGCGAAGTGCCGGGGTCTGACTCTACAGCCATCTCTACGGCTTACAACCAACTGAACCTCGACTTTACGCAAAAGGGCTTGCAGGCCGGTTTAAGAGCAGAAATTTACAACACCTGGGGGGGGGCGGACCGAGAAACGTATCAAATCACACAAAAATACGCACGGTGGAACTATGGCGCTGCAAATGTGGAAATCGGCAATTACTACGCAATTCTCGGGCGGGGCCTCACACTTCGCGCATTTGAACTGCCCGGCGTCGTACTCGAAAGCCCTATTTATCGCCTGCGCTATGCCCCGGCTCAGGACCTCGAAGGCGCGACAGCCTCATGGGCTGGCAATCGCGTAGAGGCCAAAGCACTCATCGGTCGATCAGCACTCAGCGATATTCCCCCAGGTGCCAAAACTGGCACCCCGCCGCGCAGTATTTCCCGTCGCGGAGATTGGGTCACGGGCGGAGAACTCGCCATCAGACTCAACTCCAACCTCAAAATCGGTAGCACGGGCATCTACATTACCCCCAGAGATTCCCTCATCGATAAAAATTGGGCCTGGTCTGGTTTTGCCGATCTCGACCTCTCTAATATTCTGCAAAAGGTCGGCCTATACGGCAGCTTCTACGGCGAATACGCGCAGCGCGAAGGCGAATATGCACGACGAGAAGACGACGACAAAGGAACTGCCCTCTACTTATCCGGCAATGTGGGCGGGAACAATCTGGGATTGAGTGTCGAATACAAAGATTACGACAACATGCACCTCCACTTCAATGATCCCCCATCGCTCATCCGCGAACACACTGCTGCTTTGCTCAACCGAAACACACATGTACTGCTACTCGCCAGCGAAAAAGGCTATCAAATCGAAGGTACTTATACGCACCTGAGTCTGGGCAATTTTACGGCCAATATCAGCCACGCACGCAATGATTTGGCTCCGACGGTACAGACCTTTTTCAAAGAAAGACATTTCTCTTTTGACCTGTACAAATTTGACAATCTGACCGCCACCTTCTTCTTTAACTGGGGCAAAGACGACATCGAAAGCATTGACAGCCACCGCACGGGCGGCGCGATTTTTGAAACCACAACCGGCCGAGGTCATACCCTCGGCCTCGACCTCCAATATCAACGCGCCGTCCATTTTGAAGACGATCCGCACTTCTCCAATACTTATGGCGCGCTCTCCGCACAACACGCGCGCGGTTTTGGCGCAGCCCTTGTCGTCGATCACACAACCGACCCTTTTGAAGTTGACCGCCCAGAGACTTTCGACATCGAAACGGGCAGCCGCACCTTCGTATCTCTCAACCTCAATGCGCGGTTTGGCACGCATTACGACGCCGTCCTCTTTGTGGGGGAGCGGCGCGGAGGCACCGCCTGTACATCGGGAACCTGCTATCTGGTACTCCCCTTTAAAGGCGTGGAAATGCGCCTCAATACCTACTTTTAGTCACAAGCGTATAAATCGGCTGTAAATCCACAGCCGTTTTTTTTATATTTACCATAAGTGATACGAGAAACTTCAGACGCTATTCGCGCGTCCAAACACTTGCAAAATGGAACTCGGCATGTCCCTGGATATTCTACATCGCGTTGAAGCCTATATCCAACGAGAACGCCTCCTCACGCCAGGTGATGGGGTGGTCGTAGCCCTGTCTGGCGGTCCCGACTCCGTTACTTTATTCGACCTTCTCCACCGCCTCAAATCAAAATGGCACCTCACACTTTATATCGCGCATCTCAATCATCAACTTCGCCCCAATGCCGAAAGCGATGTCGCATTTGTCAAACAAATCGCCCAAAACTATCCCATCTATATCGAAAAGGAAGATGTTGTGCAGCGGGCAAAGGATAAAAAGCAATCTCTCGAAGAAGCAGCGCGCGATGCACGACGGGCATTTCTCGACGCCGTAAAACAGAAAACCGGCGCAAATCGGATCGCGCTTGGCCATACAAAAAGCGATCAAGCAGAAACCGTCCTGTTGCGCCTTGTTCGGGGTGCAGGACTCACCGGATTGGGGGGTATGCGTCCGATTTCAGAATCATGCTGGATTCGTCCTTTGCTCTCATTTTCCAGATCGGAAATTGAATCTTATGTACGCACCCGCAATTTGCAGGTGCTGCGCGATGAGACAAATAGCGATCCAAAATTTCTGCGCAATCGCATTCGCACAGATCTGATACCCCACTTGCAAAAGGCGTACAATCCCCAAATCGAAGACCTGCTTTCGCGTTCGGCAACCCTGCTTCAAAATGACGATGCACACCTCGAAAACATTGCGGAACAGGCACTTTTGGAAACCCTCCTGTACCGCGACAATCGAAAATTTATCCTTGATGTTAGGCGATTTTTCGGTTATCATATATCACTTCGGCGTCGCCTGATTCGGAAGGTGCTCTTTGCCCTCCAGGCCGGTGTCGAAGCCGCGCGTTTCCAGGTTGTTGAACGAATTCTCGAAATTTCTTCCACTCCTGGACACAGTGTTCAAATAACGCCAGAAATCTCAGCTTATCGCACGCATGATACACTCATTATAACCCAACCCGCCCGAGCTTACTGCTTTTTGGTTGAACCCGATGTGTCGCTCGATATCAACGGCAAATTCTCAATGAATATATTAAACCGGATCAACCGTGAGCATCTGCAAGCGGTGTACAACTGTATCAGCAGTTCAAAGACAGCGAAACACACCGTCTTTTTTGACCTGGATCAACTTCCCAACCGGTCGTTGTATCTCCGTTCACCCAGGCCGGGCGACTGGTTTTATCCTTTTGGCATGCAGGGGAAAAAAAAAGTCAGCAGATTGTTCGGCGACAGCAAAATACCCCGCCCACTGCGCGGTGAAATACCACTGCTGGTGAGCGGTGCGACCATTTTGTGGGTCGTTGGCCTTCGGCGCTCACAAATTGCCCCCATCACACCAGCAACTCGGCGCGTGCTCAAAGCAAACTATAGCAGCGTGATCACACAATGCGAAAAGAGGCATTTATGACCGACCCCAAAGACAGGGACTCGAAACCGGATGAAGAAACACAGTCATCCGACGAGACACCTGATCGCACTCCCACACAGCCCGAAGAGGATGCGCCTGAAGACAAAAAAGAGCGGCGACCCAACTTATCCGTACTCAATCGGGATAATGCTGATCGCAATGGGGCTTCGGAGAATGGCAAGTGGCCCTGGCGACGCATCTCAAAACCACTGGCTTTCTGGGTCTTTTTTTTGCTGGTTATCATTTTTGCTTCCAAATTTTTTGGCAATTCCCCTTCCAGCGATGTCGTACTCAGTTATAAAGAGTACAAAATGCTCCTCGAAGAGGGAAAAATCCAGAGCGCGATCATTATTGATAACGAATTTCACGGCCACCTCGTCGCAGAAGAGCTTACCCCGCCGGGTCGAAGACAACAGCACACCTTTCGCGATTTTGTCGTTGACCTGGGCGTTGTAGATGCCCAGACCCGCGAAGAATGGCTCAAATACGGTGTTGACTTTCGCTTTCAAAGACCCTCCAACTGGCTCAACATATTTTTTAATTTTTTGCCGTGGATCCTGTTCATAGGGCTTTGGCTTTTCATTTTGCGTCAGATGCAAGGAGGCCCCAAAGGTGCGTTCAGCTTTGGCAAAAGCAAAGCAAAGCTCGTCTCTGAAGATAAATCAACAATCACATTCAAAGACGTTGCAGGTGCCGAAGAAGCCAAGCAAGAACTACAGGAAATCATCGAATTTCTGAAAGATCCGCGCAAATTTCAACGTCTGGGTGGGCGCATTCCAAAAGGCGTACTCCTCGTTGGTCCCCCCGGCACGGGCAAAACGCACATGGCACGCGCCGTCGCAGGCGAAGCGGGTGTCCCATTCTTTTTAATGAGCGGCTCTGATTTTGTCGAAATGTTTGTCGGCGTGGGTGCTTCACGTGTGCGCGATCTCTTTGAACAGGGGAAAAATCACGCCCCGTGTATCATCTTTATCGACGAAATAGATGCCGTGGGACGGCACCGCGGCGCAGGTATTGGCGGCGGTCACGACGAGCGCGAGCAAACCCTCAATCAACTCCTGGTTGAAATGGATGGTTTTGAATCCAAAGAGGGCCTCATCCTCATCGCAGCGACCAACCGTCCCGACGTGCTCGACCCCGCACTGTTGCGACCCGGGCGCTTTGACCGCCAAGTCGTGGTGGATCGTCCCGATGTTAGAGGGCGCGAAGGCATTCTAAAAGTCCACACCCGCAACACCCCCCTCTCCGACGACGTCAACTTACAGGTGCTGGCGCGAGGAACCCCCGGACTGGCAGGAGCAGACCTCGCCAACCTGGTCAACGAAGCCGCTCTTCTCGCTTCCAGAAATAATCGAGACCGCGTAACCATGAACGACTTTGAAGATGCCAAAGACAAAGTCATGATGGGCGCAGAGCGACGCAGCCTGGTCATTTCCGACAAAGAAAAACGCCTCACGTCCTACCACGAAATTGGTCACGCACTGGTAGCCAAACTCATACCGGAAAGCGATCCTCTGCACAAAGTGACCATCATCCCTCGCGGGCGTGCCCTCGGTGTCACACACACCCTCCCCATCGACGAGCGCCACACGTATCCCCAGAGTTATTGTGAAGCGGTTCTCGCTTACGCCCTGGGTGGCAGAATTGCCGAAAAACTCGTCTTTGGCGAAATCACAACAGGCGGGCAACAAGACTACCGCATGGCCACCAATCTCGCCCGGCAAATGGTTTGCGATTGGGGCATGAGTCCCAAACTGGGTCCCATTGCTTATGGGCAGCAAAACGACGAAATATTCCTCGGGCGCGAAATGGCACAACGTAGAGATCACAGCGACAGAGTGGCCGAAATGATCGATGAGGAAATCAAAAACTTCGTAATCAAAGCCGAGTCCCGCGCCGAACAATTGCTCAGTGACAACATCGACAAAGTCCACATCCTCGCCAAAGCACTGCTGGAATTTGAAACCCTCGACGATGTACAACTCAACCAGTTATTAGAAGGCAAAACACTCGAGAAACCAGTTGAACCTGCAAAACAGCCAGAAAAATCGGAAGAAGAACAGGAAGATCAAACCTCGGAAAAGCACACCTCTGAAGAAGAAAAACAGCCATCAGATAACTAAAAAAAGAGATGGCAAACGCCATCTCTTTTTTATTACACCGTCCCAATGAAACACATACGCCCTATTTACCGGCTTTCATGCTGTGGTACACCCCTTCAATTGGGTCATCGAACACTCGTGATGGGCGTTCTCAATGTCACGCCAGACTCGTTCTCAGACGGCGGCCTTTATTTTGAACCGCGCAAAGCGATTGAACGAGCACGGGCACTGGTTGAAGCAGGTGCTGACATAATCGATATAGGGGGTGAATCATCCCGTCCAGCCGGGCCTTATGGCAAAGGGGCGACCGTTATCTCTCTAAAAGAAGAACTGGACCGCACCATTCCCATTATTGAGGCTATTGCCCCACAACTCGATGTACCCATCTCCATAGATACAACCAAATCCGAAGTCGCCCGACAGGCCATTGACAACGGCGCCACCATTGTCAACGACATCAGTGCCCTGCGTTTTGACACCGGCATGATGCATCTGATCGCAGAAACCGGAGTTGCTGTTGTCCTGATGCACATGCGGGGAACGCCCTCAACCATGCAACAGAACCCTGTTTACGACGATGTCGTGTCCGATATTCTCGACTTTTTAAGGGCACAAATCGATAGCGCAAGGGCGATGGGCATATCCCGATCTCAGATTGTAATTGATCCCGGACTGGGATTTGGCAAAAAATACGCGCACAACATCGAAATACTCGCCCGACTATCCGATTTTCACACGCTGGGATATCCCCTTCTCATAGGTGCATCGCGCAAGCAATTTACTGCGCCCCAAAGTCTGCCTCACGAGCGCCTACCGGGCAGCATTTCTGCAGCCACCTGGGGCGCAATCGCAGGCGTTCACATTATAAGGGTTCACGATGTCGCAGAAACTGTCCAGGCATTGGCGCTATCAGACAGCGTCTGCCGTATGAATTTGTGAAACACCTTGACATCACATGGCAAAACCCTGTAGATTTTTACGTCAATAATATTAACCTCACGCCTTCCAAATGTCGATGGACTATATATCTCTTTGCCGATGGCTATGTACCATCGGCCTTCTGTTCCTTTTTTTTTCGCTTCCCAGAGCCTATTCCCGGTCTATTACTCTCGAAGAGAGTTTGCAATACGCGCTATCTCACAATGAAGACCTGCTAATTGCGCGCGAAGACCTGGACAAATCGCGCCAACGGGTTCGCCACGCAGTAGCCGATGTTCTGCCCCAGCTCGATATCACCATGCAGTACACGCGCAACTGGTTGCTGCCCACCTTTTTTTTTGATACGCCAGCAGGCCAACAACAATTTACCGTAGGAGCACACAACAATCTCATCGGTACGGTTGGCATTCGACAATCTATTTGGGGCGGAGGCAAGTCTTTTTCTGCCCTGCGCGTCGCGCGTCTTTTCCAACAATTTTCGATGGAAAAGATGCGTGCTGCAAAGCAGCGATTACACACCCAGGTCGAAACGGCTTTTTACGACCTGCTACTGGCTGGAGAACTCGCGAGCGTCAGCAAATCTTCTGTAGCGCGTGCGCGTGCAAATTTCAGACGCGTCGAAAAATTGCGCGAGGCAGGGCGCGTATCGGACTACGATTTATTGCGTGCACAGGTACAGGTCGCCGAACTGCTGACCGATTCCATAAGTACGGAAAATGTGCGTATATTGGCAGATCTCGCGTTCAAAAACCAGATCGGCATTGACCCCAATGAACCCATTACACCTCACGGGACTTTCCGCGAAAAATCCCACCTTTTATCGACCAGTGCCGAGACAGTCCTGATTGACCTCTCAATGCAAATGAATCCCATTATAAGCCAGTACCGTATCGAGGTCGAAATGCGCCAGCACGCGGAGACCATTGCCCGTGCAGAATCCCGCCCTACTGTAGATTTGATTGTCAATGGACAATGGCAGGCGCAAAAAAACGAATTTGATTTTGTAAAAGACGATTTTCACCAGAGCTGGTTTTCGGGTATCGCCATCAACATTCCCATATTCGATGGCTTTCGCACAAGTGCACAGGTAGCGCAAGCCCGCTCAGATACGCGGCAATCCGAACTGGTGAAAAAGCAGACCGAGCGCGATGTGCGTTTCAACGTCCTGCAGGCGTGGCGCACTTTCCTCGAAGTTCGCGCCAAAAAAAGCGCGCAGATACAGGCCGTTGATCTCGCCCGTCGGGGCCTGGAAATCGCGGAATCGCGTTATGAAAACGGCGTTGGCACCCAGATCGAAGTCATCGATGGACAACTCACCTTACAACGCGCCGAATCCGAACTCGCGCGCGCAAAGCGAGATCTTGCGGTCGCCCTCGTACATTTAGAACTCAGTGCGGGCACTTTGGGTGAAGAGGATCAACCATGAATTTGTACAGGCTTTTAATACCCTGTCTCTTGATCGCGGTCCATCTGGGCTGTGGCGACGAATCTTCGGCGCAAAAAGAAATGCCCACAGAGCGCACCACCAATGTATCTACATTTGTAATCAAACCCGATTCGCTCGTCCAATACAGCAGGCTATCTGCCACAGTAAAAGCCTGGCGCGATGTGACGATTAGCGCACTCGAATCTGGTGAGGTCATCAACACGTACAAAGATGTGGGTGATTACGTCAAACGAGAAGAGCATCTCGCACAACTCAACATGGAGCTTCTGCAAGCTGCACTGATCGAAGCCGAGGCCAATCTCAAGTTTCAAACCTACAATTACGAGCGCAGCAAACAACTTTTCTCGGAAGGATCGATTTCCGAACAGGCGTATTTTGCCACAGAATACGACTTTCAAAAAGCCAAATCAACAGCACAGACCTTAAAACACCGGCTCTCTTATGGGCAGATACAAGCGCCGTTTTCAGGCACTATAGCAAAGCGGTACCTCTCACAAGGGCAACATATCACGCGAGGTGCCGCAACATTTCGCCTCGTACAAACCGACAGCCTGCGCATTGCGGCCTGGGTAGCTGAGAGCGAAATCATCGACTTCGCCGAAGGCAGTTTCGTCACCCTCATCCTCGATGCTCTGCCGCACCAGACTTATGAGGGCACAATCGCCCATGTTGGGCCAGCAGCAGATACAGACCAGAGGGTTTTTCCCATTGAAATCCACTTGTCCAATCCAACAGGGCATATTCGCCCCGGCATGATCGGCACGCTGAAAGCTGTGCGGCGCATTCACTGGCAGGCCGTCGTCATTCCCCGCGAAGCCATTATCGAACGCGAAACTGGGCCTGTGGCCTTTGTCGTAAAAGACGATACGGCCCTTATGCGCCCGCTGAGCCTGGGCCCATCGGAAGCCGAGCGCGTCGTCGTCCAAAAAGGGCTTTCCTTTGGCGATCAGATCGTCGTCAAAGGCGGGCGAGACCTCATTGATGGCGATCGCGTGGCAATAAAATATGCGGAATTCATTCCATGACCATTACCGCGTACGCACTCAAACATCGCATCACCGTTTACGTCTTTGTCGGCATCCTCATCATCTCGGGCATCTCGGCCTATCTGTCGCTTCCCCGCGAAGCCGCGCCGGATATTACCATACCCCTCATCATCGTCAGCACGCCGTATATCGGGGCCTCGCCTCAGGATGTTGAAAACCTCATTACCCGACCTCTGGAAAAAGAACTCCAATCCATCGAAAACGTCAAAGTGATCCGCTCGAGTTCGGTCGAAGGCGCTTCGTCAATCACGGTCGAATTTAATCCCAATGCCGACATTGACAATGCCCTCCAGCGCGTCAAAGACAAAGTCGATCTCGCCAAATCAGAATTGCCCGATGATGCAGAAGACCCCGTAGTTCTCGAAGTCAACTTTTCCAATATCCCCATGATGATCGTCGCATTGTCGGCCGACTATGGGCTGATTCGGCTCAAAGAAATTGCCGAAGACTTTGCCGATCATATCGAAACCATCCCCGGCATCCTCGAAGTACGCGTGGTCGGTGGTCTCGAACACGAAGTCAAAGTCGATGTCGATCCCGACCGCCTCATCGCCTACAAACTCGCCATCCAGGACGTAATAGAGGCCATCCAGCGCGAAAACTTGACCCTTCCCGGCGGCAGTGTGGATATAGGTGCATACAAATACGCCGTACGCGTGCCCGGCGAACTTGAAACCGTTCCCCAGATTGGCGACCTTCTCATCAAAGCGTCGCAAGGCCGCCCGGTCTATATTCGCGATGTTGCCGATGTTGTATATGGGTTTAAGGACCGCGCAAATTACGCCCGCCTCAACCACAAGCCCAGTGTGAGCCTTGAAATTGTCAAACGCAGTGGTGAAAATCTGATTGCCATAGCAGATCAAATTAAAATCGCGCTCGACGACTTGAAACCCACCCTTCCCGCAGGCACACAAATCACCATTTTGGGCGACCAGTCCGAAGACATTCGCATGATGGTCACAGACCTCGAAAACAATATCGTATCCGGCCTGATCCTCGTCATTCTGGTGCTCCTCTTTTTTCTGGGCTTACGCAATGCCTTTTTTGTCGGTATCGCCATTCCCCTCTCTATGCTCATTGCCTTTGTCATCATCTCCATTATGGGCATCACGCTCAATATGATCGTTTTGTTTAGCCTGATCCTCGCACTCGGCATGCTCGTGGATAATGCCATCGTCATTGTCGAAAACATCTATCGCCACCGGCAAGAAGGCCGATCTCCCATCCAGGGAGCGCTGGAAGGCACGGGAGAAGTGGCATGGCCTGTGATCACCTCGACACTGACGACATTGTGTGCTTTTGCACCCATGATTGTCTGGCCCGGCATTATGGGCGAATTTATGAAATATTTGCCCATCACCCTGATCATAACCCTATCTTCGTCCCTCTTTGTGGGCCTCGTCCTCAATCCCACATTTTGTGCATCGTTCATGACGGTGCGGGGCACAGTCAAAGAAACATCACCCCGTCTTCAGCGCAGCCTCAACGCCTATCAGCGTCGCCTCGAACTGGCACTCAATTACCCGGTAATAACCCTCTCGCTTGCAGCGAGCACACTCATCCTCGTCATTGTGGCGTACTATTTTTTAGGTCGAGGCATCGAATTTTTTCCCGAAATTGAACCCAACACAGCCTACATCGACGTGCGCGCGCCATCTGGCACAAATCTCGAAACATCGGATCAACTGGCGCGCCAGATCGAATCCATTCTCTCCGACATTCCCGATGTTGAAACCTATGTCGCCAACGTGGGTATCTCGGGCGGCGATGTATTTGCAGCCGGAGAAGGCGTTTCAAATGCCAGTCGTATTTCCGTTGATTTTGTCGATGAAAGTCTTCGACAGCAATCCTCTTTTGAGACCATTGAGGAAATCCGAAACAAACTCAAAAATCTGATCGGCGCCGAAATCGAATTGTCTCAAGAACGCGGCGGGCCACCCGTAGGCCCTCCCATCAGCGTTGAGGTATCCGGCGAAAATTTCGAAACTTTGGGACAACTATCCGCACGCATCAAACGCATCGTGGCCGAAGTGCCCGGCGTTGTCGATCTCAAAGACGACTATGATCGCGGGCGTCCCGAAGTCCGCATCGTCGTAGATCGAGAAGCCGCTGCAATAGCGGGCCTCAATACGCGCCTGATCGCCGCTACAGTGCGCTCGGCTGTTTACGGTTCAGAAGCATCCGAATATCGACTGGGCGAAGACGAATACGATATTCGCGTGAGATTCAAGTCCGACAAGCGCAACACCCTTGCCGACCTCGAACGCATCACCATTGAAAAAGATGGCAAAATCACGCCCATAAGCGCGGTTGCACGCATAGAAACGGGCGGGGGATTTGGCAGCATTCGACGTAAGGATCTCAAGCGCGTTATCTCCATTGAAGGTAAAGTGCAAGACCGCACATCTGATGCAGCCATGCGCGACGTGCAGGCGGCCCTATCCGATTTTTCCCTTCCACCGGGCTACCAGATCGCCTATTCCGGGGAAAATGAAGAACAGCAAAAAGCCACTGCCTTTCTTTCCAAAGCCTTGCTCATAGCATTGGCGGGCATCGCGCTCATTCTGATTACGCAATTCAACTCCCTGGCCCTGCCCTTTACCATTCTCACATCCGTCATTTTATCTATGATTGGCGTGCTGATCGGCCTGATTGTCACCGGAACCCCTTTTGGCATTCTCATGACGGGTATCGGCGTAATCAGCCTTGCAGGCGTGGTTGTCAACAACGCCATTGTTCTAATCGGCTATACCCTGCAATTGCGCCAGCGCGGCCTTTCAGCGCGCGAAGCGATCATACGCGCAGGCGTCGTAAGATTTCGCCCCGTCATTCTCACAGCCATAACCACTATCCTGGGCCTGTTGCCCCTTGCCACGGGTATAAGTTTTGACTTTTTTTCATTTTCATGGGAAATTGGGGGACGCAGCAGTCAGTGGTGGGGTCCCATGGGCGTGGCTGTGATCTTTGGTCTCGCATTTGCCACCGCTCTCACACTGGTTGTCGTACCTGTTTTGATCAGCCTTATCTGGCGGTGGTTTGGCGCGCCAAAAATTGAATCCGCACCCCCATATCGCCACACCGCCGCAGATTGAGCCATTAAGGCTATGGAGACACCTATGTTGCTTCGTCTATTTCTCATCGTCCTTGCCCTTGTCCTGTTTTTTCGTTTTGTCAGTCGCTTGTTTCTCGCCATACTCATGCGCTCGACCACGCGTGAATCATCAAAGAAAAACCCCCTGCGCGACATTGACGATTCAAAAATTCAAGACGCGGACTTCAAAGACCTTTAGACTCCTCGGATAACACAGATGGCTACTCGACGTCCTCGCAAAACTGGCCCATCGCCCGCTCGGGTTCTCGATGCCGTAAAAAAAGGCGAAATCTCATCCCTCTACTACTTCTACGGGGAAGAAGACTTTCAACGCGATCAGCTTCTCAACACCCTCGTTGAAACCCTCATTGAACCCGCAGCGCGCGCCTTCAACCTCGACATCTATCGCGCCGAAGACATCGAGATTCCGCAGATTATTTCACAAGCACTCACCTTTCCAATGATGGCGCAACGCCGCCTGATTGTCCTCAAAAACGCCGACCGCTTACCCGATCCAGCAGAACTCTTGCCCCTCATCGAATCGCCACCCGAAACAACGACCATAATCATCACAGCCACCAAACCCGATGGGCGCAAAAAACTATTTGCCGAACTTAGAAAACGCGCAATTACAATCGAATTTCGCCCGCCCTACGACAATGAAATTTCAGCCTGGATCCAGACACATGTCAAAACTCGGGGCAGGCAAATCGCGCCCGACGCAGCCCACCTGCTCCACATGAGCATTGGGTCAAATCTGCGTGAATTGGACGGCGAAATCGAAAAACTCTTTATCACTACCAGATCCAATCCAATCTCGCGCGAGAACGTCGCTCAGGTAATCGACAACACGCGGGGCGTCACGGTTTTTGAACTCGCCGACGCACTCGGACACCGCCAGTTGAACAAGGCACAGATCCTTATTGGACGGCTTCGCGAACAGGGAGAACACCCCGCCGGCACGATCGCACTGCTCGTCCGTCACTTTGGGATTCTGCGGCGTGCGCGATGGGCAACGGACCAGCGCCTGCCCAGAAATGCAATGGCTTCGCGTCTTAAAGTGCCCGCTTTTTTTTTAAACAACTACCTCGATCAGGCCCGTTTATTTGACGAACGAGCGCTCTGGAATGCCCATGATGCCCTTCTCGATGCAGACAATCGCCTCAAGTCCAGCGGCGGTACACCACACGAAATTCTCGCCCACCTGGCCTACCGAATCTGTCGTGCAGCCCCTTGACAACCCCATAAAAATCTGGTAGTTTAGCACATTCTAATCAGAACAAAACCCAACCTGAAAGGAGTCTCAAAGTGGGAAGCCCATTAAATGTTACAGATGAAAATTTCCAGACAGAAGTTGTCAATTCCGATCTTCCGGTGCTTGTGGATTTCTGGGCAACCTGGTGCGGACCGTGTCGCATGATTGCTCCCAGTATTGAAGAACTCGCTCGTGAATACGACGGTCGCGTTAAAGTCTGCAAAGTCGATGTAGATCACGCCCAGCAGACAGCACAGGGATTCGGCATTCGCAGCATCCCCACATTGCTCATCTTTAAGGACGGCAAACAGGCAGATCAGCTTATCGGCGCTGTCCCTAAAAGCGCGATAGAAGACAAACTCAAAGCCGTACTCGCATAAAAGAAGCCGAAGACAATGTCTGTCCCCGGCTTCCTGGTCAAAAAAATAAAAAGCCCGATATCTTTTGTGATACCGGGCTTTTGTTTTGTTCGCAGCGCGCCCTACCGCGCAGGCTGTAAACTGCTTTGTGTGGGATATGATTCGAGGATTGCTTCAATCTCTTGTTGAAAACGTTCAAGAGGTTCGGCAACCTGATGGCGAAATTCTTCGCGTATCAATCCGCAGTATTCCTGAGCTGCCTTCAACATCACCTCGGCGTTGTGTTGCAAAGTGCGATAATCGTCCTGAAAATGATCAATCCGCCCGTGCAAAGCGTGCATCAACTTGCTCGCGTAATCACCGACGCTCACTTCTTTATATCCCTCGCTAAATCGCTTCAGGTGATCCAGCGCCTCATCCAAAAATGTCTGCACATCATCGACTTGCAGAGCGTCGCGCGTGGTGAGGATCAAATGACGGCCATGAATGGACATGCGTATGCCATCGCCAAAATCTCGAGGATGGTGTACGAGCATATGGGCCATAAATTTCCAGAACGTCCACCGATAAGTTCCCACCACACCTTGATGCCAAAAAGAGCGCAATCCCGCCCTGAGTTCCGTCCAACCAATTGGCATTGATGGAATCGGTCTGCGCGCGCGGTGTGCATAGTGCGTGCGGCAACGTTCAAAGAAAATCTCTGGACTGTTCAGCGTTTCCACGACCTTGCGATGGCGCGCCAGCAGTTCGTCGGGATCAATGAGGGGCACATAACTCAACTCCCGACTGAAAATACCCGAATCACCCGTATATTTTACGTCTTCACGCAGACGCCCCAACCGCTTGTAGCGCTTGAAGTCGGGTGTATCGCGCAGCACACCCAAAACCCCCACCATAGCTACCGGAATACCCGCTTCTCTGATAAACGCAATCATGCGGTCGGCAATATCATCTGGATCTGTATCCAATCCCATAATAAAACCTGCCTGAACTTCCATGCCATAGTCTTGCAGAATCTTCACTTTGTCCAGCAAAGGCGTATCGCCCTGTAAATTCTTTTGCGCGCCCATAAACTTCAGGCTTTCTTCCACTGGCGATTCAATCCCCGCAAAAATTTTATCAAATCCAGCAAGGTGCATAGCCTCTAACAGCGCGGGATCATCACTCACGCGAATGCTGGCCTGTGTAAAGAGTTGGAAAGGATACCCGCGCTCTCTTTGCCAGGGCACCACCTCTTCTTCCAGCGTTTCTCGAATCTCTTCGCGATTGCCCACAAAATTGTCATCCACCGCCATAACCGAACCGCGCCAGCCTCTATCGTAAAGCGCGTCCAGTTCTTGAATCACACGGCTACTATTTTTCAAACGCGTTATCTTGCCGTAAAGCGCGGGAATATTGCAAAATGTACAACTTTCTGGACACCCTCTTGTAATCTGAATCACCATCACAGTATAATCGTCAAAATTGATCAGATCCCAGCGAGGAAGCGGTGTTGTTGAAAGGCTTTGAAAATCACCTCGCCGATCAATATACTCTCGCCCCCCATGGTAGGGTTCGGTCACCAATCGATTGACCACATCCATAAAACCATTTTCAGCCTCGCCCAAATAAAAGACCGCATCGCCCTCAATATCTTCGCAATACTGCGTGGGCAACGGACCGCCATTGAGCACGGGCACGCCTGCAACATTGCACTGAGCAATAATCTCTTCGAGAGAATGCCAGTGAATAATCATCGACGATGTAATCACAACATCTGCCCAATCCAGATCTTCATCTGTCAGTGGATGCACATTCACATCCACCACGCGCAAACTGTAGTCATCGGGCATCATACCGGCAATTGTCAACAACCCCAAAGGCGGAAAAGCAGACTTCTTTCCGATCAACCTCAAAGCCTCATCAAAACTCCAGAACGTCACCGGATTCTTTGGATATACAAGCAACGC
>JAJEAX010000146.1 GCA_022822565.1 Candidatus Latescibacterota bacterium
AACCTCGAACCCGTACAATTGGCAGGCACCACAGTCAGCCGCGCCACATTGCACAACGCCGAAGAACTCGAACGCAAAGACATTCGGGAAGGCGATACAGTCATCCTCGAAAAAGGCGGCGACGTGATCCCAAAAGTCGTGCGCGTGGTCGCAGCCAAACGCACAAAAGACGCCATCGCGTTCGAGTTTCCCAAAAATTGCCCTGTCTGCAATGGCCCTCTCATCAAAGACGAAACCGAAGTCGCCATTCGCTGCGACAATTCCCAATGCCCCGCGCAACTCAAAGGCAACATCCGCCACTTTGCCTCGCGCACGGCAATGGATATCGAGGGCCTGGGGACTGCCCTCGTAGAACAACTCGTCGATAACAAACTCGTCCGCGATGTCGGCGATCTCTACAACCTCAAATTAGAGCAACTCGCGGACCTCGAACGCATGGCAGAAAAATCGGCTCAAAACGTCCGCGATGCACTCGAAACGAGCAAACAGCAACCATTTCACCGCGTCCTCTTCGCCCTGGGCATTCGCCACATAGGTGCCACGGTTGCGCGTGCGCTATCCGACAACTTCCACAGCATTGACCGTTTGCGCGACACACCGCCCGAAGAAATCGAAGCCGTACACGAAATCGGAACCGCCATAGCAAAAAGCATCCACACATACCTCAACATCGACAGCAACTGGACCATCGTCGAAAAACTCCGCGACGCAGGCATCACTCTCGAATCCGAAGCCCCCGCAGAAACAGGTCCCAAACCCCTCGATGGCAAAACAGTAGTCGTTACCGGCACCTTCTCCCGCTGGGGTCGCCAACAAGCCCAGGACCTCATTCGCGCCCTCGGCGGCAAACCCACCTCCAGCGTCAGCGGAAAAACCGATCTCGTCATTGCAGGAGAAAAAGCCGGCTCAAAACTCACAAAAGCCGAACAACTAAATATCGAAATCCTCAACGAAGAGAAATTTTTTAGCAAATACATCGGCGAAGAAAACGTATAATCTCTAAGCGATATACCACAGTACACTCACATCCTCAATAAAAATACAGAATTTAATCCGCGTAATCCCCCAATCCGTTAAATCCGCGATCGGCTTTTTACTTGACACATCCATCCCATTTTGTTACTCTTGACTGCGTATAGGATGTGGGGCCGTAGCTCAACTGGGAGAGCGTTTGACTGGCAGTCAAAAGGTCGGCGGTTCGATCCCGCTCGGCTCCACTTTTTTTTAGGCACTTACAATTTTGTAAGTGTCTTATTTTTACTGTGTCCATCATGAAACTACGCACAGCACTCACACAATATCCCTTCAGCACACTCTGTCAACTCGCCCGCGACGTGGGTATTGATCCCAGTGGCAGCAACAAAACCATCCTCGCCGACGCGCTCTGTCGCATACTCCCCGACCCAGAGCACATAGCCAAACGCCTCAGTTCCCTATCGCCTGAACAGCGCGCAATGGTACAGACCCTTGCTGCTGAAGGGGGCGAGCTATTGGAAGTCGAAGCCGTTGAAAAATTTGCCAACGGATTTCTTCCCCGTCTTCATGCACAACTCAGTGACCTGACCGGTCTCGTATTTCGAGACGCACACACACTGGGTGATCCAGACGTTCTAATCGGCATACCCGAATCGCTGCTCAAATCCATTCCCATTCCCGACGCAAATCAGGGCCGATTGCTCGTCATCTTGAAACCCGTATCTGTGGGTTTGCTCCGAACTTTTGCAGATCAGATTGGCCTGCGCCTTTCAGACACGCGCAAACCCATCGTATCCAACGCCATAAGAAATGCTCTGCTCGATACAAAAACACTGCACGCCTACCTCAACACACTCAGCGAAGATCGCCGCGCCATTCTCGATTTGTTCCTTCCGACCAACGCAATCACACGTAGCGAAGTCGCCGACAAATTGGGAGAATCCGCAGTCCGTGAATTGGAAGACATGCTCTGGAAAATGCCGATCTTTTACGCGCCGAACCGCGACCTTCACGCCCCCAATGCTGCGATATATCTCGCTTCAGACCTGTGCGCTGCCCTATCCCAAATCGCCCAATCTCAGGGCGGACAGCTCGAAAGTAGCCTCGACGCCCTCCTCGAAACTTCCGACACCACTCCCGCTGCGATACGTGAAAACACCGCCTTTCTCATCCGGGACCTGACCACATTGCTCGGCATTATAACACAACGCTTGCCCCGCAGACTCAAACACGGTGGCATGTCCAAAACCGATTTGCGCGACGCGAACAAATACTGCCATATTCAGAATGACCCGGGATATATTGAATTTCTCACGCTCTTTGCCGAAACAATGAAACTTGTAACCCCTCAGGGCACAGTCTGGCATACCGCCGTGGATGCCGGCACCCGGGTAGGGCAAATCATCGACATGCGCAAGGCGTGCTTTAAGTTTTGGCTTCACAGCGAACGGTGGAATGAGTGGTCTTCCGATCGCACCAAAGCCACCAGTGCTCGAATGCAAGTACTCAAGAATATTCGCAGTGAAATCGTGCGGAGCCTTCGGCATTGCGCCACCGATACATGGATGACATATCCGTCGTATTATCAATTCCTGACGCGCCTTTCAGAGCCTTTTCGGCATTTTGCCAAAGATCCAGCCCATACTGGGACCACCGCCGATGAATTGCTGCGTCGCACCATCACTGGCGCGCTCACCTATATGGGCGTTGTTCGCGTGGGCAACTTTCCCGATTTCTCCGCGCCATTGCAACACAGCAAACAGGCGGTCTTTCAAATCACCCCGGCGGGTTATGCCCTATTGCACGACACGCATGATGACGCACTGAGCGAACAAATACCCCTGCAAAATCCAGATGCAAAATTTGTTGTACAGCCCAATTTTGAAGTTCTATCCCCGCCGGACCTTCCCTGCGCGCACTATCTCAAACTATGCGTCATCGGCGACCTCAAAACACAAGATGTGATGGCGTGTTTCCATCTTTCGCGCGATTCGCTTCGCCGTGCACTCGCACGCGGTTTGTCGGGGGACGAGATACGCGCATTTTTGACACAGCACAGCGCGAGCGGCCTGCCCGACATGGTCGATACTCTGATTGCCGAATGTGACGAAAAATACGGCGAGATCGAAATCATTCCCGCCATCGGATGTGTCAAAACCACCACATGTGAATTGCTCGACGAACTCTACGCCCAACCTCGCATCGCCCAGGCATTGGGTGATCGCATTTCTCCAACCACTGCAACCCTCAACAATGAAGCAAATCCCGAATCTCTAAATCAAACGCTCCAGCAACAAGGCTACCTGCCGCACCTATCAAAAAAATAAATCCCATACCGCTAATACCCGTGGATATAATGCCCACCTTCTGGAAACCAGATCAAATCAATTAAAAAAGAACACCCCACGGCAAATACATACCCCACAATCAACCCATAACAACACGGCTTAAGCCTTCGGTAAAGCGAAATACCCCCAAAACTGAGAACCAGCAATTTGCCCAACCACACCAGAAAAATATCCAGTACATACAGTCGAACATAACCGCTCGACATCAGCATCACACCCAGCGGATGAAACGGCCACCAGGCAAATCGGCTCTGCATCACCTGAATAACACCCGCGGTCACGCCGCCCAAAACCCACACACCAATTTTCTCCGGATCGGTTACCGTGCGATCTGTCTCTGCAACCGCCTTGGCAATCCCCTCGTACATTCCTACCGGAGCACCTACCAGAGACCATGTGCGAAAAGTACTCCCCCCATCTTCGTAGCAGATGGAAACCGTGTAGAGAATAGCCGATAGCATTCCCAGCACCAAGCTCCCATAGACGACCCACCCAACCCGCTTCGCCGGCCTCACCAGGCGTTCCACATGGGGTAGCGCAGCTGGCAACCGCCAACCAGCCAGCAAACGCCAATTCACCAGCCGAAGTCCCACCTGCGTGGCGTCTTGCATCCGACTGGCACCCACTGTTATATCCAGAATCGACGTACCGAAACTCGGAAACAGATACGCAAACCCACTCGCCGCCAAAAACTTCATCACCACCAGAATACTCGCCCAGAAAAGCAATAGCCAGGCCAGCCCAATCCCAGCACTATAACCCGCGCTGTACAGCCAGAAAACCATATAAATACCGCCACCCAAAATTCCAAATACGGCTAATCGGGGCGGCAAAACCGCGGTTTCCGCCTCTCCACTTACGGGCGGGCGTAACACCTGCCGAAAAACCTTTCGCAGATGACCGCGAGCAGCCCAAATCGCCCAGATAGCCAACCCCATACTCACACCATGGGTGAACAGGCCCAAAATTGCAGTCGGCTTCGCCTCTTGCCCGGCCAGCCCTATGGAAAAACCAACCCTGGACATCCCGTAAAGTCCCACCTGCCCGACCAGCCACAAAGACCAGATGCTAAACAGGATATTCAGATCACACAAAAACGTGAATCCCAGCACAGTGGGCAAAATCCGATAGGAGAACGGCGACAAATAACGCGATATTTCAGCACCCCTGGGGCCTCTTGGACCATAATACGGGTCAAAAATTGCCAGTCTGGGAAAACCCGGCGTCCAGTATTCAATCAGATTCCACAACAAAGGGAGAGCAGCCACGGCAAACCCCACCCAGAACAACCAATTCCGTACAAACGGTGGCCAGCCACGCTTGCCGTCGAACCCCTCTGTCAAATCGAGCGGGACCTGTGCCAGAGGATATGTCAGCCGTTCGTGCCGAACCCACTGCTTCTGGAACACCGCCGTCAAACCCAGCCCAATAGCCGTCATCGCCAACCCGGCGGACATCGACCAAAAAATCGGAGCTATCCACGCCCCCCACGGCACTGCTGCACCTTCCTCCAGCCCCAAAAAAAATCCCTCTGTCACCCCGGGAAAATTTGAGGGAAACATCCACCAGGGTAAATAGTCAAAAATCAACTCCTGCCACCGGTTCTCGGGCGACGCATAATATCTCGGCGCAGCCATCGCGCCCACCCACTGCGTGATCCAGTTATACCCCGCAAACGACCCGCCCACCCAGAGCATACTCAACGCCAGCCTCAACTCTGCAGAAGTCATAGACAAACGGGGCAGGAACCGCTTCAAAAAAGCATTTACCAGAAGCCATGCCACAAAGGGCAACAACACCGCCAGAGGCAGATTCGCCATCGCCATATGTGCAGAACGAGATTTGAACTCCAAAAACGTCGCGGCAACACAGGCAAAAACCAATGTGGCCGAGAAAAGCACCACGACAGTCCAGCGCAAGCTATCCTCGGCCAATTCAGATGATGGGAACAGTTTCCTTTTGATTTCAGCCATTTTTCACCCTACTTCACTGCACCGTAATGCGGTCCCCATTCCGTCGCAATCTCTCGACCAAGAGCCTCAAGAGCAATGCCATCCGCGGCATTCAGCGGTGTAAATCTCCGCGTCCACTCCAGGTTCTGCACAAGCTCGGCCTCTGAAAACATGCCGATCACGGCTGTACAAACGCCGGGCAATCCCAGCGCGTAACGCAGCGCCAACTCGTGATCGTGCGATCCATGCGCGGCCAGAGCCGAGGTCCTGGGTGTTTGATACGTCATTCCCCGTGCCCCGCCATAAACCTTCATGGCCGCCACGCCCACATTCCGCTCATACGCCAGAGGCAACACCTCATTCTCAAAATTGTAAGTATAGCGATCCGCGAAATTTATGGCGAGCATCACCACATCTATATCCGCCTCCCGCAACACGCGAGCAGTCCTCCAGGGCGCATTGTGTGCGGTAACCCCTACAAATCGCGTCCACCC
>JAJEAX010000204.1 GCA_022822565.1 Candidatus Latescibacterota bacterium
CCTTTTACGATTTTCCTGCCCAACACTGGATCCATTTGCGTACGACCAACCCGATTGAGTCCACCTTCGCCACCGTAAGGCATCGCACCAGGCAGACCAAAGGGTGTGGATCGGTTAAGGCGACGATGGCGATGGTGTATAAACTGGCCCTTGAAGCTGAAAAAACATGGGTCAGACTACGCGGTTACAGGCTCATACCGCTTGTCATTGAGGGTGTCAAGTTCCACGATGGAGAACTCAGGACAGCGGCCTAATCATCACGGATGCGCTCACACCCATCCACAACATTTGACAATTTCTCGGATTTCGGGAATGCACGAGATTTGGCGCGAGAGGCCGGTAATGACAGCATCGCAGACTTGGCGGAGCAACGTTTGCGAGAACTCGACGATCGATAAGATGAATGACTCTCTTCCGATTTACTGAGGCGATAAGGGGGTTTGATGTTATGAACTCTGACAAAATCTGTGCCACTATTGGCAAAACGCTACCGCCGCGTCATGCATCTAACACGCGCTGAAATGCCTCGATATTGGGTACCTGTATTGCCGCACGGTGCAACTGTTTGAGGTGTTGCAAATCGTCAATGGCGGTAATACGTGTGGATAGGGGGTGTGTCTCGGGCATATCAAATCGAATCTCCAACACTTCGAGAATAGCTGCGATCGTGCTTCTTCTTTCTCCCTGCTCAATGCCTTGCTCAATGCCTTGCTCAATGCCTTGCTCTGATCGTGGGTTGTTCTGTTTCGATGACTTCAATGACCTCGACGTCGTCTCGCGCGAGGGTGAAGCAGGCGAAGTGGTCTGGATAGTGTTGAATGAGGTATTTGGATATGGTGTCAATATCTGCCATGTGAGATGCCTCGCGTCTGATGAGGTGAGTGCGTGGGACACGCGGAACACTCAGACACAAAGCAAATGGCAGGCCAACAAATGGTAATTCTCTAAAAATTGAGCAATATTTTGCGTTGGCAGATGTCTAAATACCTTATTGTGCTTTAAATATGCTGTATTGCATACTTGTTTACAACCTCAATTTCAGGCTTCGCCTGTTGAAGCGGAGGCGACACAGAACAATCTCGGATGCGAAAGGGTACATTTTGAGCCATGAATGGGTGGTTATGTGAAAGATATGTACCGCTTGCCGATGTAACTGCCGCGGTGGTTCTCGCGTAATGTCAGTGATTTATCCGCGGTTTAGACTGGTCGTTCTACCGTGAGTGTCTATAGTAATACCGGCCTTGCACGAAAGGTCAATATGGTCTATTATTGTATATTGCGGACTGTAGTTCGCTCCGGATTAAATAAAAAAAATCATACCCATACGTTATAAAACAAAAAATTAAAATTACGGAGAATTAATCATGAGCATTGATATCGTTCGAGGCACCAATGATAAACCTGTGTCCAGTGATAGCTTGACTAAACTCATGTCTCGTGAGACCGGTTTTTCCGGTCAATTGCTTATTGGATTTCCGGTCATAGCCACTCCCGAAGGTCCATATCCGGTTGACGCTCTCCTAATATCCAAAGATAAGGGAATCATCTTATTTGACCTGATTGAAGGATCCAATGCTGGCGACTATAGGTCACGGCAAGACGATTCGGCTAATATTCTCGAAGCTCGACTTAAGACACATCGTGACTTGATGGATCGCAGGAATCTCCTGATTGATATTCATACGATTTCGTTTGCGCCGGGTGTCCCTCATCTATACTCGCCTGTTCAAGACGATTATTATCCGCTTGTGAATCCCTCGTCACTGGTGCCAGAACTGAAAAAATTTGAGTGGAAACGGCCTGATAAGGAGATATATGAAAAAGCCCTATCGGCGATTGAGAGCATTTCTGCGATTCGCAAGAGTGGGGTGAGACGGACGATCAGGCAAAAAGACTCGCGGGGCGATAGACTGAAAAATTTGGAAGACTCAATCGCTACACTGGACAATGATCAGAGCAGAGCGGTTATAGAAACCGTTGAAGGCGTGCAACGCATTCGCGGTCTGGCTGGTTCGGGTAAGACGATTGTTCTGGCATTGAAGGCGGCTTATCTGCACGCCCAGCATCCCGATTGGCATATTGGTGTCACTTTCAACACGCGCTCGCTCAAAGGGCATTTCCGTCGCCTGATCGAAAGGTTTACTCTCGAACAGACAGGTGAGGAGCCGGACTGGGACTATCTGCAGATTATACACGCCTGGGGGGCTCCAGGTAGCCGTGATCGTGATGGCATCTATTATCAATATTGTCGTATCCACGATATTACATATTTCGATTTCGGGATGGCGAGTGACAAATTCGGTCGGGAAAATGCATTTACCGGAGCGTGCGAACACGCGCTTGGTCAGGCTCGTGAAAACATACAACTCTACGATGTAATTCTGGTAGATGAGGCACAGGATTTTTCTCCGACGTTTCTCCGGCTTTGTTATGAATTATTGGGGAACTCCAAAAGATTGGTTTACGCCTACGATGAGTTGCAAAACCTCTCTGGAGACTCCCTACCTTCACCGGAGGAGATTTTTGGGAAGAAGGTTGATGGATCTCCCAAAGTGCGGTTTGACGATGTAAGCGGTAATGAGGCGCAACGCGATATCATTCTCAAGAAATGCTACCGCAATTCGCGTCCCGTTCTCGTAACAGCTCACGCGCTCGGGTTTGGGATATATCGAGAAACACAGCAATCAAGTGGAACGGGACTTATCCAGATGTTCGACCATCCGGAGTTGTGGGAGGAGATTGGTTATCAGAGACGAGACGGGAAATTGGAAGAAGGCTCCTCCGTAACCCTCTACAGGCCGGAAGAGACAAGCCCGAAATTTCTCGAAGATCATTCGCCTATTGACGACTTGATACAGTTTATTTCCTTCGACAGCCAGGAGGAACAGGCCGATTGGCTGACGAGAGAAATTAAGAAAAATCTGGAGAACGATGAATTGCGACACGAGGATATTATTGTCATCAATCCCGATCCTCGCACGACGCGGTCGAGCGTTGGGCCGATACGCAGTCGTTTACTGGAAATGGACATCAACTCTCATCTTGCTGGCGTTGACACTACTCCCGATACCTTTTTTCAGCCAGATAAAGATTTAGTGACCTTTACCGGGATTTATCGCGCCAAGGGGAACGAGGCCGGAATGGTTTACATCATCAATGCTCAGGACTGTCACTCGTCATTGCGAAATTTGGCAAGTATTCGCAACCAACTTTTCACGGCCATCACGAGAAGTAAAGCCTGGATTCGCGTACTCGGTGTTGGTAACAGAATGAAAGAAATCATAAAAGAATATGACAAATTGAAATCTCAAAATTTCGATCTGCAATTCACCTATCCGACCGAGGAGCAGCGCAAGCAGTTGCGGGTCGTTCATCGAGACATGACAACGGCAGAGCGCAGGCGGTTAGAACAACGCCAGAAGAGTTTATTTGGTCTGATCAAGGACATTGAATCCGGTAATATCCATATTGAAGATCTGGATGAGACAGCAGTTGATAGGCTTAGAGAATTTTTAATGCAGAAGAGATAACAACTATGCTCACACCCAACGAGATTGAAGAGCAGATCAACAAACTCATCGGATACCTGGTAAAAGTTAGTCTCTCGAACATTCAATATTATGCATTCCAACGACAGGAGAGTGGTAACGTTGTGGAGATCACTTTTGACAACGCTGGACATGTTCCAATAGCTTTAAAGGATCTTCCCTATAATGAGATTTATAAGCGTCTGGTGGAAGCTGATGCCTACAATGTGAAAATGCTTGATGGTGCATTGATTCAGATGATGTATGCATTCGCTGATGGAACGCTTCAAAGTCACCGACTGGCATTTTTCCCTGCGCCCCATCTTGAAGATTACCAGAATAATCCGGAAGTCTATCAAAATGATGAAATCTATGCCGATGTGATCGCCAGAAACATCGTTCCATTCCCGGTACGTTTTGACTATAATGCCCGGGATAGTCTCCACCAGGAGTTGGTGCATCCCAAATCTCACTTGACGCTCGGTCAATACGAGAACTGCCGAATCCCGGTGACAGCCCCAATGACGCCTCTATGGTTTATTGATTTTATTCTTAGAAATTTCTACAATACTGCGGATGAGCGATATACTGATGGTCTCTTTGATCAGAGTGGCTCGTTTGCGGAATCGATACATCCGGACGAACGGGGTGTGGTTCACATGGTGGTCCCGGCATGAATGGCGTGAGTAGCTTGAATGAATCCACTGTCGAAGATGCCGCGCTCGCCTATCTGGAGCGTCTCGGCTGGGGCGTTGCTCATGGTCCCGATATATAATGACTGGCTTGCGGTCAATCAATTTACGGTTACTGAGAATAAGAATACCCGACGTCCGGATGTTGGGCTGTGGTTTAGCACGTCACGCCGAGTTCGTCGCCGCCGTAGATGGCGAGGCGTTCTTTTGCGGTCATTTCCTCAGTGCTTTCGGGGCGGTAGTGGTATTGCAGTGCTCTGCGGCGATGGGCGGATCGGTTGGTTGGGCTGCCGTGATGGGTCATGCCGTGCCAGAAGAGGCATCCTCCGGGGTTGAGGGGGACGGTGACGTTTCTGGGTACGGCGACGTCTGTGTCGCATATTTGCCAGTCGCGCCGCCTGAAATGCGGGATGGGTCCTTCGCGATGGGAACCGGGGATGATGTGCAAGCATCCGTTTTCTTCTGTTGCAGCGTCAATGGCGATCCATACGCCGACGACGGTGGTGCCGACGGGGTAGTTGAAGTACGCGCAGTCCTGATGCCAGGGTTTTTCGCGGCCGATGTGCGGGGGTTTGATCAGTCCCATGTCCTGAAAGAGTACGGGGGTGTCGTCCATCATGCGGGAGAGGACAGAGAGGATATTGGGATCATAGGCGAGGTCGTTGAGCCGGGTGTCATGATCGACGAATTTCCAGATTTTACGCACGCTGTCGCGGCGCGTTTCGCCTGTGAGTTTGGAAAAGTGCCCGCGTTTGGCGGCTTCGGCCATTACGCCTTTGAAGTCCTGGCTTTTGCCGTCGATGAGGTCCCACATTGCCTGGCCCGCGGATTCGATTTGTTGCGGCGTAAATGCCCGCCGTATGGCGAGGTATCCCTGTTCGTGAAATCGGGCGATTTGACGGTCGTCGATGTCGGCGAGGGTGTCGAGATAGTCGGCGCGTCTGGTGGTGTTGTAGAGGGATGGTTCATGCATCGCGATGGGTGTTTCGACGGTTGCCATGAGAGGCTCCTTGAGGGGCTGGGGACTGGTCGGGCGACCACAGGCCTGCCCCTGTATGATTTAAGCAGGGGGGGTCGTCCCTACTCACAATCATAGGAACACCACCCTGACCATCTGTGTTTATCCCTGCTTACACCCGCAGGGACATGCCTGTGTTCATCTGTGGTTGCTTTTTATTGCCTACCGCATTTTACATAACTTTTAATGACCTGTCAATACTATCGGAGTGCATTATGTCTGAAACACAACCCCTTCCACTTCCCCCGAATTTTAATCCCGATACTTTTATGCTGGCTCGACAAGAGGAGGGCAAGACGTATCACGCGCCGCGTCTGGCGGCAGAGTTTGCCAATGATCTTCTGGCGAATGGTACGCGCGAGGATGTCGATTTGGCGGAAAAGGTTCTCGATGCGATGCTGGCATGTCAGGAGACCCGTGAGGGCGATCCGCATTTGGGGAATTTTCTCTGGGAGCGCGAGGATGAGGTGGTGGAAGATCTCAATGCGGTGCAGTTTTGCCTTTTTCAGCTTGTTCCACTGATGATTAACTATGGGGATGCGCTTTCTGCAGGTTTGCAAGACCGCGTTCGCCAGAGTATTCGTCTGGGGCTGGAGGAGGTTCGTCGGATTGATGTTCATTTTCGCTATACGAATATTGTGGTTAAGGATATTACCAATACGTGTCTGGGGGGTGAGTTGCTCGGGGATGAGGCGTTTGTGGATCGGGGGTATGAGAAGTTCCGGGCATGGATGGATTTTACGACCCGAAATGGCTGTGCGTACGAGTTTAATAGTCCGAATTACGCGAATGTGGCGATGCGCGTTTTGTATCGGTTGGGTGAACTGGTGCAGCACGGGCCCACGCGCATTGGTGCCAGGATGATGTGCGCGCGTATTGGCCTTTCCGCTGCGCTGCATATTCATCCGCCTACGGGGCGTTGGGCAGGTCCTTTTAGCCGGGCGTACAGGCATGCGCTTTTTTGCCAGATGCCGCCGGAGATAGATGGTTTTCGCGAATATATTGAGACGGGTATTTTGCCTGCCTGGCTGTCCGATGCGCTCGATTACCGGCCAGAGACGTTTTTTCTTTCGGAGACTGCAGATTCGGAGAATGGCGTGGGGATTTCCACGTATCACAGTCCTTCGTTTGCGCTGGGGGTTTCTTCTCAGGAGCTTCGCAGTCAGACGAATCGCTTTATTACCGGGCAGTCGAGTGTTTTTATCGCGCATCACAAGACGGATACGGATCAGACGGGTGTTATTTATTCCCGGTATGTGCTGGATGACCACTGGCTCGGTTCGTTTCGGTCAACGCCCGCGCGTTCCAATGATCAGATTCTTTTTGAGGAGGGGCAGTGCCACAATGTGCAGGATGGTTCCCGGGCGATTGTGCTTTATTCGCCGAAAGATCTGGGCGCGATGGCGCCGCGGCGCAGTGCCAAAGCCGTTGTGTGCTGGCACGATCGCGGGCTGGTGGATGAGATTTGGGTTGGTAATGAGAAGGTCGAGAACTTGCCGTTCGATGTTCCGGAAGGTGCTGCGGTTGGTGTTGCGATCGGTCCGGTTCTTTTCGCGATTCGTCCGCTTGCGCGTACGGATTTGGGGCGGGATGCGCCTCTGCGTCTGGTGGAGTACGATACGCATCTTTTTTTAGAGCTTTACAATTATCTCGGTCCGTCCAAGACGTTCTGGGAGCAAGGGCATCCCGGGTCTTTTTATCAGGGTAAACCCCGGTGCGGTTTTTATGCGGAGATGGCCGAGCGGTCGGATTATGCCGATGTGCAGTCTTTTGTGCGGGTGGTTGCTGGCGGTGATCTGAAAGACGATGCTGCGCCGCCTGTGACTTATGATGCGGGGAGGACGCGGCCGTGGTCTGTGGAGTATGCCCGGGATGGGGAGACGCTGGGTATTGAGATCGATTTGCTGGCGTGGGATCTGCAGAGGCGCTGGACCCACAAGGGTGTCCTGGGCTGGCCCGCGCTGGAGTCGCCGCTTGCCCGTCAGAGCAGTACGGGTGAGATTGCGGTTGGAGACACCAGGTTGATCTGCGGAAGACAGCCCGCATGGCTTTTTGCATGTTCTCAGATCGATCGCTATGTGGCGGCTTTTTATGGGGTGGAGCCAGAACCGCTGACGCTGACGGTGCCCGAGGGTGAGGTGCATGTTGAGGCTATGGGGACGGGTACTGTGATTTGGGATAAGGGCGATGTCGCGATTGAGGCTGTTCAATGTGAGGGCGTCGAGATCACGGGTGGGCGTGTTGTTTCTTGTATTACTGCGGAGGAGGTCGCGTGAAAATTTTACTGACGGGTTTTGAACCCTGGGCAGAGTGGGCGTCCAATCCATCGGGTGCTGTGGCGGAGTCTCTAAATGGGTCTTCGATTGGGGGATGCGAGGTTGTTTCGGCTGTGTTGCCGGTTGTTCACGGGGCGGATATTGACAGGGTCGCTTCGCTTGTTGCAGAAAACGAGCCAGTGGCGGTGGTGTGTTTGGGGTTGCACGGTTCTGCGTCTGCGCTGCATGTCGAGCGCGTTGGTATTAATTTGAAGGTGATAGATGGGGTCGATTATCCCATTGTTGAAGGGGGGCCGGATGCCTATTTTTCCACGTTGCCGACCCGGGCTATGGTTCGGCGGATGGCGGATGCTAAAGTGCCGGCGCGGTTGACGTATTCGGCGGGTACGTTTTTGTGCAATCACATTATGTATTCTGTGTTGCATCTGGTCGCCGAGAATGATCTGCCTGCTGGTTTTATTCATGTGCCGCCTACGCCGGAACTCGTTACGGAACTGGGGAGGTCGCAGCCGAGTATGGCGTTGGAGACGATTCGGACAGGTGTGGTTGCCGGGGTTACGGCTGTGGTGAAAAATATAAAGGTCAGGAGGGTGTGATGTCGAAGATCAAAATGGGGATTATTGGTTGTGGGGCGATTGCTCAGGTGCAGCATATGCCAAATCTGGCGATTTTACACGCGCTTTATGAGGTGACGTGGGTGTGCGATATTTCGCCGGGGTTGGCGCGATGGCTGGCAGAGGTTTTTGATGTGCCGAATTATACGACTGATCCGCATGAGTTGCTCAATGCGCGGGATGTGGATGCGGTGATTTTGTGTCATGCGGATCCGAAGACGGAACTGGCAGTGGCGGCTTTTGAGGCGGGTAAGCATGTGTTTATTGAGAAGCCGATGTGTTATTCGCTCGAGGAGGTCGATGCGATATGTGCTGCGAGGGCGCGAGCTGGGACGGTGGGGCAGGTGGGTTATATGAAGGTCTATGACCCGGCGTATGAGTTGGCAAAGGAGGAGGTGGGGGATGCGGGCGATGTGCGTTTTGTGCAGGTGAATCATTTGCATCCGAATAATAATTTGCATTTGAAGCAGTTTGAGTTGACCTATTTTGACGATTTGCCGCCCGAAGCCGCAGCCGAGAGGAATGAGGCGCGGCAGGTTGCTTTGAAGCAGGCGGTGGGCGATGTGTCGGATGATGTTGCACGGGCGTTTTTTACGCTGTCGGGGAGTATGATTCACGATTTGTACGGTTTGCGTCTGATGCTGGGGAATCCGACGCATGTGGTGAGTACCGAGGTGTGGCAAGGCGGGCGGGCGATGACGACGATTTTGCAATATGCATCGGGGGCGCGGTGTGTGGCTACGTGGATCGATTTGCCCGATTTGTGGCATTTTAAGGAAACGCTCGAGGTTCACAAGGACGATAAGCGCGTTATTCTGTCGTATCCCACGGGGTTTGCGCGGGGGATTTTGTCAACGCTCGATGTGCTGGAGATTCACGCCAATGGGTCTCACGGTACGCGCAGTCCCGAGATTGATTGGGAGAGTCCTTTTGTGAGAGAGCTTCGGCATTTTTACGCGTGTATTACAAATGGCGAGCCGTGCCGCACACCCGTGGAAGATGCGCGGTATGATATTGGGTTGATTATCGATATTACACGGGCGTATGTGGATGGGGGTGAATAAATAAGGATATATATAAATAAAAAAAGCACCTGATCAATCTCATCCGATCAGGTGCTTCTTTCTTTTGATCTATCTCAACCTACGCCGCACTCCGTCCCTGTCTCGCTTTTGCTTCCCGGCGGTTGTGCCATTCGACCACGATGGGCGATGCGACAAATGCCGAGGAGTAGGTTCCCACGATGACGCCGATGAGCAGGGCGAATGCAAAGTCGCGGATTACTTCTCCGCCCAAAAAGATGAGGGAGAGGACGACGAGCATGGTGGTGCCCGAGGTGAGTACCGTGCGGTTGAGACACTCGTTGATGGCGCGGTTGATTACGCTGCCAAAGGTATCGCGGCGATACAATTTGATGTCTTCTCGGATGCGATCATAGACCACAATTGTATCGTTGAGGGAGTATCCCACAATGGTGAGCAGAGCCGCCACAATGGCCAGGGAGATCTCCCAATTCATAACTGAAAAGATCCCGAGGGTGATCATGACGTCGTGGAAAAGGGCGATGACGGCTGCGATCCCGAACTCGATTTGCCTGAAGCGCCACCACACATAGACGATAATGAGTATCATTGCGACGAGGATGGCATATACGGCATTGGTCTTGAGTTCTTCGCCTATTTTGGGCCCGACGGCTTCCTGCCGCCGCAACCACTCGGTCTCATCTTGAATATTGCCGGCAAAATCGGATTTGAGTCTGGTTTTTATGGCGTCTGCGATGGCCGTGCCTTCGGCTTCTTCTTCCACGCGAATGAGGATGTCGTTGACCGTGCCGAATTCTTTGATTTCACTGTTGCGCAAGTCCATGCTCTGGTCCTCAACGCGGACGTCGCCCAGAGACTGGCGGATGTCGCCGACAGAGGCCGGGGGATCAAAGTGCAATTCGAGCAATGTGCCGCCGGCAAAGTCGATGCCCAGGTTATAACCGCCTTTGGTGATGGTGGATCCCAGGCCGAACAGGATGAGAACAGCCGACAAGATGAAAGCGCCCCGTCGAACACCGAGAAAGTTGATGCTGGTGTCGCCAAATACGCGCAGCCTGCCGATGCTGAGGCGGGGATTGACCTGACGCGAGACAATGGTGTCGTAAATGGTGCGCGTGACAAAGATGGCGGTGAACATCGAGGAGATGATACCGATCATCAGGGTGAGGGCAAATCCCTTGATGGGGCCGGTGCCGTATTGGTAGAGCACGATGGCGGTGATGATGGTGGTTACGTTGGCATCTACGATGGTCTGAACGGCGCGCGCATAACCATTTTCAATGGCTACCCGCAAGGTTTTTTCTGCGCGCAATTCCTCGCGGATGCGTTCGAGAATCAGCACATTGGCATCTACTGCCATACCGATGGTTAGAATAATACCCGCTATGCCGGGCAGGGTGAGCGTGCCTTGAAATGCCGCGAGTATGGCCATGACAAAGACGAGGTTGAGCACGAGCGCAAGATCGGCGACGAGGCCCGAAAAGCCGTAGTAGATAACCATGAAGATGATGACGATGACGAGGCCGATGAGGGCTGCATTTTTGCCCTGTTCTATGGAGTCGCGCCCAAGTGAAGGTCCGACCGTGCGGTCTTCGACGATATTGACGTCGGCGGGTAGCGCACCCGCGCGCAAGACAATGGCGAGGTCTTTGGCTTCGTCAATGGTGCCCGTGCCTTCAATAATGCCCGAGCCCTGGTTGATTTTGGAGCGGATTGTGGGTGCGGAATAGACCTGATCGTCGAGGATAATGGCCATGCGTTCGCCCACGTTGGCGCCCGTGACGCGCCCAAAGAGACGCACACCCTGGCTGGTGGTGGTGAAGTTGACGATGGGTTGACCGGCGTTTTCAAAAGATTGTCCGGTTGTGACAGAGGCATCGGAGAGGATTTCGCCCGTCATTTCTACGCGCCTTTTGAGATAATAAAGCGCGCGGTAGCGTTGCCCGTCGCCCATTTCTTCCTCTTTGGAATTCCACAGGAATTGCGCGTCGGGTGGCAGGAGCTTTTGTACGTCCGGGCGATTCAGAAGTTCTCGCACGGTTAGTATATTGTCTTCCGGCACCACGAAGTCTCCCCGAGAAGAGAGCATATAGCGAGAGAGAGAAGGGATTTCTTCTGCCGGTTGCCCGAGGAGCGGGTCTTCGGCTTTCGCGCTGTCAACAGGTGCTTGTGCGGCAAGGTGTCGGTCAATTTTTTCGATTATGCCAGCGCGGTCGGCGTCGGATTTGAGGATTTTAAATTCGAGGCGCGCGGTTTTGCCGATCAGGCCCTTGGCGCGTTCGATGTCTTGCACACCCGGCAATTCGACCACGATGCGCCAATCGCCTTCGCGGTGAATAATGGGTTCAGAGACGCCAAATTGATCGATGCGATTGCGGATAATTTCGAGGGCGCGCGCAACCACGTCTGTTTTTTCATCTTCTGAGAGATTGGTTTGATCCACTTCGAGGACGAGGTGGATACCCCCTTGCAAGTCCAATCCCAGGTTGATGGCCTGCTGTTTTACGCGCTCTCGCTGGTCTAAATTTTCCGGAGGTGCGTAGTAAAATTGGTAGGTGGGATAGAGATAAAAAAGTGCGAGCACTATGGTCGCACAGATGATTAACAAACGCCAGTATTCTCGGGTCATCGCAGAAAGTTACTCCGTTTAAGTGTGATTCACTGGTCGCGTTCAACGACGTGTTGAACCGCCAGTGCAAGCGCGTCGCGCGCGCTGGAGGTGTGTAGAGCATTCAGATTTTTGAGAGCGGATTGTGCATAAGAACGCGCTTCTTCTCGCGCGGCTTCTACGCCCCGATAGCGCTGGACAAAGCGCATGATTTCTCGCCAGTCGCTGTCGGTTTCTACGCCATTGAGTACTTTGCTGCGAATATGGGCAGCTTCGCCATTTTTGCAGTTTGCCAGTGCCCGAATTAAGGGTAGGGTCAATTTTTTTTCTCGAAGATCGTTTCCCGTGGGTTTGCCCATGTTATTTGCACTGCCCATCAGGTCGAGGACGTCGTCGGTAATCTGGAAGGCAACGCCGATTTCACTGCCGAAAGACGCCATGCGAGCGATCTGGTTGGGCGATCCTTTGCCCAAAATAGCACCCAATTCGCAAGCCAGCGCGAGCAGTGATGCCGTTTTTTTGTTGATCATGCGAAAATAGAGCGACGCTTCGCCCGAAGAAGACATTTCGCCCTCGAGTATTTCTCCTTCGACGACGCGCTGTATCGCGTGGGTCGTGGCCTCCATGACCGGTAGAGAGTTGAGTCCAACGAGCACTTGCATTGATTTGGCAAAGAGAAAATCGCCCATCAAAATGGCTGCGCGGTTGCCCCACTGGAGGTGTAAGACGTCGGCACCCCGGCGCGTTTCCGCGTTGTCGATTACGTCATCGTGAATGAGCGATGCCGTTTGTATAACTTCAACGCCTACAGCAGCATCGATCACCGCATCTGAACACTCGCCTACGGCCTGCGCTGTTAAGAATGCAAGAGCAGGTCGAAAACGCCTGCCCCTGTTTTTAACAACGTGATAGGCCATTTCTTGTATGCCCCCGACATCAGAGGCCGTCATGATTTCTTCCAGACGGGTTTCAAAGCGTGCGATCTGATATTGGATGGGCGCAAAAATTTGGTCTAACATGGCGCGTTTATAAAGGGGTGAGACAAACGAATATAAACCACCGACAAAACGATGGGTTTAAGGCGTGAGAAATTAACAAAAAAGGTCGTAAAAGTCAATGATTAGCAATTGGCGGTTGTCCGCGCGAGTACCGCGCGGGGATATCCCCCGAGGTCGGTGTGGGTAGCGATGTGGGTGAGGCCACTTTGTCGCGCGAGGAGTTGGGTGACGGCATCTGTCTGGTCGTGGCCGATTTCCAAACCCAATAATCCGTCCGGCGCGAGCAAAGGGACACTGGTGGGAATGATTTTGCGATAGAAGTCGAGGCCGTCTCTGCCTCCGTCTAAGGCGAGGCGAGGATCACAGGCGCGGACTTCGGGTTGTAGCGCGTCAATTGTACGGCTGGGAATATAGGGGGGGTTGGAGAGGATGGCATGGAAGCCCTCTGGCGGTGCAAAGGGTGTGAGGAGGTCGGCTTGCAGAAAGGAAATGCGGTCGGAAACGCCGTTGAGGCAGGCGTTTTGGCTGGCGAGGTCAAGTGCTTTGCGCGATATGTCTGTGGCGATTACATGCGATTCGGGGAGTGATTTGCACAGGGTGATGGCGATGATGCCCGATCCGGTGCCAATGTCGAGGATGCGGGGTTTTGTGATGTTTTTTAATTGGTCGAGGACAATTTCGACGAGGGTTTCTGTTTCCGGTCGGGGGATCAGGGCATCGGGCGATGTGTAAAAGGGGAGGCTGTAAAATTCGGTGTTGCCCAAAAGGTGTTGCAGGGGGATGCGATTGGCGCGGCGGTGTATCAAGTTGCGAAAGGTCGCGTTTTGTTCGGGTGTGAGCGGCTGATGTGTAAGCAGTTCTGAACGCGGGCACTGGAGCACATGGGCGAGTGTCCATTCGGCATCTGCCCGTGGACTGGGGACATCCGCTTTGATGAGGATATCTCTGGCCCAGATGAGGAGATGGTGAATGGAGGGGGACATGGGGTTAGAAGATTTGTTCCTGCTGTTTGAGTTTTTCCGTTTGGTCAGAGAGGCGAAGGGCTTCGATGAGTTCTGCGATGTTGCCGTCCAGAATGTCTTCAAGTCTGTGCAGGGTGAGTTTGATGCGGTGGTCGGTTACGCGTCCCTGTGGGAAATTGTAGGTGCGAATTTTCGCGCTTCGGTCGCCGCTGCCAATTTGTGAGCGGCGGTCGGCGGCGGTTTTTGCCTGTTGTTCGCGGATGGCCTGATCGAGCAGGCGCGAGCGCAAGACTTTGAGTGCTTTGGCTCTGTTTTTGTGCTGGGATTTTTCGTCCTGACACGTGACGACGAGTCCCGATGGCATGTGGGTGATGCGCACTGCTGAGTCGGTGGTGTTGACGCTTTGACCGCCGGGACCCGAGGAGCGAAAGACATCGATTTTGAGGTCGTTGAGATCGATGTCTATATCGACATCTTCTGCGTCGGGAAGAACGGCTACGGTGGCTGTCGAGGTGTGGATGCGGCCGCTGGATTCGGTTTCGGGTATGCGCTGGACCCGGTGTACACCGCTTTCGTATTTTAGCCTGCCGTAGATGCCGTTGCCAACGACTAAGAAGATGATCTCTTTGTATCCACCAATTCCCGTGGGATTTGAGCTGAGGATTTCACAGCGGCCACCCGTGTTTTCTGCATAGCGCAAGTACATGCGGTGGAGGTCGGCGGCAAAGAGGGCGGCTTCGTCTCCGCCCGCGCCTGCGCGTATTTCGACGACGGTGTCTTTGCTGTCGTTGGGGTCTTTGGGGATTAAGAGCATTTTGAGCTTGTTGGACAGGTCTGATTCGCGCGGGGCGAGGTCTTCTTTTTCCATCTGCGCCATATCGACGAGTTCGGCGTCATCCGATGTGCTGATGATATCGTTTATTTCGTCCAGTTCTTCCCGCACGTTGTTGTAGTCGCGATACGTTGTGACGATTTCTTCGAGGTCGCGATATTCTTTGCCGAGTTTGCGAATGCGGTTGGGGTCTGCGGCGACTTCGGGTCTGGCCATTTCTTCGCCGAGTTTGAAATAGCGGGTTTCAATGGTTTTGAGTTGTTCAAACATTTTAGAAGTGTGAAGGGTGAAGTGTGAAGGGCGGGAAGCTAAAAGCCGATAGCTATACAAAAAGGGCGAAACAGTCGCGGTATGCGGCCGTTTCGCCCTTCTATATGTGGATTGCGTTGCTAACTGTCCGTTTTTTCTTCTGCGTTTTCTTCTTCGTCGCTTTCAATACCATAGCGGCGGCGATAGCGCTCGACCATACCGGCGGTGTCAACCAGCATCATCTTGCCCGTGAAGAACGGATGGGTAGCGGAACTGATTTCCATTTTGATCAGTGGATAGGTGTTGCCGTCTTCCCATTCGATGGTTTCTTCAGAGGTGCGCGTCGATCGCGTTTTGACCCGAAATGGTGGGGTGGCACTGACGTCTTCAAAGATTACGTCGCGGTATTCTGGATGAATATTGGGTTTCATGCGATTATCCTCAAGTTGTTCGATTGTTGTTAAAGAAAGACAGGCCGAAGAATATACCAAAATGCCCAAAAATAATCAAGTTGTGGGTTTTAGAAGGCGTGAATCGGTTCACTCATGGCATTGAGGAAGTCTTCGTTGGTTTTGTTTTCTTTGGTGCGTTCTGTGAAAAATTCCATCGCTTCCAGAGGTTGCATCTGGTTGAGTAGTTTTCGCAAGATCCAAACGCGGTTGAGTTCTTTTTCTTTGAGCAGGAGTTCTTCTTTGCGCGTGCTGGACATGGATACGTCAATGGCGGGAAAGATGCGGCGATTGGAGAGCCTGCGGTCCAGCTTGAGTTCCATGTTGCCCGTGCCTTTAAATTCTTCGAAGATGACTTCATCCATCCGGCTTCCAGTTTCGACAAGAGCAGTTGCCAGAATGGTCAGGCTGCCGCCTTCTTCGATGTTGCGCGCTGCGCCAAAAAATCGCTTGGGCCACTGCATGGCAGTAGAGTCGAGACCCCCGCTGAGAATGCGCCCACTGTGGGGAGCAACGGTGTTATAGGCGCGAGCCAGGCGGGTAATGCTGTCGAGTAGGATGACGACGTCCTGCTGGTGTTCGACCAATCGCTTGGCTTTTTCTATGACCATGTCGGCGACCTGTACATGTCGGGTCGGGAGTTCGTCAAAGGTCGAACTGACGACTTCGCCCTCGACCGAACGGATCATGTCTGTGACTTCTTCGGGGCGCTCGTCAATGAGGAGGACAATAAGCGTGATTTCGGGATGGTTTTTGGTAATGGCGTTGGCAATTTTTTGCAGGAGCATGGTCTTGCCCGTAAACGGGGGTGCGACAATCATGCCGCGTTGCCCTTTGCCTATTGGGGTGAGGAGATTCATGATCCGAGTGGAAAGGTCCTGCGGATCGTACTCGAGGTCGATGCGTTCGTCCGGGTGCAGTGGCGTGAGATTGTCAAATAGGATTTTTTGTTTTGCGACTTCCGGATCTTCAAAATTGACGGCCTCAACGCGGATGAGTGCAAAGTATTTTTCGTCACCTCTCGGTGGGCGAATATGCCCCGATATGGTGTCTCCAGTTCGCAGATTGAAGCGTTTGATTTGCGAGTGTCCCACATAGATGTCGTCGGGGCCGGGCAAATAATTGTACTTTGGCGATCTGAGGAAGCCAAATCCATCTTCGAGGATGTCGAGCACACCCTGGGCGAAGATACGTCCACTTTTTGCGGTTTGGCTCTGGAGAATAGCAAAGATAAGTTCTTGTCTTCGCAGGCTGCTGTAGCCTTGAATATTGAGAGTCTGTGCGTGTTTGTTGAGTTCGGGTATGCTGCATTCCTGCAACTCAAACATGTTCAATCTTTCTTCGGTCACTGCCATTTTTTGGGGTTCCTGATGGGTTGGAAGGGGAGAAATAATGTATGCCCGAGCGACACCATGCTATGGGGATATAAAACAGACGTTGTGCGAAATCATTGGGGTACTGCGAAGCCTACAGAGAACAATGCTTTGGAAGATTGTGGGGCAGAATGCGGGGCATTGGTGCGAGGGAATGCATTTTGAAGTTGACCTAAACGTAAAACAAACAATGTGGCTTGTCAAGGATTTTCAATCGCGTGCGTGAGTTCGCGGGTGATGTGTTCGAGCTGTGCGGGGTCTGTGATTTTATCCCCATTTTTACGTATGTAAAAGGCATCCACAGCGCGGTCTGCCTGTGTGCCAATGCGGGCGGTGTAAATGTCGAGGCCGAGGTCTGATAATGTGCGCGTGATGCGGTACAGGAGGCCCGTTGCATCTCGTGCGGTGATATCGATGACGGTAGAGCGCATAGAAACATTGTTGTCGAATGTGATTTTAGGGGATATGGGAACTGTGGGCTGGCGCTTCAGGGACCACCTTTGACTGTAATTGGCGAATAGGTCTGAGACGCGCTCTTTTTGTTGAAAGACATCGGTCAGGGTTTGTTGAATTTTTTCTCGTAATGCGGCGTTGTTTTCCGCGTCGGAAGTTACCTGGAAAATGTCGATGACTGTGCCGTCGTTGCGCGTGTAGGCGTGTGCGCTGAAGATGTTGATGTCGCGGGTTGCCAGCACACCACAAATTTCAGATAGGCGAAAGGGTTGGTCGTGCGTACAGATGGTGATTTCCAGAAAGAGTCCGCCGGGTTGTACGCTAACGGCGACCAGCGAGGATCCCATTGCATCTATGAGTTGCAGGTGTTGTGCAATTTCTTCTGGGCTGTTTTGCTCGGGATAGCGCGGGGGCATGTTGTTGAGATGTTCGACAAGGGTCTGATATGGAATGCGCGATTTCAGAGCCGTGAGGATTTTTTGAATGTCTTGTAGTTCGGGTTGCTCGCGATTGGGTTGGGTGCTTTGCGTGAGGAGATAAAAGGTGTTTTCGTAGAGTTCGCGCAAGAGGTGACCTTTCCAGGCGGTCCACGCAGTTTGTGTGACGGCAGACAGGTCGGCATAAGTGAGTACATAGAGCATACGCAAGACATCGGGGTGTGAAAATGTGCTGGCAAATTCGGCGATCATGCGCTGATCTGACAGGTCGCGACGCTGGGCAATGGCGGACATTGCGAGATGGTGTCGCACGAGAAAAACAACGGTTTCTATCTGGTCGTCGGGCAATTGAAGGCGTTTGAGAAAGTCCCGTGTCATTTCTGCACCGACAATGCTGTGATCTTTGTCGCGAACAGATTTTCCCACGTCGTGCATCAATAGCGCGAGATAGAGAAGCTCTTTTCTCGGGATTTCATTGTACACGCGTCTGAGGTGCTGCAAATCATGGGGCAAAGAAGGAGATCGCGCGAGGTGGTCGAGACGCTCTACAGCGACCAGGGTGTGTTCGTCTGCCGTGTAGATGTGATAGCGATTGTATTGTACCAGGCAGGTCAGGCTGCCGAATTCGGGTACGTAAGTGCCCAAGACGTCGAGTTCGTGCATGGTGCGAAGGGTGGTGCCAATGCCGACGGGTGCGCGGAAGAGGTCGAGGAAGATGCGACTGGCGCGCTCAGAAGACCTGAAGGTGTCGTCGATGAGATGGATGTGGTCTTTGATTCCCTGTTTGGCGGCTTCATTGAGGGGAACGCCGAATCGCTGTGAATTGAGGAAAAGGGAGAGGAGGCGATGGGGCGTGTTGTCAAAAAAATGGCGTCGCTTTTTGGGCAGGGCGATGTGCGTGTGGTGTAGCACGGAGCCGTCATCGAGTTGACGGCGCGTGAGCAATCCCACAGCCCGACCGGTGGAAGATTGGCCTTTGAGGCGTTCGCATATCAGGTCGCTGAGGTGTTTGATTGCACGCGCATGGGTGTAGTAGTCTCGCATAAAGTGTTCAACGCCCAGTTCATTGTCGCGGTCTTTGTAGCCCAGATTTTTGGCAATAGCGAGTTGCAGGTCGTGTTCGAGCACATCAAAGGGTTTGCCCGTGTGAAAGTGCAGTTCGCTGCGCGTGCGCAGCATGAAGTCCAGGGCTTTGACATAGATCTCGTAATTTCTGCGGGTGAGTATATGGCTTTCTTGCAAGCCTTCGGGGGCGCGAATACCGCGGCGTGCCATTAAGAACCAGCCCGCTGTGTGAATATCTCGCAATCCTCCAGGGCTTTCTTTTATATTGGGTTCGAGGAGTTGGGTTGAAAATTTGAATTTGCTGTGTCGTTGGATGCGTTCCTGGTTTTTTTTGTTGATAAAACCGCTCGCACGCCGACCGTAGAACCGCCGCGCAAGGGCGTCTTGCAGTTGGGTCTTCAGGGTGGGATCGCCCACGAGATGGCGCGTTTCGAGCATTGCGGTGAGGGAGTCGGTGTCGTCTTGCGCTGCAGTGACGCAATCGGAAAGGGTGCGGGTGCTGTATCCCACGTCAAATCGCAGATCCCACAGGGTGTGGAGAATCGCGCGCGTTATGGGGTCGCCTTCATGGACTTTTTTGCGAAAGAGAAATAACAGGTCGATGTCCGAGTGGGGATTGAGCGCGCCCCGGCCATACCCCCCCTGTGCGATTACGGCAAATCCGGTTGGTTCTCCGTGTTCTTCAACTGCTTCGGCATACAATGCCTGGATGAGTGTATCGACGCGCTGTGTGAGTGCTGCAACTATCGTGCTGCCCGATGCACCGTCCCGGTGTTGTGTACGAATAGTTTTCCAGGTGGTGTCGAGATAGGTTCGCAAGTACGACAGGCGTTCGGTGGGCCAGGCGTCTGATGTTTTTTTTGCGTTGAGAAGATCGCGTGGGAGGGTATTGACGATTTGTTTATTCAATGGGTAGTCCTTTGGAAATGGCTACGTCAGAGGTTAATAATATCACGCTACGGATAGGTGTCAAGATATTTGGGCTTGCGCTTTGGGTTGAAATATGGAAAATTAACAATAATCAGCGGAACGGCGAATCAACGAAACAGGTAATGTACCTGAAAGCCGTCATTGCGGCATGCTTAAGCCGCAATCCAGAGGTTTTGGGTGGTGGGGCAGGGTTCGTCTATTCGTCTATTCGTCTTTGGAGAACGCGCATGGATATGGCTACGGATTATAGTGCTTCAATTCTGGAAGGGCTGGGGGAGGGCATTGTGGCTTTTGACAAGACACATCGGGCCGTGATGGCCAATGCACATCTGATTGCGTTGATGGGATGGGACAAACAGGCCGTTTGTGGCGCATCGCCAGGGGTGCTGTTTGCCCAACGCCCTGAGTTGTTGCGGATTTTGAACGAGGGTATAAGAAATAAGGTGCTGGTGTCAGATACGGATCTGGTACACCACAATGCCGATGGTGGATTGCAACATCTGCGCGTGAGTACGTCGTTTTTAGATGCGGATACGCGGTCTGGGCTGGTGCTGGCGGTGCGCGATGTGTCTGAGATAAAGCGGATGGAATGGGAGATCTTTCAAGTTGAAAAAATGACGGCGTTGGGGCGTTTGGCCGCTTCTGTTGCCCATGAGGTGCGCAATCCTCTGGGGGCGATTGATATTCAGTTGCAGTTGTTGGAAGAAGATCTCGGCGAGTTGTCAAGTGCATTGAAAGAGCGTCTTGCGGGGCGGCTCAATATCGCGCAGACAGAGATGAAACGGCTCGACCGTCTTGTGTATAATTTTTTGCGTTTTTCGCGTACGCCCAAACTTCATTTGCGGCAGGTGTCTCTCAACGATGTGGTTCGCCGCGTTTTTGAGCTGGTCTCGCCCGAAGCACGCGAGCGCGAGGTTGTGTTGCGTCTGGAACTTTCCGACAGTCTGCCCGCGATTAATGGAGATGAAGATCAACTCGGTCAAGCTGTGCTCAATATTGTGGTGAATGCCTTTCAGTCTATGGCTACGGGTGGGGATTTGGTTGCCCGAACACAAACCGAGTTGGGGCAGGTGTGTTTGATGCTTACAGATACGGGATGCGGGATTCCAGAAGAAGAGGTGGATCGCATTTTCGAGTTTTATTATACGACGAAGGATGAAGGTACCGGGTTGGGATTGTCTATTGCCCAGCGCATTATTTATCAGCACGGAGGGCATATCGATGTCGAGAGCCTTCCCGAAAGAGGAACGACCTTCCGGGTGTATTTGCCCGAGCATAAGAGGTAACTTATGGATGCGAGTGAGATTCGGATTTTAATTGCGGATGATGAGTACTATATCTGCGAAGGTCTGCGGGAGGCGATGACCAAAGACGGTTATCGGGTTGATGTGGCTTATGATGGGAATCGGGCAAAAGCACTTATGGAAGCCCATGAGTATGATGCCGCAATTTTTGATCTCAAGATGCCGGGGCAGGATGGGCTGGCACTTTTGAAGTGGGTGAGCGGTGCAAATCGCGAGATTGGCGTTATTGTGATTACGGCTTATGGCGAGGTGGAGACGGCTGTTGAAGCCATGCGACGAGGGGCGTATGATTATTTGACCAAGCCGGTAGATCTGAAGCGATTGCGCCTGTCCTTAGAGCGTTTGCTCGATCACCAGGCACTGGTGGCGGAGAACCGCGTATTGCGGGCGCGTCTGGACTCCAATGGCGAAAATGGGGATATCGTGCATCGAAGTGCCGCGATGGAACAGGTTTGTGATACTGTGGCGCAGGCGGCGATGACCGATGTGCCGGTTTTGATTACTGGAGAAACGGGTACGGGCAAAGAACTCGTGGCGCGTGCGATTCATCAGGCGAGTGCGCGGCGGAATGCGCCCCTATTGGCGATGAACTGCGGGGCGTTTGCCGAGACGTTATTTGGCAGTGAGTTGTTCGGTTATGTAAAGGGCGCGTTTACGGGGGCGACGGCGGATAAGGCGGGGTTTTTTGCCGCGGCTGAAGGCGGGACGCTCTTTTTTGATGAAGTGGGTGAAATTCCTTTGCCCAATCAGGTCGATTTGCTTCGCGTATTAGAAGAAAGAGCGTATCGACCGGTGGGCAGTACCAAAGCGGTGGCCGCAGATGTGCGAACCATTTTTGTCACCAATCGCGATCTCGAACGGGAGGTGGCAGAAGGGCGGTTTAGAGAGGATTTGTATTATCGCATCAATGTGGTGCCCATTCGCCTGCCACCGCTTCGCGAGCGCGTCGAAGATATTCCGCTTTTGATCGATGTGTTTTTTGATAATCTGTGTGTGTTGCACCACAAACCGCGCATGGAATTAACGCCCGATGCGATGGATAGGGTTCTGGCCTATTTATGGCCCGGCAATGTGCGCGAGTTGAAAAATACTATTGAGCGTATTGTGGTAACCTGTGCAGATCAAAAGGCCAATGTCGATCATTTGCCCTCTCGAGTGCGCGATGCCCAGAATGCGACAGATACTATAACGGTCGAACTCGGTTCGTCGCTTGAAGACGCAGAGCGCGCGCTTATCGAAAAAACACTTGCACATGTGACGGCAAATCGCAAAAAGGCCGCGGCTTTGCTGGGGATCAGTGTTCGCGCGTTGCAATACAAGATCAAGGCGTATAACCTGCGCTAATTTCCCAAAACGCAATTTTTGCATTTTATTTATAAAACAGGGTGCAATTTTTGCATGCTAAGTGAGATGAAAAAGAGTATGCAGATCGGATTTTCTGACTTTTATTCAATATAAACAATAAGTTATGTGTATAGGAAATTCTTTGGCACGGATATTGCTGTAATATTGGGGTGCGTTTATCGCGGATTTTTAATGTTGGAGATTAACCTTATGTTTTTATTGATGTTAATGTGTTATTCTCCTTTTTTAATAAATGTCTTATAGTTTGAAGGTGCAAATTTTGCATTTTTGTCGAGTGTGGGGATCTGGTGACTCAAACAACTATTTTACCTGAAGAAGACGTTTTTCATTTTGATGTTTCGCTTCTTGTACCCGATCTGCAATCCCAGGATCGCATGGGAGCTATCAAAGAACTGGTTGATCGGCTCTATGGGCGCAGGAAAGTGGTCGATAGTCTGAAGTTTTTGCAAACTATTCTGGATCGAGAAGATCAGATGAGTACTGTTTTGGGCCGAGGTGTTGCATTGCCCCACGCGCGATGCCGCTCGGTTGCTCAGCCCGGTGTGGCGTTGGGCATTTCCCAGACGGGTATTGCTTTTCCCCCAGATGCAGAACCCGTTCATGTGATATGCATGGTTGCAGTACCCGATGCGGCTCCCGTGCCTTATCTGTCGGTTTTGAGCAATTTGGCACTGTTGTTTAAAAATTCAGATGTGCGAGCGGGTTTGATGGCCTGCGACACATCGATGAGTATGTATCAATTTATGACGGAACACCTCGCGCAAATGCGCAAGGTGCCGGCTCCCTATTCTGTTTTATAGCATATATATCATCTCCCCATCCTTTTACAGGAGGTTCCCCTTGCCTGGAATTATGATTCAAGATAGTGAGTCTCTGGATTTGTATCTGCGAGACATTGCCACGTCTGAACCCCTTTCGAGTGCGGAAGAGATTGAACTGGCAAAAAAGATTCATAAAGGTTGCCAGAGATCCAGAGATAAACTGGTTTCCGCCAATCTCCGTTTTGTGGTGAGTGTGGCGCGCGAATATCAAAATCACGGGGTGCCTCTGGCCGATTTGATCAGCGCGGGCAATATGGGCCTGATGACGGCTGCCGAGCGCTTTGATGGCACGCGGGGCTTTAAGTTTATTTCCTATGCTGTCTGGTGGATCCGACAGGCGATTCACCAGAGTCTGGCACAGGATTCGCGGGTTGTGCGGTTGCCTATTAACCGCATTGATTTGTTGCACAATATTTCAAAGGTCTCGCGCGAACTGAGGCAATCGAGTGAGACCGAACCCGAACCCGAAACTGTGGCCAAAGAACTCGGCGTGTCAGTGGAGATGGTTCAGGATACGTTGATGCGCGCGCGCGATGTCTGGTCTCTAGATGCGTCTTTCCGCGAGGAGGATGACCACAGTTTGCTGCATGTGTTGCCGGACAAGACGCAAAAGGCACCCGATGAGGAAGTTGTAGAAGATTCGGTGCGCGAACAGGTAAAAGATGTGCTCACATCTCTGGACGACCGCGAGACCGAGGTTTTGCGCCTGTATTTTGGTCTGGG
>JAJEAX010000205.1 GCA_022822565.1 Candidatus Latescibacterota bacterium
TGCACGCGCTTTCGCAAACGCGCCATCTCTTGTCGCATCAAATCGGGATCGCCCCGATCCCAGCCATCGCTCACAATAATCATCACAGTGCGCGAGTGCAGCATATCGCGCGCAAACTGGTCGTTAAACTCGCGCAAACACCCACCAATATCTGTTCCACCCGCCCAGTCGTGTACCGTATCAGCCACTTCCACGAGCGATTCTTCAATGCCTTTTGTCTTGAGCAGTCGCGAAATCGCGGTCATCCGCGTGGAAAACACCCCGACCTCCACATCTCGGATTTCGCGCTTGAGCGCGTAGATAAAGCGGATTAGAAAGCGGCTATAACAATCCATAGATCCGCTCACATCACACAACAACATCAGCTTGGTCTTTTTGATGCGCCGCCGCTTCATCATCAATTCCACACCATCAGAACCATATAGCGCATTGCGCCGCCATGTGCGCCTGAAATCCAGCTCAGCCCCTCGATTTTCGGGCACGCGCCTGCGACTGCGGCGATTGGCAATAATATTCACAATCTCGTGAATCACCTTTCGGGCTTGCTCAATCTCGCGATCGGACATTGCGGCCAAATCTTTTCCCATCAAAGCCTCATCGGGGCTATATCCAACCTCCTCGGACTCGCCCTCCCCTTCGGCCTCTTCCTGCAAATCTGCGGTATCCACCACCTCATTGACATCTGCCTGAACATCGAGATCCGGATCTCCGCCGGCATCAGTATCGGTCAACGTCATATCGTCGGGCAAAATCGGCCGCGCCCAGAAAGCCCTGAAAACCTCGTCAAAAGTCTCCAGATCGTCATAGCGCGACACCAGTGTTGCACGCGCAGCAGCATAAAAATCGCTTCGATTGTGCAGGCTGATATATTGAAAACTATCGCACAAATCGATGAGATTGCCCGCATTGACTTCAACGCCTGCATTGTGCAAAGCCCTTGAAAAACCGACAACTCGTCCCAACATGGTTCTTGGCATGTGATCTCCTAAACGCCAACTTGCGTGCGTTCTTTTAACAATCGAGCCTTCTCAATCAGTTGTGGCAGGCCGTCTTCCTGAATTTTTTCAATATCTTCTTTATACTTCAAAACACATCCCAATGTCGCATCAACTATCTGAGGATCCAGTTCTTCAACTTGCATAGCCATCAAAGCCAGTGCCCAATCAATCGTTTCGGCAACACCGGGTTTTTTGTAAAAATCGCGATTGCGCAACAGTTGCATAAACCCGCAAACCTGTTGTGCCAATTCGTCCTGCACGCCCGACACACGCGACCGCACAATATCCATTTCTTTGGTAAACGTGGGATAGTCAATCCACAAATACAAACACCGGCGCTTCAGTGCATCGTGCAACTCGCGCGTTCGGTTGGACGTAAGTACGACAAACGGCACTTGCATCGCTTTTATCGCACCAATCTCGGGAATCGTAATCTGGAAATCGGACAACACCTCCAGCAAAAATGCCTCAAACTCTTCATCCGACCGATCCACTTCGTCAATCAACAACACCTGTTGCTTTTCTGCGCTACCCTCAAGAGCCGACAAAAGGGGACGCTTGAGCAAAAAATCTTCGCGGAAAATATTTTGACCAATTTCGGCCTTGTCGATTCCTCGCGCCTCTTCGAGCCTTAGCTCCAGCATCTGGCGCGGATAGTTCCACTCGTACAATGCCGTATTGGCATCAATGCCTTCATAGCACTGCAATCGAATCAACTCGGTATCAAAAATACCGGCCATAACTTTGGCCACTTCTGTCTTTCCAACGCCTGGTTCCCCCTCCAGAAAAATCGGTTTGCCAAGCGACTGCGCCAAAAAAATCGTCGTTGCCAATGTGCGGTCCGTGATATACCCCTGCTCGGCAAACCGCTCTTCAACATCTTCAATAGAATTCAGCATAATAACCTTTCTTTTTGATACATTTCGCCATACTGCGCTACCCAAATTTGCAATGCCTCTCTGGTCGTGTCAAAAGCCAGATCATTCCAGGGAATATCCCGGGGGGCAAATGTAGCCACAGCCTGCGATTCAAAATTGCCTTCCAACTTTCCGCCCACAACCCGTCCAGTGTAAACAACCAGTACCACCCGTTCCCCTTCATAAGACAACACGCCGAGCAACTCGCCGATCTCAACCTCCAACCCCACTTCCTCGCGGGTCTCGCGTACAGCCGCGACATCGGTTGGCTCGCCCGCATCCACATATCCGCCGGGGAACACCCACTTGCCAAACCCGGGTTCAATATTGCGCTTGAGCAAGACAACGCCACCATCGAGAGTGACAATAACGCCAGCCGCTACCTTGGGGTCGAGATAAGCCACAAACCCACACGACGGACAACACGGCCTCTCCCGATCTTCAACTGCTTTTACAATTAGCAAAGTCCCGCAGCGCTCGCAAAACCGGGCTTCGGATTTTATGCAATTGGGCAAGGAGATTAACCACCTTAGTTTTTATAAGCATAGATAATAATACTTCCAAACAGTAAAATACACAGGGATTTGTTTTGGGTCAACGAAAAAGCCCCGAATTCAAATTCGAGGCAAAAAAAATGGGAACCGGGTCGCGGGCCGGTTCCCAAGAGGGAGAATACGTCGTGCTTTGAATACGATATCATTGCCGTGTTACAATCGCGTGTCGTTTACGCGACAAAACCGTTAATTACTCTTCTCCTGTGCGCAATTCCTCTTTTTGATGTCTCACAATACGCCCCTGAACGAGATAGACGACATTTTCGGCAATATTGGATGAATGATCACCTATACGCTCCAAATGCCGGGACACGAGAATGAGCAAAATAGCCTGATCTACAGTCGAAGACATACCCGTATTTAAGTACGTCAACAACTCGCGGAAAATTTGATCGCGCAACGCATCCATTGTATCGTCAATTTTACGCACCTTATTGGCCAATTCCACATCGCGATTGACAAAAGCATCCAGAGCATCCCTGACCATACCCCGTGCCAGCACGGCCATCCG
>JAJEAX010000056.1 GCA_022822565.1 Candidatus Latescibacterota bacterium
CCGGGTTGACCACTGGTCAGAAACAGACTGGCAATATTACATCTACCAGTGTTACCGAATGGTAGAAACTGTTGACGCTCAGATAGGGTTGATCTACGACACATTGGAAAACAACGGACTCATTGAAAACACCCTCATCATCTTTACCGCTGACCACGGCGAAGGCTCTGGGCATCACAGAAGAATATTGAAGGGCTTTTTTGAAGAAGAAGCCTGGGCAGTCCCGCTCGTCATTTCGCAACGCGGCAGCATCCCCAATGGACAAAACGATTCGCACTTCATATCGGGCGTGGATATCCCCGCTACAATCTGCGATTACGCCGGTGCGCCTCCCCTACCCGATGCCACTTATGCAAATAGCCTGCGCTCACTCATCGAAGGACATGACGATATTACCTGGCGAGAAAGCGTCATAGGAGAAAATGCGAGTGCAATCGCCATTCGCGACGACCAGTACAAATCCATCCTCTACGACTCGGGACAACACACGCTTTACGATTTGTCAAACGATCCCCTGGAAAAACACAATCTCGCGTCAGACCCCAGCTTTGATGGCATCAAGCACAAGCACGCGGCATACCTCGCCGAATATGCAAACACAGTTATACCATACAGCGGACCCGATAAAACGGGCGAAAGAGACAGAATAAGAGAAGAGAGAATGGCAAATCTCAAACAGGGAAAAGGATGGACAGAGGAGGTGGGATCATGAACATCATACCAGCCGAACTCAACGCAATCGCCGGGCAATTGCAAAATTACGATGCACCAACCCAAACCATACAATTGGACTCCAATTGCAAATTGACCTATGAAGTCCTACAGTGGACAAGTACACATCCCGACGGTTTGACCGATGACAGACCAATAGGAACAGTGGAAATCTCGCGCTCTAATAAAGAGAACGGCGCAGAATACCAGATCGTTGAAAAACGCAATGGCGGTGGTCGGGAAATTTACGAAGCAACCGTCACAACAGCGCGGGATGAGTGCATTGGAGAATCAATCCAGAACTGGAAACTCGACTGGTACCAGGCAGAAACGCCAGATAAACGCCTGCTCATCAATGGCACAGTTCGGGACGCGACCTTAGAAATAAACGGCACAGCTGGCAAAAAGCACCTCTCGGCAGATACCCCCATATCGTGTCAATGGATCCTCCCCTTTGCGCTAGCCAACCAGACCACACAAATGGACGAAGCATTTACAACCATCGACGAACTCACATACTGCAAAACAGGTCAGTTCCTTCACGGTCCCGAACAAATCGAAGTTAGAGGTCAATCCTTCCTATCTTTTCGCCACACGGGATACGGCACATTACCCATCCACTATGTATTCGATCCACAAATTCGACCCGTCTTTGTCACATTTACACTGCTGTCCTGGATATTGCGCGATATTGAACTCATCTAACGCCCTGGGTAATATAACCTCAATCAAAATAGGTATCCCCGTCAGCCAGTAGTGTTTTGGCGACGGCAGGATCTAACTCGACGCCAATACCGGGTTTGTCAGAGACAGCCATCCAGCCCCCTTTGATAAATTCTTCGCCTCCACACAGATCGGCCCACCACGGAATGTCGCGCCCGTGAAATTCGAGTACAAAAAAGTTGGGAACTGTCGCCATTACATGACACGCGGCCATCATGCCCAGGGGTGACGACACATTATGTGGCGCGATGGGGATATAATGCGCATCGGCAATTTCGGCAATGCGCTTGGCCTCCATAATGCCACCCGATTTGGCCAAATCCGGCATAATGATATCCACTGCTTTTTGTCTGAACATCTCCAAAAACTCAAAACGGGTATAATGATTTTCACCTGTGCAAATGACCGTGCTCGTAGATGCACGCACCTGAGCCAACGCATCAATATTCTCAGCAGGTACTGGCTCTTCCAACCACATCAACCGCACATCTTCCACAGCTTTTGCCAGCGTAATCGCCGAGGGCAAATCAAACTGACCGTGGCAATCAATCGCCAAATCAATGTCAAAACCAATGCCCTCGCGAATCGCACAGATCAAATTAATCACATGCGTCATTTCCCGTGCCCCCACCGTCCAATTCATCGGATCCAGCTTGCCCACGCCCGAATGATCCACATCAAATTTTACCGCGCTGTAGCCTTCCTCCACAACACTCAGCGCCTTCTCTGCATACGCCTCTGGCGTGGCCGAATCCCCCGCGTGACAATCGGCGTAGAGACGGATCTCATCGCGGAACTTGCCCCCCAACAACTGATAAATTGGCACCCCCAACGCCTTACCCACAATGTCGTACAACGCATTTTCGATGCCGGTCAGTGCAAAAATCAGCGGTGCATGGGTAGTACCCGCATACCGTCCACGACGACGCATCTTCTCGTACAACGGTCCCACATTCATCGGGTCTTCACCAATCAACATCTCCTTCATTTTTAAAATCGATTCTTTCAAACCAAATCCCGTGTAATACGAGGCTGAATTGCATTCGCCCGTACCCACAATGCCCTCGTCGGTATATATCCGGACAAATGTCCACACACACCCACCACTGTGGGGTTCGGGCCTGCCAATCACACAGGCTTGAACATCGGTAATCTTCATGCTATCCCTTTCATGATTATTCACGGTTTTATCAAGGTTTTGATCGCAGCACCTGGTTTTGCCTGTGTCGCAAAGGCCTCGGGTGCCTGGTCGAGTGGAAAGGCGTGAGAAACGAGAGGTTTCCGATCAATTTTTCCTGTCCTGACGAGTTCAATCCCCTGCATGTAGTCATCGGGGGTCCATGACCAAGAACCCTGAAGCGTGACTTGCTTGCGCACGACCTGATTGAAATCGAGTTCGGGTTGATCTTCAAACAATGCGACGGGAACGAGGCGGCCATCTTGTTGTTTTAGCATCGTCAACCCCTGATTCGGCGAGGCTTTTGCGCCAGCAGAATCGATCACCACATCGGCATTTCCTCCCCGCGCACCGAATCTTTCCACAGGTCTCTCACCGCCCGTGAGTTCAATAACAGCCTCCACGGGATCTACCTCCGTCAAATTCACAATCTCATCCGCGCCCAATTGGCGCGCCATAGCCAGCCGTTTCGGTGATGTATCAACCGCAATAATGCGCCCACCCGCCGTTGCCCGAATGACCTGGATGCATCCCAAACCGATAATCCCAACGCCCAGAATCACCACTGTTTCTCCCTCAACGGGCTTTGCCAGACCCACTGCGTGTACCGACGTGGCGAGAGGCTCCATCATCGCGCCTTCTTCAAAGCTAATCGTTTTGGGCAACCTGTAGGGACGATTGGGATTGACTTCCAGGGGGAGATATTCGGCAAACCCGCCCAATCCCCCGCCAGAAATGTGGTCGCCCACTCGAAACCGCTGCACATCTCGTCCCGTCTCTACAACCTCACCGCTAAACTCGTGCCCCATGATGAGGCCCTTTTCTGTCGGGCGTCCCAAAGAATCTTCAAACAGCCCGATGCGATAAGCGTGCAGATCCGACCCACAGATCCCACACGCCTTCACCTTCACCAGAATCTCATTTGCATTGATTTCCGGTTTTGGCACATCTGCCACCTGAATATCATACGGACCGCAATAAATAGCTGCTTTCATCGCCGCCTCCTTTGTGTATCATGGCATAATGACATTGGGCCTTTGCGCCTGATGCCGTCGCGATACGTGTAAAAAAATGGGAATAATTCCATTTTCGATTTCATCGTACCGGCGTGCAACGGACCTTCGAGGTCAAACATGAATTTTTCTTCGAGGGTCATAGCCCAATCTCCTGTGGTCTTCGCCTTGTAATCACAACACCAATATGGTATTAAATTTAAAAAATAAAATAAAAAAAGACGCCGTATCAGAGTCAAGCAGCGTCTTTTTGCGCTTGAATCATATCTTTCACCATACCGCCCCCTCATTGCTCAAAATGTTCACTTTTGCGTTCCGCTCGGATTGTGTTTTCAGATCGTGAACAATACGGCTTATTGGCTGTTAATAAGGTATTTGTCCTTCTGTACATCCAATCTCCCACTCAATTCTATGACACCGGCACGGTGTTTGCTCTGGCTTTGAATGTTGCAGGTTGTAAGCTCATATTCACCTCTAAGACAGGGCAATCCACATGGCCGAATATGATACCATCGCCAAATACCTCATCCAAAACTATCCAAAAGACTTCATACACTTCACACTCGGACACAATGAGGTCGAAGTCATAGACATCCTCGACACAGAGCAACCCACAATTGAAACGCGACACATCGACAGCCTCATCCGCGTCCATATCGCGGGTGAAGAGGCATTGATCCACACCGAATTTCAAACCACCGACAGCACCAACCTGCCCATGCCCTTCCGTATGGCTGGCTATATCGGACGCGCGATTGAACACCATCGCCAACCCATCTATTCCAGCGTGATCTACCTGCGTCCCAATGCGGGGCGGCGCGATCCGGGGTATTACACACAGGAAGTATCCGGTCACCTCTTTGTCTCACAATACAAGGTAATTCGTCTGATTGAGAGAGACGGACAGGCCATTCTTGACGGGACACAAGTAGGCTTGCTGCCATTCACCCCATTGATGAAACGTCTTGCTGGGATGGACTCAGAAACGTGGTTGCGTGCGTGTATTCAGGCGACGTACGCTGCGTCATTGGATGCGTCAATTGGGGTTGACATTTTGGATTGTTTGGCGATCTTAAGTGGGTTGGCATATCCGCCGGACACCATCCATCGTATCTTATCACAGGAGGGTCTCATGGACGCTATAATGCGCGAATCATCTTATGCCCAATACATCAAGCAACAAGGTATTGAGCAAGGCATTGAGCAAGGCATTGAGCAAGGCATTGAGCAAGGCATTGAGCAAGGCATTGAGCAAGGTAGAGCAGAAGGGCAAAGAAAAAGTACGCTCGAAGATCTCCTTGATGTATTGGAGATTCGATTTGGTCTGAGTGTAGCGCATCCCATCGCTGACCGCATTGCTGCCATTGACGATTTGCAACATCTCAAGCAGTTGCTTCGCACGGCGGTTCAGGTGCCCAGCCTGGAAGCCTTTCAGCAAGCGTTGGATTCCTAACGCGATTTCGCGCCTGAAACAGCAGACAAAAAAACAAAAGCCCGACCTATTCTAATCAGGTCGGGCTTTTATTGTGGCTATGAGACAAGCAATCCAAATGTACATTTCTCAGCGGTTCCACGCGGCTTTGTCAGGAATACCGCGGCTAACCACCTCCTCCAGATTCGATTCTGAAACGGTTGGCCGTGTAGCGCTCAACGGCGTGTCCGACCAATTCTCAAAATGCCCCGCACGCGCCCAGTGGTGCAATCCCGCAAGAGTGCCACAGAGCGATCTTCCTCCCTTAGACATGCAACGCGATATTGCGATGCATCAGCAACGTATGATATTCACAAAGGTCGTCAAGACAAATTGCCTTGAGATGAACTGCCCTGAAAAACACGCAGTTTTAACCTTCTCAGGGTCATTAAGAACCCAATTGACATTTGGGCATATCTTCGCCTAATTAAAGCGATTTTACACACACACTATTGAAGGGAGCCACCATGGGAAAACTCGATGGCAAAGTAGCACTTGTCACTGGCGGAGGAACGGGTATCGGTCGCGCGGCGTCGCTGCTATTCGCCACAGAAGGCGCAGATGTCGCCGTCAACTACAGCCGGTCTGAGGATGACGCACGCCAAACCTGTGCGGATATTGAAGCACTGGGGCGCAAAGCCATCGCCGTCAAAGCAGACGTATCGGACGACTCAGCCGTTCGGCAGATGGTAGATCGCGTAGTCGGTGAACTCGGTCGCCTCGACATTCTCGTCAACAGCGCGGGCATGACGCGGTTCGTGGCACTGGAGGATCTGGAAAACCTGACCGAAGAGGATTGGGATCGCGCGATGGCCGTCAATGTGAAGGGGGCCTTCTTCGCAGCCAGGGCAGCAATCCCAAAGATGAAAGAAAGTGGCGGTGGAAGCATCGTCAACGTCGCTTCCATCTCCGGTATCTCTGGAAAGGGCAGTTCAATTGCCTATTCCGCATCCAAAGCCGCACTGATCTGCCTGACGAATTCCCTGGCTACCAGTCAAGCACCCGATATCCAGGTCAATGCCATCTCCCCGGGCTTTGTCGATACGCGCTGGGGAATCGGCTGGGACGCCTTCCGCAAACTCCATCTGGAAGCCACGCCAATGGGCCGCGTCGCAACAGGCGAAGACTGCGCCGACGCCATCCTCGGACTCATCCTCAGCCCCTTTGTCACGGGAGAAAACCTCATTGTAGATGGCGGGCGGAGCATATAGGCATCATTCAATACGGAACTTCTCGCACATTTTTATATCCAGTGAAATGCCCAGCCCCGGTTCTTCGGGCACGGGCATGTGCGCGTCTTCTACGGCAAATCCATAGCCCTCTTTTGTAATACACGCTTCCCGGATAAACGGACGCATCCCATAGGGCAACGTGGCATTTGGCACAGCCGCGCCTATGTGCGCGTTAAACGCCGCCTGGATCGCATAGCAGTGTCCCTCCATCTGGATCCACACCGGGCATCCGGCTGCATCGGCCATTGCCGCGGCCCGGATCACCCGGTTGATCGTACCCCCTACATTGACAATATCTATTCCATTGTGTCGCAAATGGTTCAGAATCAACCGCGTATCCGTGGTGTGAATCGCCAGAGGTGCCCGACACTTCTGCCGCAAAATCCCGTACCATTCCGGATGCGCCTTGGGCACCGGGTCTTCAAAGCATTCCACATTGGGATACTCCTGCAACGCATCGTCAATGCGCACTGTCTCCGACAGAGTGTTGAACTTCTCATTTGGATCTATGCGGATCTTGTAGTCCGGCCCGCCTGCCTCGGTCATCACCTTCACCTGCCACACCGTATCCCAGGGACGCGCCTTGATCTTGTGTAGCTTAAACCCCCGCTTCGCGCCCTCCTCAGCGTGTTTGCGGGTCTCTTCCGGAGGCAGATAAGGCGACCAGTAATCCACAGGAACCCGGTCTCTGTGCTTGCCATTGCCAATCAGCCGATAGGCCGGTACCCCCAGCGCCTTACCCGCAATATCGAGAAAGGCATGTGCCCAGGGGCGCCCGAGATTGAACATATCCAGTTCCATCGGATTCTTGCCGATATACTGCTGCGCCTGCTGCTCGGTCTGTGCCATCGAACGCCCCCCCTCCCCAATCCCCACAATGCCCTCGTCGGTATGCACCTGCACAATTACATAGGAATCCTCTTCCTCCGGCGTTGTGCCGCTCATCCCTCGCCAGGACACCATAGGCTCCTTATAGGAATCCTGCCAGGGCACGAACACGCGCATCTGCTCGACCTTTGTAATTTTCATCACGGCCTCCTTTGAAAAAAAAATAGCGATGAAAGACTCTAATAAATAATGTATGCCAAAGTACTTTACAATAGCATTCTAATAGGGCTATTATTAACTCGCCCCGCGATAAATAGCCTTGACGAAATTATTTCGCGTGTGTAACGTCAGTAATCAATTTATCCAGGTATTCGGGAGAAAATGCCATGAAAATCTCATCCATCGACATCATGACAGTCGTTGTTCCAACCATACCCGGTCGTGTACACAGCGCATCATTTGGTTCTGCTGGCTGGGACCAGGTACCCAAACACATCATCAGGCTAAACACCGATGAAGGGGTTTACGGACTGGGAGAAACCTCTCGCGGAACGCCTGAAGAAGCAATTCTGCAGGGATTTAACCGGCTCAACGGAAGAGATCCCCTCAAACTGAGCCTGCAAAACGTATTTATAGACGCCGCCCCGCATCGCAACACTGTCATGCCTTTCAGAGATCCGGTTGTCTCTGAAGATGGAGGCGGAACGCGCGATTGGGAGAGTCTGAATGGCTGGGGATCTGGCGCGGGTTATGAGGCCTTTGAAATGGCTGTTTTTGACATCGTGGGCAAAATCCATGGCTGCCCGGTCCACGAACTGCTCGGCGGTGCGTACAGAGATCGCGTGCCAGCGGATTACTGGATCGGCCATCAAACGCCTGAAGACTCAGCTATAAATGCGCGGCTCGGTTACGAACGTGGATTTCACGGTGTAAAAATGAAGTGTACGTCTGATGAACCAATGGTCGCTCGCGTACAGGCAATTCTGGAAGCCACAGATATATCGTTTAAATGCACAATCGATCCGAATCAGAGATTTTATCGCCCGGCAGAAGCCATTGCATTGGCAAAACAATTCGAAGCAGTCGGCAATGTCGGCGTACTCGAAGATCCAATGGCGAAATGGAACCTGGATTGGTATCGCCAGCTAAGAGCGGCAACCACAATCCCGGTCGCCTTGCACCTTGCGAATCCCCACGATATCATCAACGCAATCAAGGTGGAAGCAGTAGATATTTTCAATCTTGGGGGCAGCATGTGGCAATTTGTCCACAACGCTGCAATTGCCGATGCCGCTGGTATTCCCTGCTGGCATGGATCTGGAAATGACCTCGGCGTAATGGAAATGGCCTATCTTCACGCGGCAAGTGTGCCTCGGAATTGCGTTATGCCCAGTGATTTTGTAGGGAGTTGGACGCGGGAAGATGATTTGATTGTAGATGGCATCCAATTTGAAAAGGGCGAAGCCATTGTTCCAACAAAACCGGGACTCGGATGTGAACTCGATGAGGATGCCCTGGAAAAGTACCGGATAAAATAATGAGAATTCTCGACATCCGACAGAGAAAGCCCGAGGTGTGGCGAGGTCCCGCCTGGTCTCCAGAACAGGAACGGGCAAACCGCGAATGGGAAACCTTCTGGCGTTTTTTCAAGTACCTGTATCCCCACAAGACAAAAGTCATCCTCGGGATGCTATTCATCATGGTAGGCGTTCCGCTCCGTGAGATAAGCGTCTTTGTGAATCGATATCTGGTCGATGACGTCATCTTGAACATCGACCTGCCAGTAGATCGCCGCTTACAGCTTTTATTTATTGTCTTTGGTATCAAGTTCCTGATGTATGTCATCTCGAATGTCTCTCAGATAACACGGCGTATCCTCGGGTGGTATATCGACATGAAAGTCACCATCCACCTGCGCACGCTCTTCTACAACCACCTCCACAAACTTTCCCTGGGCTTTCTTCAGAGTCGGCCCATCGGCGAACACATGTATCGCAGCACCGCCGACGTCGGAGGTGGCCTGATCACCATGATCACCGACGATGTTCCCAATGCGATCACCATAGCCTACCGGATTATCTGGACGGGCATCATCCTCAGTCTGGTCGATCCCTATCTCACAGTGCTGATTTTTCTTTACTCCTTTCCCTACACAGCCCTATCCCACTACTTCTACACGCGCCTTCAGAGAGTCCGCTGGGACATGAGAATGCAGGCACAGTACCTGAGGACGATCTTGAGAGACGGTATAGCCGCGACCAAGACCGTCAAAGGTTTCGGCCGCATGCGCTGGTCTGCCCGCCGATATGCATCGACTTTTATCGAGAACCGCAGATACTGGATCAAGTACCGCGTTCTACATATCTTTACGCACCAGGGCGTTCTGTGGTTTCTCTCTGAGGGCGTTGAAAAAGTGATGTGGCTCTACGTGGGTTACCACACCATGACCGGGGAGTTGAGCATCGGAGAATTCAGTGTTGTGTTTTTCCTCGCCCGGCAATTTGAAGGCCCGATGGAGAGAATGATCAGGCTGATCCAGAGCATTCGCCTTCAACTCGTCCAGGCCGAACGCGTCCTGCAAACCCTCGACGTTCGCCCCCAGATAAGCGATGCGCCCGATGCGAGCACCATGCCGCCCCTCAGCGGCACAATCGAATTCAGAAATGTGGGATTCGAATACGTATCGGGACAGCCCGTGCTGGAAAATATCAACATCACAATCCGCCCCGGAGAGCGCGTCGCATTCGTGGGACCGAGTGGCTCGGGCAAGACCTCGATGCTATACCTCATCTTGAGGCTTTACGATCCCACCAATGGATCGGTTCTCGTAGATGGACACGACCTGAAAGACGTCCGACTCTTGAGCTACCGCAATCAACTCGGCGTTGTGCTTCAAGACACCTTCTTATTTTCCGGAACTGTTCGCGAAAACATCCGCTATGGCAATCTAAAGGCTTCGAATGCAGACGTGGAGGAAGCAGCCCGTATGGCCGCCCTTTACGATGCCGTCACCGATCACCCGGAGGGATTTGAAAGAGATATTGGAGAAGGAACGAGATTATCCGGAGGACAAAAACAAAGAATGGGTATTGCCCGCGCCCTGATTAGAGACCCCGCGGTTTTCATTCTGGATGAGGCGACCTCGAACCTGGATTCTCGATCGGAAGAACACGTCATGGACACAATCTGGAACGTATCGGAGGGACGAACCACTGTGATGGTTTCTCACAGGCTCATGACAGTTCAAAAAGCAGACCGAATCTACGTTTTGGATCAGGGCAGAATTGTCGAAAACGGTACACACGACGACTTGTTGGAAGCAAACGGCCTCTATCGCCAAATATGGGATGAGCAGATGCAGTTGGGCACAGATAGTGCAGCAGATTGAGGAATCATTCGTACTTAAGCGCCTCAATCGGATTGGTTTGCGCCGCTTTCCATGCCTGGTAGCTCACAGTGATCAGGGCAATGGCAATAGCCAGTACGCTGCTCAACACAAATACTGAGATACCCAGGCCAATGCGGTAGGCAAAATCGGCTAACCAGTCATTGAGCATGTAATAAGCCAGAGGCCAGGCTATAAGACTGGCAAACGCGACCAGCTTGACGAATTCGGCTGAAAACATCGTCACAATTTGCCCGGCAGAAGCACCGAGCACCTTGCGCACACCAATCTCCTTTGTGCGCCGTTGGGCAGAGATAGCAGCCAGACCAAACAGGCCCAAACAGCACACCACGATCGCCAGCAATGAAGAAATGCCAGCAATTCTTCTCAGGCGAAGTTCATTCCGGTACGCAGATGCAAATCCATCGTCCATAAAAATGGGATTAAACGCTTCATTGGGCACGAATTTATACCATTCCTCTTCCAAAAAATCCATTGTTTCTACAAACTGCCCACCCTTTATTTTTAGCGTTAAATACGCATATAGCCTGGCCCACTGGATAAATGCGAGGGGCGCGATTTTTTCTTTTAAGGAATCAAAATGGTAATCCTTAAACACGCCCACAACAGTACCCGCACCGCCTCCCCCATCCAGTCTCTGAATTTGTTTGCCGATGGGATTATCCCAGCCGAATAATTTGGCTGCCGACTCATTGATCAGAAATTCGCGCGTCCATCCCCTGAGGGGATTTTTGCCCGGGGTAAAATTTTTGCCAGCAATGAGTTCAATACCCATTGTTTGTACAAAATCTGTATCGACCTCATTTATCAGAATCCACCAGTCATCCCCCGGCAAATCTTCTGGGCGAATGGGCTTGCTCCGCGAGCCACCCCCACTGGGGAAGGCGCGATACTGAGATGCGGTTGCCCCAATGACATTGGGATGCCTCAAAAACGACTGCTTCACAGTACTGTATCGCGACGACAGGCGGTTGGCGTGAACGAAATGCGCCTCCCGGCTCGAAGTAAAAATGGGCAACATGACCAGATGTTCTGTATCAACCCCCAGATCCCGATCCAGCATATAAGAGATCTGGTTGCGCACGACCAGCGTACCTACAATCAAAAAAATCGAGATTGAAAATTGGAATATCACAAGTCCCTTCCAGAACCAGGATCCCCCCGATCTGGATTGGACCTGGCTCTTCAACGTATCAATCGGTTGCCAGGCAGACAAAACAAAGGCGGGATAACCCCCGGCGAGTATTCCGGATACCAGTACCACGCCGATCAACGCCGGGATCAAAGTCATATATGCCCTGAGATCTAACACCAGGTTTTGCTGGATCAATTCATTAAACACGGGCAGTGCCGCGTGCGCGACAATAAGTGCCAGCACCAACGCGAGTCCCGCGACAATCAGGGACTCTCCCAGAAATTGCTGGATCAACTGACCGCGACTGGCACCGACCACTTTTCGCAAGCCCACCTCTCTTGCGCGTCTAACCGACTGGGCTGTCGCCAGATTCATAAAGTTCACGCAGGCAATGATCAGAATAAATGCGGCAATCACGCACATCGTATAGAGTTGAGCGATATCACCGAAGCTCTTGATGTCGTAATCTGCACGCGAATGCAAATAGACCCGATGCAGGGGTTGGAGATGATACGCATTGTATTTTTGGATCTCCGCGCCCATATAGCGCTTTATAAAATCGGGAAATTTTTGCTCCAGTATTTGAGGAGAAACACCTTCTTGAAGCAAAACATAAGTTTGTATCGGTCGAAAACCCGCAGCCTTATCCCAGACGTGCCATTTGTTCCTCCATTGGGCATTGGGGTCTCGCGATATAAACATATTAAATGGGATTGTGGTAGGCTCAATTCGATCTTTCAACACACCCCGCACAATATAGTCTCCGCCAAAAATCGAATTGACAACCGTGAGTACCCTACCCATCGGATTTTCTTCGCCGTAGATGAGATTCGCTATTCTCTCGGTAATCACAATACTCGTTGGATCTTCAAAAGCCGCCTGTGCGCTGCCCTGAACAAATTCAGCTTCAAACACGTCAAATACGTGTTTGTCAACGAGATTGAGTCGTGTGGGAAACAAAATATTCTCGCGTTCGACCTTCACGTTCCAGGGCCATATTCGGACGGCTGATTCTACCTCGGGAAAATCGCGCTGCAACGCGGGGGCCAAAGATCCCGATGTGCCCCAGGAAAAAGTGCGCGATCCGCCCTGGATATTTATTTCTCGCACGACCTTGTAAATGCGATCTCCCTTTTCATATCTGTGATCGTATTGCAGTTCGCGTTGTAAAAACAACACGATTAAAAGACAGCAGGACATGGCGATGCCCAGACCGAGGATATTGAGCGCAGAATACACTTTGTTGCGCATTAAATTCCTGATAGCAATTTTGGCGTAATTTCCAATTAGATTAAACATGAGACAGGCTCCTGCAGATGCAATGAATGTGTTACAACATATAGACTACTGTATAAAAAAACCGATTTGCTACCAGACGCAATTGTTTTCTGTTCTCCCACAAACCCGAGAATCCAATTGACATTCAAACCTGTATTCGCCTAATTTAAGCGGTTTGGTGTCTTTCGGAGAAATAGCCTCCACGCCTGTATTTGGACAGGACTAAGGCCGAACAATGTTCAACTATTTTCCTCCTCCCCGCAAGGGAGCAAAACAGTCGCTTATAAGAGTCTTCCTGCGTTTTCTCAGGCTGATGACCCCGGTCTGGGATAAGGCACTGCTCGTCGTAATGGGCACGATCGTCGTCAGCACGTTTCGGGTTGTGAATCCATGGCTGAGCAAGTTCCTCGTCGATGATGCTTTTCCAAATCAGGATTGGAACCTGTTCTACAGCATCTTTGTCGCCTATGTTGTGCTTGTTCTGATTCAGAGATTGGTCGGCACCATGTCAACCATACTCAATCACTACGTAGATCTACGCGTGAGCTTAGCCCTCAAAACCCACTTCTTCACCCACCTCCAGCGTCTCTCCATGACCTTCTATGAGAGTCGTGGTATTGGCGAGCACATGTATCGCGCCAGCGCAGATACGGGGGCCGTAATGCGCATGATTACGGACATCTTGCCAGCGACATTGCGGGCGGTCTATGAGTTCATACTCATACTCATCTTCACCACCTGGTTGGACTGGCGAGTCTCGCTGGTCATTCTGATTTACTCGATTCCTTATGGGATGATCGCCCAGAAGATCGCGACCATACAGCGCAGATTCGATCGCCGCGTAAGAGAGAGATGGCAGGCGCGCGACGCCGGGCTTCAAGAAGGCGTTGCCGGGGCAGCTGTCGTACAGACTTATGGTCGGCGTCGGCACGAAGTAAAGCGATATGTTAATCTCACCATCGAAGGCTATCGCGCCGCGATGCGCCTGTTTTATATGCGTACCATCGAACGAGAAATCGCGGGCAATAGCGGCTTGCTCCCCTGGGCTAAAAATCAACTGATAAGACTATACTTCCTCAGAGAAGTTATTTTAGGCAACCTCTCCTATGGGTCCGTCTTTCCCATTTTCTCCTATTCGAACCGCCTGGCCAATCCCATTCAAGTCCTGATTCGGTATTTTCAGCAAGTTCGCATTGCAATGGTTCCCGCCGAGCGCATTCTCGAAACACTGGATCAGGTTCCCGCTGTTACAGACCGTCCCAATGCACCAGCAATGCCACCTGTCAGGGGCGATGTCGTCTTTGACAATGTTTCCTTTTCTTACGAGGATGGCACACCGATCCTGCGCAACCTGAGCTTCACCGTTCAGGCAGGTCAAAAAATCGCCCTGGTGGGACACAGTGGATCGGGTAAAACCACGGTCGCGAACCTGCTTCTCCGGCTATACGACCCGGATTCGGGCAGGGTAATTGTAGATGGCCAGGACCTCAGAGAAGTGAAATCGAGCACCTATCAGGACCAGGTTGGTCTGGTCTTACAGGAAACGCATTTATTCAACGGAACCATCAAAGAAAATATCCTGTTCGGTCAGCCCCATGCATCTGACGATGAGGTAGTCAGAGCCGCCCAACTGGCGGACATAGACGCATTTGCCTCATCCCAGCGCAACGGATATGACACCGATCTTAGAGAAGGCACGCGAATCTCAGGGGGTCAGAAACAGCGGATCGGGATTGCCCGTGCCATGGTTCGCGATCCCAAAATTCTCATCCTCGACGAACCCACATCATCCCTGGACAGCGCCACAGAACAGCGATTTTTGCAAAGCCTGGACCGCGTGGCAGAAGGGCGCACCACATTCATAGTCTCTCACAGACTCACAACAGTGGCAAATGCCGACCTGATCATCGTTCTCGGCGACGGTCAGATCCTCGAACAAGGAACACACGCAGAACTGATTCGCAATGGGGGTGAGTACGCAGAGATGTACCGGCGATACCTCGGCCTGGATGATACCAGACAAGTTGGGTAACGCGATCTCCTCATAACCACAGGTAAAAAAATGCAAACGACAGAGA
>JAJEAX010000399.1 GCA_022822565.1 Candidatus Latescibacterota bacterium
ATCCATCTGCCCAGCATCCAAACTGGTGGACAGATAATCCAGCACCAGAGTTCGCCGAAGGCGACCACATTGGTGCCAAAACAGTGAGCCAGTGGCGCGAAGATTTCCTGCGCGACTTTGCAGCGCGCATGCAGCGTTGTCCTGCGCCCAGGATAGGAATGCCAAATACCGGCTCACATTCGTCTTCTATTTAATTTTTTCACAAGGAAAGGACCTGTGCTATGAAACCATCTATTTTTTTTGCCATAGTTACTTTTGTATTCTCTACCGTTGGTGTGGGTGCCGAAGTCCCTGCAATCCCTGCGTTTCCCGGTGCCGAAGGAGCCGGTGCTCAAACCGTTGGTGGTCGAGGTGGTCGCGTCATTGAGGTTACCAACCTCAACGACAGTGGTCCTAACAGCCTTCGCGCCGCCGTAGAAGCCTCTGGCCCCCGCACCGTTGTTTTCCGAGTCGGCGGCACAATTCGCCTTAAAAGCCCACTTAAGATCAGTGAACCGTATATTACCATTGCTGGCCAGACCGCGCCTGGCGGGGGCATCTGCCTGGCCGACTATCAACTCAGTATCGATGCCGATGAGGTTATCATCCGCTTCCTGCGCGTTCGCCTTGGGGATACTTCGGATAAAGATATGGACGCCATCGGTGGCCGGTATCATAAGAATATCATCATCGACCACTGCTCAGCCAGTTGGAGTATAGATGAATGCGTTTCAGTCTATCGCGTAGAGGACGTCACCATTCAATGGTGTCTGATCTCAGAGAGCCTCCGAGAATCGACGCACATAAAAGGTGCCCACGGCTTCGGCGGCATCTGGGGTGGCAAGCGGGTCAGCTATCATCACAACCTTCTGGCACACCACTCCAGCCGCAATCCGCGTATCGCGGGTGGTGATCCATTTGTCCAGCATGTCGATCTGCGAAATAATGTCATCTACAACTGGGGCTACAACTCCTGCTACGGCGGCGAGGGCGATGTTCGCATCAATCTGGTCAACAACGTTTATAAACCCGGCCCTGCAACCCGCGATAACGTGCGCGCCCGCCTCGCCAATCCCTATGAAGGTGATGAAGGTCCCGAAGGGTTGGAGCGTTGGTGGATTGCCGGTAATCTCGTTGTGGGTGCGCCTGACGTCACGGCTGACAATTGGCTTGGTGTCCATCCCGGTAATGATCTTCCTCTCAATCACTTTCGTGCCGATGGTCCTTTCGAAATCGCACCGATACATACGGATTCCGCCGCACGCGCTTACCAGCGCGTTCTGGAACACGTCGGGGCCATCCTTCCAAGTCGTGACTCGCACGACAAACGCATCGTCGCCGAGGTAGAATCCGGTACAGCCACTTACGGTGGTTCATATGGCGAGGGTTCAGGCATTATCGATTCCCAGAAAACGGTTGGTGGCTGGCCCGAATTGGTTTCCGGTCAACCACCTGCCGACACTGACCGCGATGGTATGCCCGATGCCTGGGAGAAACGTTATGCACTCAATCCGGCCGATCCTGCAGACGGCCCAAAAGACCGTGACAAAGACGGCTACACCAATCTCGAGGAATATCTCAACGCTACAAACCCCAAGGTTTATATTGATTATAGTGATCCGACCAATAATCGCTTTAGTTGGGACATCGAATCGATCGAGTGAGCGTCTCAGTTCGAGCATACGGAATCGGGAGAAGCTGGAGATTTATCGGGCGATTCCGGCGAAGACGTATTCTCCACCGGGATAAGTATTCCATTAAAAGTAAATTTGGACTTGACCCATTTGATTGGACAACTTATCTCTTTCAGGGAGATGCTTGGGGTGAACTTTCTACACTATACCACTAACATGAGGTAGCCATTCATAAAGTCGGGGCTATCAAGGGGGCCAGATGGTATCCGGGAAAATCGCCTTCTGGAATTGCGTCAAAATAAAAAAATAAGCAAAAAAACGCAATAAATTACGTAATTAGACGCAATAAATTTTTTAAATATTTGTTTTATATAGATTTATAAATGCGTATAAAATACGTATAATAAAGTAAAAAAAATATATACAATAGTACAATTAGAGGACCATTATGGATGCGATTCAAGTTGCCGATAGTATTACAAAGCTGGGTTCGGAGTTGCGGGGAACTGTTCTTGTTGCCGCTTCTCACGGGGGGCGGTTTTGCGGGTATCTTGCAGCACTGGCTGGTCTTCGAGGTGTTATTTTTAACGATGCGGGCGTTGGGAAGGACAATGCGGGGATTGGGTCGCTCGATTATCTGCAAGGTCTCGGGCTTGCGGCTGCGGCGATTGCACATACGTCTGCGCGCATTGGCGATGGAGCAGATATGCTCAAGCGCGGGCGCATCAGTTTTTGTAATGGAATAGCCCAGACGCTGGGCTGTGAACGGGGGCAGGCGTGTCGAGAGGCGGCTGAAGTTTTGTGTAATGGCAAGCCATTTGAAGGGGATGTTCCGGGCTACGAGGAATCGCGCTCTGTGTTGCAGGAGGTGCCTGTTCTTACGATTGCATGTGATTCTGCATCGCTTGTTACGCCTGAGGATGCAGGTGCGTTTATTATTACGGGTTCTCACGGGGGGGTGATTGCGGGTAGGCCCGATTATGGTATCGCAGCAGAGGCGAGGGGCGCGGTGTTTAACGATGCGGGGGTCGGTATTGATCGGGCAGGTGTTCGGCGTCTTGAGGTTCTGGATCGCGCTGGTATTCCCGCAGGGACAGTGGATGCGATGACCGCTTGTATCGGCGATGCGGTTTCTGCATGGGAGAGTGGTGTTCTGTCGCATGTCAATTTACAGGCGGAAAGATGCGGTGTTATAGCGGGGATGACGGTGCCGGAGTTTGGGGAAAGGCTTAGTTAGTGAAAATCAAAAGCAACCACCGATGAACACCGATGAACACGGATGTTTACATTATTGCTCATCACTGAATATGTGCAAAATACTGTAATTTTCCTTTTTTGTAAGGAATGTCTATGTCTTCAGTCGTAC
>JAJEAX010000138.1 GCA_022822565.1 Candidatus Latescibacterota bacterium
ATAAGTTCTCCAGACCCGATCAATCGCCAGTCCGCGCCTTCGGGCACAGCAGCTTTGAGCATAAACTGCGTGACCTCCGAAGTGTTCAACACCGCGACGGGATGTTGCGGTTTGGCAAGCCATGCAAAAAAACGCCGATCATCCCGCTGTAATCTATCGCCTCCCGCGAGTGCGACATATCCGTTTATCCCATCCTCCAGAGGCACGGAGAACGCCACCTGTGTCGCATTGCCCTGCAACACCGTCACATCACGCGTTTCTACCACTTCTCCACCAACCACCATTTGCACGGCAAGCGCGCCTTGCCCAGACCAATTTCTCACCCGAGCGCGAACCCGCAATACATCGTCCTTTCCAGCCCGCACAGCGAGCGCGTCAACCGACGCATTGGACACAGCGTTCTCCCCCACATCCACCGCTTGAAGCTCAATCGCACCCGGCAATCGCCATCCCATATCAGACACCGGCATGCCACTCGCCTGAAAATCGCTGATCACATGAACCACGCGTCGCACCTGCGCGGTATCGGCCGCAAAAACATGTTCAACCGTCTGAAGCGCCAAAGCATAATCGGTATGCGCCCACGTCACATCGGCGACCTCAATAGCGCGTCGCACATCTGTCACATCACCCGAAAGCGGTACATCGACCACAGCCTGTTGTGCAAATCGCACAAACCCAACCCGATCCCCCGGCTCCACAGTCTCCAGCACGGATTTCGCCTCCATTTTCGCGCGCTCCCACACCCCCTCATATCCCATGCTCAGCGACACATCCATCGCAATCACATGATCAGTCGTCCCCGAAGACACCGCTTCAGCATCCAACATCATCTCTTGAAAAGGCCGCGCAAACACAAGTGCCAGAGCGACCAGCACCGCCATCCGCAACAACATCAACACAACGTGTTGAACGCGCCTGCGCTCAATCACCTCGCGCTTAATATCGGGCACAAACATCAAACTACTAAACCGCACGGTCTCGCGCTCAGGACGGCGAATGCGATGCACAAAATAGGGAATGCCAATCAGCGCAACACCCAGGGCAAAAAGTGGAGCCAGCAACCCCATCACACACCACCCGACCGCCTGCTCGGCGTGATCAGCCCATCGTTGCGCCGATGTAAAAACCGATGCAACGCCATATCCAGAGGTTCAGAACACACAAACTCCTCGATATCGATCTCCGCCGACAAACACGCTTCTCTTATCGCGTCAAAATGTCGCCTGCGATTTTCCAAATAGGCTTCGCGCACCTCCTCTGGCACGGCAAATTGCTCGCGACTATCCTCGGCATCCACCAGCGTCACCGACCGGTCAAAGGGAAACGTCTGCTCAGCCGGATCGCTCACCTGCAACACCAGCACATCGTGACGCTGCGCCCTCAGGGAACGCAAATGCAAAATCATCTCATCTGCCGGATGCAACAAATCCCCGATCAACACCACCATGCCCCGCGCAGGCAAAACATCGCCCATCACCCGCAACGTCCCCGCCGTATCCGTCTCTTCACCCGCGGGTCTCAAATTGTCGATCTCCATCAAAATGCGATGGCGTTGCCCGTCTCGACGACGCGCTGGCACATGCGCAATCAATTCCCGATGATAAGCGGCAAAACCCACGGCATCTCCCTGACCGGAAGCCAGCATCACCAGACACGCCGCCAGCATCTGTGCATACCGAAACTTGCTCACATCTCCCGAACCATAGTCCATAGACGCGCTGCAATCCAACAAAATAGTAGAACGCAAATTGCGCTCGTCCTGAAACTGCTTCACATGTAACCGATCACTCCGCCCGTACAGCCGCCAATCCACAAAGCGCAAATCATCACCCCACGCATAAGGGCGATATTGAGCAAATTCAACCGACGCCCCGTGGTGAATACTGCGATGCGCCCCACCCTGCAACCCGGAAATAACCGTACGCGCCAGAAGTTCCAGATCCGCAATACGCGCCAACTCAGCCGGGTCGAGATATGTGTAAATAGAGTTTTGCATAGCGGTTAGCCTACACCAAATCCGCCTCTGGCGGTTGAACGGTCTCTAACAGCCGATTGATAACATCCTCTGCATTCACGCGATCAGCTTCGGCTCTAAAATTGGTCAAAATGCGGTGGCGCAACACATTGGGCGCAACAGCTCGTACATCGCCAAAAGAAACGTGATATCGCCCCTTGAGCAGTGCCCGCGCCTTTGCCCCCAGCAACAACCCCTGCACGCCGCGTGTGCCCGCGCCCCAACTCACCCATGAATTCACAAAATCCGGCGCCGCATCGCCCGGGCGGCTCGCCTGCACCAGTTGCACCGCATAACGCGCCACAGGCTCGGCAACCGGAACCATTCTCACCAACCTGGCAAAATCGAGCATATCTGCACCCGAAAACACAGGCTCCACCTCTTCAGCCTCATTCCCCGTCGTACGCGTCGCCACATCCAATTCTTCATCCTCCGCCAAATAATCGATCCAGATATTCATCATAAAGCGATCCAACTGCGCCTCGGGCAAAGGATAAGTCCCCTCCAACTCAATGGGATTCTGCGTTGCCAGAACGTAAAACGGTTGCTCCAGCGCGTGCAAATTACCCCCTATGGTCACCTGCTTCTCCTCCATCGCCTCCAGCAGTGCTGCCTGCGTCTTGGGCGGCGTGCGATTAATCTCATCAGCCAGCAAAATATGCGTAAAAATAGGACCAGGAATAAACCGCAACTCGCGGTGCCCACCCACGCGATCCTCGTCGATAATCTCTGTACCCGTTATATCCGAAGGCATCAGATCCGGCGTAAATTGAACGCGCTTAAAATCCAGATCCAAAATTTTCGCAATCGTACGCACCAGCAGCGTCTTCGCCAACCCCGGTGCCCCCGTCAACAAACAATGACCGCCGCTAAACAACACGATCAACAGCGACTCAATAACCTCATCCTGCCCGACGATCACCTTGCGAATCTGCTCCATCATACGCGCTCGACCATCGCGCAACTTGTCTATCGCCTCAGCCTCAAATGGCGTTTCTCGTTCTTGAATAGTCTCTCCCAAAAGTCACCTCACTTAATGCGTCATCGCATACACCACGATATTAATACCCATCGGATACGCCTTGGGCGCGGAAAAATTGCGAAAATACTCGTAATTCTCACCCTCGCGCTCCCAGCCATCGCCCAAATCCGTATTGTGCATCACCACCACCATCAACCGCCCGTCCCGATCAAAAATGCCTTTGCAGTGCGCCTCAGAACCGTATTCGTCATAACGCCCTGCCCAGCCCTCATAAGTAATCCCCGTCGATTGCCAGTCCCAGAAACTGCCCAGACCCGGCACCTGCGGCACCTCCTTGATATCAAACACAATGTGAAACAACTCGTGATCCAGGGGAATATCCACCAGGGGAAATTCATCGGGCGGCAACACCTGAGAAATCTCGTACACCCAATTTCGCCATGCATCATCCCCCCAGAAATCATCCACGAGCAAAAAACCACCGCGCAACAAATACTCGCGCAACCCCTCCTGTTCGGGCACGCTCAAAGCCATCCGCCCCACTTCGAGCATATAAACAAACGGATACTTAAACAACTCGGGATCATCCAGACGCACGATCACATGCTTAAACCGCCCGTCTTCTGTGCGATTCACATTGAGCGTTGTAATTTGAGATAGCCGCAGAGAAAAATTCTCATCCGACTCGGGATAATCCACCGCCCAACTGCCCCTTCGCCGACGATATCCCCAATCATCATTGCCCGTATAATTCGAATACTCAATGCGACAAAACGTAAAGGTATTACCCGGAAAAATATCGCGTTCCATCCGCTCGAGAGGGCCTCGCCGTCTGCGCCCGAACTGTGCATCGACATCCCACTCGGGCATCAACAGCACCAACAAACACGCCAGCAAAATTCGCATCACTGCACCTCCACCAATTCCAACAACAACTGTTGTGCATCCCAAAAATGCGGCATTATTTCCAACAGCGCGAGCACCTCGGCTTTTGCAGCCCTGACCTCACCCTTTTTTGCCAGAGCCTCCGCCAGATTGAGCCGATGTGCGGCTCGACCCGGTACATCCAGATAAATCAACCGACGCCAATCGGCAATAGCCGCATCCCAGTCCGCCAGCATCTCGTGTACCTCTGCTCTTCGCGCCAGTACCTCAACCTGAAACGGACGCACCGCCAATGCCCGCTCCAGCACCGCAAGCGCAGCCATCCAGTCTTTATCCGCCACGTAAAATCCACTTAACGCCAGACAGGCTTCAGGCGCCGTCGCATCCCATTCAACGAGCTTTTTCAAGGCTTTGCGGTGCCACTTTGGATCCCCACGCACCATCCCGGCATCTGCCCATAGCCTCAAGGGCGCATCTTCCGCAACATAGTCTGGATACAGAGCATACGCTTTCAAAAAAAACCGCTCTGCATCCGTCCAGTTCTTTGCCTCAACTGCCTCTTTTCCCGCATTTAATTTCTGGCGAAACTCCGAATTTTTGGACAGAGCCTTGAGGGGCGCACATCTATTTCCCAAATATTCCATAAACCGCTCATCCATAAGACGGGCAGAAACACCACTGGCCGAAATCAACGCCTCAACAGCCTCCATACCATCGCCAATGCGGTCGAGTGCCTTCACCAGTGCATCGTGGCCGTAGTGATTCACGTAAAAAGCCACAAACTCGCCCGATACAAAATACCCATACATCAGATGCATCGGCGTTTCTGGATCCGTAAAAAACCGTCCGAGATCGCCTACAGCCGGAAACCCCTCGCCATCCACAATATGCTTAAAATTCGGACTCAGCCGCTGTCCCCACGACACATCTTTTTGCGTCTCTTCATAGACCGAAATCCCCTCTGACAACCAGCGCGGCATGCGATTGTGGGTCTTTTGCAGCGTAATCACATGTACAAACTCGTGCCACAACACCTGTTGCCAGTTCATCGTGCCAGGTGGTCTCGCCCGAGGAGAATCCATCGTGACCAACCGCCCAAAACAAATGCCCAAATGTCCCGCATTGCCCGGCAACCCAACCGACCGCACCATAAACACATCGTGGTCGTCAAACACCTGCACCACCACGGGCGTATGCAATTCAATATCGTATTTTCTCTGATAGTACAAAGCCGCTTCATTGAGCAGTCCCAACAATCCATCGGACATCACCTCGGCTTCTTGCCTGGGCAATTGCAACTTAAAAATACCCCGCGATATCGTCTCAAACCCATCGATAGCATCCGCAGCCTCGAGCAAATTATACGCCCGCACGCTATATGGATCGGCCGCAAAAACCCGCTCCAACTCGCTCCGCGCATCGGCATCTTTGCCCAACCGCAACAAATCATACGCCAACAGCAAACGCGCCTCGACATCTTTTGCATCAATATCCAACGCACGCGCTTGAAAAGCACGCCCCTCTTCAAATCGGTATTGCCGAGACGCAATGCGCCCGGGAATGCGAAAAGCACCTGAAAAATACCCATTAAAAGCCAGTGCTCGTTCCTGCATTTTTTCCATCGCCGCCGAATCGTCCAATAAAAAAAACGCCGCTGCCTTTAACCCCAGTGCTTTCAGGTGATTTGGATTAACAGATAGGATAGAATCCAGTACCTCAAGCGCATCCTGTGCCTCATTGCGCCCCAACAATTGCTCGGCTTGCAACCGCTGAACCTCTAAATGATTCGGATTGAGGGCGAGAAGTTGCGCCATCACCTCCAAAACCCGGTCATCGCCCGCGTGGTAATAACACCACATCAACCCCGCCAAAGCCTCCTGATTTTCGGAATCCAATGCAAGTGCTGCACCGTATTTCTCCGCCGCCACATCAAAAGCGCGTTTGTCCAGAGATAGCTTACCCGCCGCAATAAGCACAGGCACGCTATTGGGAAATGCCTGAGCCATCAAATTGTAAAATCGCAACAGCGATTTTGGGTCTTCACCCTTCAACTCGCGCAGCCGCGCAGCCGCGAGAAAATCATCGACATCAGGGCGATATTCCGACAACAATTGCACCTGGCGCTCGGCCTTCATCAATGCCAGACCATAATCGCCCATCCGACCGCGCATGCGATACAACTCGGCCAATCGCACGGTCACATCGGGCGAACTTGTCGAAAGCCCTTCCAATTGCGCAATCGCCTCGTCAACGCGCCCTGTCAACACCAGTAATTCGGCATAATCCCGCCGCGTTGACCGAGGGTGATAGGACACGCGCTCGAGCACTTTCACCGCCTCGGCATAATCGCCCTGCGCCCACAACGTGCGATAATCCGTCTCCTGCGCAGAAACGCTTTCCGCGCTAAGGAGGATTGCACAGACTAAATATGTAATTCGAGAAAACATAGGAATACGCTGTACCTTACATTTTAAGAGATGCGTAACTTACATATCAATTTCGACCTTGATATCATTTAGTTTGTTCCCATTTTGCCAATCAACGGCGGGTTTCGAGCGATGTACAACTGCAATAGCAGTTCAACCCGCCTCTACATTTGATTTTTCATCTGCCTTTCATCTGCGCTATCTGCGCCATCCCTGCTTACACCCGCAGGGACATGCCTGCGGATTATTCTCACCTATTATACGGAAAATGACCCCCGCGCACATCGCGCCACACCGCATCGCAAGCCTCTAACACATTTTCATCCAAACGCCCATCTGCAGCCTGAATATTGTCCGTCAGATATTCCAGCTTGCTCGCGCCCAGAATCATCGAATCGACAATCGACTGAGACATCAGCCATTGCAACGACAATTCAATCATCGTCTTGCCCGCATCATGTGCAATCTGCTTCAACGCATCAAGCGCGTCAAAATTGCGATCGTGCCAGAACCTGCCGTAATAATCCCGATTCAAATCAAAACGCGTACCCACTGCGGGTTCGGTGTCCCGCGTGTGTTTGCCCGTCAGCATGCCCGCTGCAAGCGGATTATATACAGCCATCCCAATATTCATCTCACGACTAAACGCAACGCACTCCTCATCGATACTCCGCGTAATCAAATTATAGGGCACCTGCAACACCACAGGCGGCGCCCAATTATTCACATCGCATTTCCAAAGCGCTTTCATCACCTGCCATGAAGCGAAATTCGACATCCCCACATATATAATCTTGCCCTGTTGCACCAAAGTGTCAAACGCCGCCATCGTCTCCTCAAGAGGCGTATTCCAATCGGGCTTGTGCAAATAGAGAATATCCAGACAATCGGTCTGCAACCGCTTCAAACACGCTTCCACGCCACGAATCACATGCCAGCGGTGCAACCCCTGATCCTTAATCTCATCCTCCCCGGCAAAATTGGCTATTTTGCTCGCCAGAACCACCCGATCGCGTTTGCCCTTGAGTGCCCTACCCACAATTTCTTCGGATACGCCATTCACATAAGTATCTGCCGTATCGATAAAATTCACACCGGCATCCAGAGCCGTATCCACCATGCGAATAGACGTAGCCTCATCGGCCTGATCTCCAAATGTCATAGCTCCCAAACATATACGCGACACGCGAATACCCGTCCCTCTCAAAATGCGATACTCCATCTCTCCTCCTAACTGTTGCTTGTACAATCTTTTTCCTTATCTTTACCTTGTCGCTATAACATAACACCGTTTCGTGACTTCGCAATATACTATGATCTGGCTCTTCATATTTATTTTTGTCGCATTTTGGGTCTATATGGGTATTGAACTATACCTGTATTTTCGCAAACCCAAAAATACCGAAAACTGGGACGACATGTCCGAATGGGCGTGGCGGCGCACAGTCCGCAAAGCCATTGACGAGATGTTAAAAGAGAAGCGGTAGTCAGCAGGTTTTATGAACGCATTCCAAAAAACCGCCATCACCACCCTCGTTGCGATCCTCTTGCTCATCGGCGTTGGCAGTCTCGTGCGCGTATCGGGCGCGGGCCTGGGGTGTCCCGACTGGCCCCGGTGCTGGGGCTGCTGGTTCCCCCCTTCGAGTATCGACGACATTGACCGGGCCTATCTCGCAGAACGCGGGCTAAATATCGAAGACTTCAACCCGATCAAAATGTGGATCGAATACATCAACCGCCTCATCGGCATGATCATCGGCCTGCTGGTCATCGCCACCTTTTTGCGCGCCATCCCATATCGGAAAACACAACCCGCCATCTTCTATGGCTCGCTAATAGCCGTCTTCCTCGTCGGCTTTGAAGGCTGGCTCGGTGGGCAAGTCGTAAAATCCGGCCTCAAACCCGGCATGATCACATTGCACATGGCAGGCGCGATGGTACTCTTATGCCTGTTGCTCTACGTCACATTTCGCGCCGTTGACATCCGCCTTCCCGCCACATTGCCCACCCCCAAATTACTCGCCCGCCTCTCGGCCATGCTCCTTATCATCGTATGTCTTCAAATGCTACTCGGCACACAGGTGCGCGAAGCCATAGATCCCTACATCAAAAACAGCGAGGGCGTCGCTCGCAGTGCCTGGATTGCCAATATTGGCCTTATGGATCACATCCACCGCTCCTTCACCTGGGTGGTACTTGCCGTTGCCGCTTATCTCGTCTATATCATACGCAAAAATGCAATAGGAGGCCTGCTTAAAGTGAGCAGCCATCTCGCCCTCGCCCTCATCCTATTCCAGGCAGCCACTGGCATTGCTCTGGCTTATGGCGGCCTACCCCGCGTTTTTCAAGTACTCCATCTCGTAACCTCGGCCCTGCTTATCTGCGCGGTCTATACCCTGTGGCTCACACTGAGAGCCACCAACACAAGGAGGTCTTCATGAAAATTTCCGTCTGGTACCGCGAACTTTCCGATTCGTATCTGCGATTTGTCACCCAACTCGGCGCTGACGCCCTCGATTTTGGGACTGATACGGACATTCCCGGCGTTGTAGAACAGGGATACCCCGACCTGGATGAACTTCTAAAAATGAAGAAAAAAATCCAATCCTGGGGCCTGTCGATCAACCGCGTCAGTCTGCCCAATATCACGGAAAAATTTATGACCGATCAACCCGGCGGCGAAAAAGAACTCGAAAATACATGTACGGCGCTGCGCATACTTGGCGAAGCAGGCGTACCCATTGCCCGACAGCGATTCTGGGGTGACACCTTTAACGAACTCATGTTTCGCTATCGATCTGAACACCGCGGCGGATATCTCTCGCGCGGCGAAAGTCAGGCACTGACCAATCCCGTGCCCGAGACACCCGATTACGAAGCCCTGCAAGACTGGTGGAAACACTTCTGCATCGTCTATGAGCACCTCGTGCCCATAGCCGAAGAAACCGGAATTAAACTCGCCATTCACCCATCCGACTCTCCCAACCCGGACACCCCATTCGGCGGCCTGGGATTTCACCGCGTCATAGACGCCTTTCCCAGCGCGCAAGTGGGTTACCTCTACTGCTGCGGCACCCGCGCCGAAGCGGGCGGCTCACCGCTCGTCCTCGACGAAATTAACAACTACGGCCGCAAAGGCCGGATCTTTATGGTACACTTCCGCAATGTGCGCGGCTCATTCGCCACAGCGCG
>JAJEAX010000168.1 GCA_022822565.1 Candidatus Latescibacterota bacterium
AAATGACGGTGCTGCACGGCTCACTCCTCTTACTCGGCGAGGCATTGAGTACCCATCCCTCACGCCAAGTATATGATATTTTGATTCTGGAATAAGATAGGTTATATTTGGTTTATGATCCTCAGTTTCCGCCACAAAGGCCTCAAATCCCTCTATGAAGAAGGGAATCGGCGATATGTTCAACCTGAATACGCTGACAAAATAGAGCGTATTTTAGCCCGCCTTGATGAGGCGACAGTGCCTGGGGACATGAACCTGCCGGGCTTCCGACTTCATCCGTTAAAAGGTAACCTCGCAGGGTACTGGTCGGTTAGCGTGTCGGGTAACTGGCGCATCGTGTTTCAGTTTGAAGAAGAGAATGCCTGTAACGTAGATCTGGTTGATTACCACTAAGGAGAAAAAATGCCGATGAAGAATCCACCCCATCCGGGGATGTCAGTACGTTACGATTGCCTGGAGCCACTTGGGCTGAGTGTGACTGTAGCCGCGCAAAAACTCGGCGTTGAGTACAAGGAACTATCGGATATCGTGGACGGCCGGGCTGGCATTTCGCCCGAGATGGCGATTCGCTTGGACAAAGCCTTCGGCGGCGGCGCGATCACCTGGTACCGCATGCAGGCGGCCTACGACTTGGCACAGGCCATGCAGAAGGCCGATGAGATTAGGGTTGAGCGCGTTGTAATCACTACTCCATCCGACTGATTGATATCTATCCCACCGTATTCTGTATCCCCTCCAAAAATAAAACCCGGCAATTATCAATAAAATAACTTAAGGGACCGTCTTATTTCAGTCAGGCGATCCCTTAAGTCTTACCTCTCCAACAACTCAATCTCATATCCATCGGGATCATCGACAAACGCCATTTTGCGCCCCGTGGGGAAAGTCTCTCGCCAATCGCCGGGCCAGATATCGAGTCCTTTTTTTTCTAACTCATCGCAAAAGGCAATCAAATCGGGCACGCCGATCGCAAAGTGCATCAAATCTTCGGGCACATTCAACTCGTAATCATCGGAATACGTCAATTCCAGCGTATGCTCGTTGCCCGGCAATTCCAGATGACAGATCTGGTTGCCCGCTGGCGACTTCTCCGAGCGACTCTTCAGCACAAAACCAAAATGATCGCAATAATACTGAATCGACTTATCCAAATCGCTCACGCGAATGCGCGTATGAAGAAATACAGCCATGGAAAACTCCTTTGAAAAATGAAAAAACGCGATTTACAACCTCAATGACCACAAAAGATACACATGAATGAGACAAAGACAAGAAAAAGGCGAGGGACTGGCGGCCTGGAGCAAAAAAAAACAGGTCGCGCACAAAGCGGAACCTGATTGACAAAACAGAGAGAGAAAAGTTAGACCATAGAATACATCGATGGTGATGGGGGTTTGACCTTTTGCCCAGGCACTATACCCAGAGCGCGTTGCACCCGTCTTATAGCGATGCGGTAGTGGCTTTGTACTGCACTTTTTGAGATCTCTAAAAGCAGCGCGATTTCTGTAAAAGTCTTGCCCTGTGAGCGCAGCAACAAAACCTCGTACTTGCGCCCTGTCAACACCGTCTCAATGACGTCTTTGACCTGTGCCAAACGCACGGGGTCTGCCTCGCCGGGCACTAAATGGCTGATATGACATGGCGCGCCATTTTCCTGTAAATTATCGGAAAGGCGAGCGATATCTTCTGGCGAAAAACAAATCTCGCGCACCGTGTTATAATGTATTCTTTCGCGCTTCATAGCATTTTGTAAAAATGATAAACCCCATAAAATCTCGGAAAACAGGACGCCGTAATTTAGCGGATTCATCTTCACTTGGCAAGAAAAAATACCTTATTGCAAACCAGGAGTCGGACTTCTATCAAAGTTGTACCCGCCTCGCAAACATCTTGACGAAAAATAATTTATGCTTAAATAAAGACAAAACCCTCCCAGTCTTGCCAAACTGTGCAAGGAGATAAAATCCCATGATCGAGCTTATTATTGTTGTCGCTGCCGTTATTTTAACATCTGCCATGTGCTCGCTCTTTGAAGCCGTACTCTATTCTGTACCCATCAGCCATATTGAAACCCTTGCCCGAGAAAACAAAACCTCGGGTTTGATATTGCGGCGCTTGCGCCAAACCGTTGACCGACCAATTTCCGCCATCTTATCTCTGAACACCATATCAAATACCGGTGGCGTCAGCCTCGCGGGGTTTCTGTTTGCCACCGCGGTTATGGGAGAAAAAACATCTGGCGAATCATTTGCGGGCATAGTCTTCTCCATCGTAATGACCTTCGCCATCTTATTCTTATCCGAACTCCTGCCCAAAACAGTCGGCGTTGTTTATGCACGTCCTCTGTCGAACATGATCGCCCGCCCTCTCCAATTATTGGTCTGGATATTCGCACCATTTATTGTATTGTCGCGCCTGGCCACGCGCCTGGTTGCCAAAGAACAAAAAGAACAGGATATTTCCGATGAAGAACTCATCTCACTCGCGCGCCTGGGAAGACGCAGTGGCGCATTAGACCCCACAGAAGCGCGCGTAATACAAAATATACTCTCCCTCAAATCCAAAACCGCACATGAAGTCATGACCCCCCGAACCGTCGTCTTTTCACTCAAAGACGACCTCACCGTTGAAGAAGCCCGCAACCAGCGCGGAATATGGTCTCACAGCCGCATTCCCGTTTACGAGAAAGATTTTGAAGACATTGTCGGCATTGTTTTGCGGCGCGACATCCTGGCAGCACTCACAGATGATCGCGACCAAAGCAAATTATCAGACCTCATGCGCCCCGTGCATTTTGTCGCTGAATCGCATAGCCTCGATCGCATCTTGCAAATGTTCCTCGACCGCCGCCAACACCTCTTTACCGTCATCGATGAATACGGAGGGCTCGCAGGCGTTCTGACACTCGAAGATGTACTCGAAGAAATTCTCGGCTCAGAAATCGTCGATGAATCCGACCGCGTTGACGACCTGCGCGAACTGGCTCGCCGCCGTCGCCGGCAAACACTGGACGATTGAGCACCAATCTCAAATATGGAGTCTCTTATGCTACGTGTATGTGTCATCGGGCTGGGGCCAATTGGCAACCGGCACGCTGATATTTATGTAGAAAACCCGCTGTCCCAACTTGTGGGCGTATGCGACATTGACGAAACGCGTGCCAATGCCACCGCACAACGCCTGGGCATCACTCCTTTTTACAACGTTTCGAAAATGCTTGAAGAATGCAAACCCGATGTGGTAAGCGTAGCCACGGGTGGATATGAATACAGCAGTGATCACTACGCGCCCACAATGCAAGCCCTCGAAGCTGGCTGTCACGTTCTGGGCGAAAAACCCATCTCAAATAATATTTTACACGGCGAAGAAATGGTCGCCAAAGCAAAGGAAATGGGCGTCTGCTATGGCATTGACCTCAACCACCGCTTTACCCCTGCTGCTCGCCTTGCAAAAAAATGGGTCGATGAAGGGCGCCTGGGCCATCTGCTCTTTATCAATATGGCGATGTGGATCATGAACCCGGCGGAAAGCTCGCCGTATTATCACCTCAAAGCACTCCACCCACACACCATTGACGTCATGCGCTATTTCTGCGGCGATATAGAAGCGGTTCAATGTTTCGCCACCAAAGCACCGGGACGCCAAATATGGTCCACCGCGCAATTCAACATGCGTTTTAAAAATGGCGTGGTCGGCTCACTCACGGGCAGTTACGACATCGCGCGCGGACACCCCATGGAACGCTGCGAAGTTGCCGGCACAGGCGGTCGCTTCGTCCTCGAAGACATGTGGCACGAACTCACCTTCTACCCTGCGGGCAACCTCGAAAAAACCGTGTACACAGACCCGGCCTTTGGGGGATTTGGAGACTTTATCGACACCTTCCGCGACCGCATCGGCACATTTCTCCGGCAGGTCAGCGACGGGGTTGCACCCGAAGACATCAGCGGCTCGGGCGAAGAGGGTCTCGCCGCGCAAAAAGTCATCGCCGCAGCCATTGAATCGCTCGACACCGAAACCGTTGTTTACGTAAAATAAGGACCATTTATGGATAAAGTTCACATTGGCGTCATCAGCCACGCACACGGACACATCAACACATATTGCGGTCAAATGCAACATTACGACGATGTCGAACTCATCGCCACATGGGACGACGACAAAGATCGCGGGCGCGAAAACGCCAACAAATTCGGCATGGAATATCGCACATCAGCAGACGCCGTACTCAGCGACCCAAACATCGACACCGTCATGATCGGCATAGAGACCAATCGCCACGCAGAATACGCGCTGCTGGCCGCTCAAGCGGGCAAAAACATCCTGCTCCAAAAACCCATGGCCACCACCCTTGAAGATTGCGACCGCATCATCGAATCCGTAAAAAAATCGGGCGTCAAATTCAGTATGGCCTTTCAGATGCGGCAGGACCCCGTCAACCGCAAAATCAAAGAACTCGTTGGCAAGGGCATAGTCGGAAATATCGCGGTTGTTCGCCGAAGACATTGTATCCCTGTATTGCTCAATCCCCACTTTGCAACTGGCGCATCCAGATGGCACGTCGATCCCATTGCCAATATCGGAATGTACTTCGACGACGCCACCCATGCCGCTGACTGGTTCTACTGGATCTTTGGTCGCCCCGTCTCAGTCATGGCCGAAATCGACAACATCGTGACAGATACTGCACCCGACGATAACGGCGTCTCCATCTTCCGCTTTGAAACCGGCATAATGGGCATATTGTTCAACGGCTCCACTACCGCAGCAGGCGTCAACACCACTGAAATCTACGGCGACGAAGGAACCATCATTCAGGACTACGGCGACGCGCCTTCTACTTCTGCGCCGCGACCAGAAGACGCCATTCCACTCAAATACATCCGCCGCGGTGACGATCGCTGGACCGAATTCAAGATGGATATCCCCAAAGGGCAGGGCGAGCGCATCGCTGGCATACCACGTCCATTTATCAACTATATTCGCGGCCTGAGCGACGAGCGCGTCTCCCCCGAAGAGGGGCGCGTCTCCGTTGAAATGATCCTCGGCGCATATCAATCGACAAAAGAAGGCAGAAGAATTACATTCTAAAAGCGCGAAAAGTGAAAGGATAACCCAATGCAACAAACCTATTCCGATCTCGATACATACAAACGGGAAGTATTCGCCCGCGAAGACGACTTACTCAAAAACATCATGCCCGACGCTGCCGAACAGGGTATCCCGCGAATCTCCGTCAGCCCCGAAGCCGGGCAAACCCTGTATTTGCTCGCCAAAACAATCGGTGCCCAAAAAATCCTCGAATTTGGTGCGCTCGCTGGCTATTCGGGCATCTGGCTCGCCCGCGCACTGCCCGAAGACGGACAATTCATCACCCTGGAAATTGACCCCAAACACGCCGAGATCACGCGGCGCAACTACAAAAAAGCCGGGTTATCAGACCGAACAGACGTGCGATTAGGCGACGGCACAAAACTCATGCAAGACGCGGCGCAAGACGGACCTTTTGACCTCATATTCATCGACGCAGACAAAGAAAGCTATCCCAAATACCTCGACTTTGCCCTTGAGAACACGCGCCCGGGCGGCCTCATCATCGCCGACAATGCCAACGGACACGGACACGCACACCGCGCGCTACCCGAAGGCGATGGTCGCCGCGGCATACAGGACTACAACCGCCGCGTTGCCGACCACCCCAAACTCATCTCCAACATTATTCCCGTAGGCGGCTGGCTCGCCGTCTCGCTCGTCCTGGACTAAATCTCAGAACTGACTCTTGACCCTACCATTGCCCTCCTTTATATTTTACAAAACCAACGGAGGTCGCGCCCATGGTCTATGAAGCCCAAATTGAAGGCATATTTATCGACCGCCAATTCGAAGAGCCAGTTGTTATGCTCAAACAAAAAGACGGCGACCACCGCGTGCCAATATGGATACAAATGGGCGAAATGTTTTCGCTCGCCCTTCACATCTCTGGCGATGACTACAAACCACCGCGTCCTTTTGCACACGACCTGATCAAAACGATTATCAAAAACCTGCAAGCCAGCGTTCAACACGCGCTCATCACAGACATCATAGACCACGTCTATCGCGCACAATTGCATCTCACCTCCCCCGCAACCCCTCTGGAACTCGACGCACGCCCCAGCGACGCGATCTTGATGGCACTCAAGTTTGGCGTGCCAATCTACATTGACGAAAAAGTAATGCAAAAAAGTGCTGAACTGTCGAAAAACCATCCCCCCGAACTCCTTCAACAGAGACTCCAAAAACTACACCCAGAAGATTTTATCAACTTTGTTCAATGAAAACATTATCCACACTCCTGTTTCTCCTCCTCTTCTCTACCCAGATATCGGGTGAGATATTCAGCCAGAAAGCGGAAACCTTCTTCCAACGCGCACTTGCCCATTACAATCAAGACAATTTGTCAGACGCCCGGGATGGGTTTATCGAACTCGTCAAACAACACCCCTCCAACCAGCGCACCTCTGCCGCGCGATTCATGCTGGCAAAATCGCACTACAAATTGAAAGCTTACGATCTGGCTTTGAACGAGGCTATCGCGCTTCAACACCACTATCCGCACAGCCGATACATCTCTGAAACCGATCTGATCATCGGCGACTGCTATTTTCACCAGCGCCAGATTTACAACGCCGCCACACAATATGCGCGCGTACTCACCAGCCGCGCCGACATACGCACCAAAGCGCGCGCAGCCGACCGCCTGGGCCAATTATCTGGCAGCGAAAAACTGGCCGATAGCGAGATCGACAATCTAAAAACCGACTTTAATCGCGCCATCATCGATGAAGCCATTGCATTTGGCAAAGTGCGCTGGCACATCAAACTCGGCAACCTCGAAACTGGCAACAAATACTTGTCCTTCTTTCTCGACCATCATCCAAATGGGCAATTCACAGCACTCGCGCGCCAAATCCACATACCCGAACGCACATCGCCCCAACCCACTCCAAAACCCCAAAAAGCGCGCTATAAAATTGGCGTCATCGCGCCATTGGGCACCCCGAGCGGCGAAGACCTCCGCAACGGCATCACACTTGCGAGAGACCGCAATCCACTCGCACAGATCGAATTGATATTTGAAGACTCCGAAGGCGATCCCATTCGCGCAGCACGCGCGGCACAGCACCTCGTTGAAGAACGCGAAGTGCTCGCTATCATCGGCGCGCTCACAAGCGCGGTAACCACGCCTATCGCAACCATGCTCAGTGCCCAAAAAGTGCCCCTGATAGCTCCAACAGCCTCAGACGACGGCATTGCATCCCTCAGTCCCTATGTTTTTCAAGTCAATGCAACGCCGGGCGCACAGGGCAGGCACATTGCGGAACACGCCGTGAATAAACAAGGCTTGCGAACGCTGGCCTCGCTCGCGTCTCGAGATGATTATGGTCGGAGCATCGCCCGCGCATTTGCCACCAGAGCCGAAGACCTCGGTGCCGAAGTACTCATTCAAGAATGGTATGAACCGGGTACTACGGATTATCGCCGTCAATTTGAACGCATACGCAGCGCGGGACTGGCACTTCAAGCACCCGACGATCTCGCTTCGGCAATTGACGCCTTAATCCTCGGTGACATACCCGTCGCCCCTCCCCCACCCGTCGTAGTTGATCCCGACACCGTGCAACTCGAAGTTGTCGAAGCTCTGGACGGTATCCTCATTGCAGGTGGTGCTGAAGACATCCTGCTAATCACGCCCCAATTTCACTCCGCCCTCGTCTCTTCCCAGGTACTCGGCAGCGATGGCTGGAACCACGATGAAGTGGCTCGCGATGGAGGCAATTATGTAGATGGCGCTATTTTTGTCGCTAAATATTACGACCGGAGCCACCTCGAATCCGTGCAAAATTTCGTCAACGCCTACCGCTCGCGCTTTGGCAAAGAACAGAATATCGTTGCCGCTCTCGGATACGATGCCATGCTATCCATCCTGCACGGCATAAACGCGGGTGGCACCACCCGAGACCGCCTGCGAGACCGCCTTGAAACCCTCGCGGAAATACCCGGCGCAACTGGTCAAATATCCTTTGACAAAGGCCATCGGGAAAATGCCTGGATGTATATGCTCACCATCCGGAATCGCAGAATAGAACCGTATCAGAATCCGCAGATGGACGCAGATGGACGCAGATAAAAAAGAGAGACTGAGGACTAGTTGGGAGCTTCTCAATTTTTAATTTTTAATTTTTAATTCTTCTGGCATACCGTTTGCTTAAGATCTATTGCAGTAATAAATCAACTTACTGTAAATACAGACCTTTATACCGCAAACGCGCCAAATGCCAGAACACATCTTTCACATTCGCACGCTCGCATGGCACATTGTTTTCACCCTGTGCCTTCCCGCGCTCCTTTTCGCGCAACCGTCCGTCATCTACACCGAAGAAGAAGCCGAAGCTTATAACGACCTGTTGCGCGACCTCGAAGGCATAAGCCTCGAACTCAATCGCGCAAGTGCAAAAGACCTGCTCATTCTGCCCGGCCTCACCCCAGAACTCGCTCGACGAATCATCGCCCGTCGCCCCTATCGCACCCTTGCAGAACTCGCCCAGGTGCAGGGCTTATCTGAAGAACACATCGACCTCATCGCGCCCTATCTATCCATTGCCCCCCAGCGCCCCTGGCGGTTACAATACACATCCCGCGTCACGCGGCCTTCCAAACGCGCCAATAGCTTTAATGACATGCGTCTCTACCAGCGACTCCAAATCGCTTCGCCCGCACGCCTCTCTGCCTTTTTTCTTACCGAACGCGACCCAGAAGAACCGACCCTTACCGATCATGTCACCGGATATATTGCCCTGCCCCTTTCGCGCGTCAACATCATCATAGGAGATGTGCGTCCAGAATGGGGACAGGGATTGCTCTTTTCCCGCCGCACCCGCAGTGCGACCGGCTTGAGCTATGCACGCACCCGCACCGCCACGCAATTGGGCAACCGCACCAGCACAGAACACGGAGCGCTGCGCGGCATTTACCTGAGCGGCTCACACACCCATTTATCCTGGAGTCTGATGTATGGCCAAATGACATGGGATGCGACCTTTGGATCTGACACGCGTATCTACACCAGTGGCCTCCACGACACAGAAACCTCACAAGCGCGCAAAAACGCGCTTCGCGAACGCCTCGCAGGCGCGAACATAACCATTGGGTCCTCGCAAAAACACATTGGCCTGACAATCCTCAACACCGCCTTTAATCCAGTCGCATCTGACACAGTCGGAGAATCCGCCGTACCGCGCAACGCCCGGGCAGGCATGTTATTCAGCCTCAACGCCCTCTACCGCTCCGATCATATCGCCCTGTTTGGCGAAATCGCTCCCGAAGCTTTTATAACCGGCCTCGTTGCTGGCACGCCCATCTTGCGTCTCCACCTCATCGGCAGACGCTATGGTGCCAATTTTCACAGCTTACACGGCGCACCTTATGCCGCCTATAGCTCCCCCCCCAACAACGAATGGGGCGCATTTTTTGGCCTGACCTATCGCATATCAAAACGCAAACGCCTCGATATCTCCCTCGACCGTCACGGTAAACTCGCGCCGGAGAAAAGCGCACTGCCAGAACGAGGCGGTCGCCTGCGGCTCAATTTTATCCACCGCTTCAGCAAAGGTTTTTCTGCGCGCCTGACCGCCGATACCAGAAACGCGACAAATCGCGTACCCCGCCAGAGCCTTCGCCTCTCGCTCATCTACAAACGCCCCTCCCAATCCATGACCGCATGGCTCCAGCGCGCTCACGCCGGTACATCGGGCAGCGCTGCAGGACTTCGCCTTCAACTCGGCAAATCAACGGGCTTCTCTCTCGCCCTTTGGGCAACCCACCACAAAATCTCATCCTACAACGCGCGTATCTACGACGTTGAACCCGATGTCTGGGGTGGCATACGCCTGCTCACCCTATCGGGAGACGGCACCAATCGCGGCTTGCGCCTCACCTGGGGAACCACGCATTTCCGCCTGTCAACGCGCTACAGCCACCACCGCACCTCCTCCTGGTCGGCACAACTCGACCTCAAGCGTTAGTTCCTATCCTCTTATTTGTTATTGACGAATCAACCGCTTTGATATTATCATGTCCAGGATTAGAGCACACAAGAACACACATCCACAACAGAAAGGAGGAAATCTCTCGTAAGTTGTTATATCACATGTGCTCAGTATCTCATCCATTTAGTGCGGGCACTTTGCGTGCCTCATTCACCCCCATCTGGAGGAAAAACCATGAAGTATCGACATCTCCCTCTGGTCCTCGCACTCCTCATTGCATGCAGCTATAGCGCGAGTGACGCGGGCCATCACCTGAAGAGCGAGCAAAAAAGCGAGAGTGCTGCTAAAAAAATGCAGCCAAAACCCGTCATGATCGCCGACGCCAATCTGCGTGCGGTCATTGCGGATTCCTTGGGCAAGGCGAGCGATGACATAATCACTACGGCCGACATGGCAAAATTGAGACGCCTTTTCGCGCAAAATGCAAACATCAGCGATTTGAGCGGACTCGAGCATGCAAAAAATTTGACAGTACTGAACCTCGGTGCTACGCGCGTGGAAAATAAGGTCGTCAACAGCAACGCTGTTTCAGATCTTTCGGCACTCTCGGGTTTGAAAAAACTGAGAACGCTGAATCTGACCCGCAATAATGTGTCTGACATCTCGGCACTTGCTAAATTAACCAACCTGAGAACGCTGCATCTCACTGCGAACCGCGAAGTCTCTGATATTTCGGCGCTTTCTGGTCTGACCAAACTGAGAACACTGAATCTTTCCGGCAACAAAGTCGCGGACATTTCAGCCGTGTCAGGCATGGCAGAGTTGAAAACCCTGAACCTCGCCAACAACAAAGTCGCCGATATCGCACCGGCCGCTGGACTGGCCAATCTGGCAACACTGAATATCAGGCGCAACGCTCTGAACGAGGCATCGATGAATACGCATATTCCCGCCTTGGAAAAAAGAGAGGTTAAGGTAAATACCGACAGTTAAATACCTGTAAAACTCAGGTCATAACCAGACGAGTTCGTTCTGTAATGCCGGACGAACTCGTTATCGTTAAAAACACATTATGAAATCAATCGCGACAATAATCATCCTCATGCTGAGTATCCAAATGCATACTGAAGCATTTACACCCCCGGAGAGGGATCGGATTCTAACGACTCTGAAACCTGGCCACCCGCGTCTGATGATGGATGCAAATACCATCGCACGCATCAAAAAACAAATAACCCAGGACACTGTCGCCGCCAAAATCTACCGCCGGGTCAAGCGAGAAACCCAGAAAATACTCACGCAAAAACCGTCGGAATACAGCATCCCGGATGGAAGACGCCTGCTCTCCACCAGCCGTCGCGTCAAAGAGCGCGTGCGCCAACTCGCCTTTCTCTACCTCATGGAGGGCGAAAAAAGCTATATGGAACGCGCCTGGGCAGAACTCGAGACCGCAGCGCAATTCAAAGACTGGAATCCCGACCACTTTCTCGACACCGCAGAAATGACTTATGCCTTTGCCGTTGGATACGACTGGTTATACGAATATTGGACAGAAGATCAGCGTAACATCCTTCGCAGTGCCATAGTGAAAAAAGGTCTCAAACCCGGCTTAAAAGGCTATCGTGAAAACGCCTGGTGGGCGCGCAGTCACAACAACTGGAACCAGGTCTGCAACGGTGGACTCGGCATGGGCGCGCTCGTCATAGCCGATGAAGAACCAGAACTCGCCAATGAAATTCTCCACGAAGGCATCAAAAACATTCCGGTGGCGATGAATTTCTACGCGCCCGATGGTGCGGGTATTGAAGGCGTGACCTATTGGGATTACGGTGCGCGTTACAACGTACTCTTTCTATCCAGCCTCTTCAGTGCTCTTGGAACCGATTTTGATCTCTCATCCACTCCCGGGTTCAAAGAAAGTGGGGATTATCAGATTTATATTTCGGGGGCAGATCGCTACAGTTTTGACTTTGCCGATTGCGGATTGCGGCGCATGAGTACCCCCATGCACTTCTGGATGGGCGAGCACTACGACATACGACACTACAGCTGGTTTCGCTACGATACACTCAGGCAACACGGCAGGGGAACAGTGCTCGACTTGCTCTGGTTCGACAACCGCGCAAAAGACTTTGATCCCAGCATCCTGCCCCTCAACAAACATTTTCGCAAAGCCGATGTCGCCACCTTGCGTTCATCCTGGACCGACCCCAATACACTGGTCCTGGGCATTCAGGCCGGCGGCAATTACAATCTGGGCATGCACCGGCACCTGGATCAGGGCACGTTCATCCTCGAAGCCCTTGGCGAGCGATGGGCTATCGACTCGGGCACGGAACGCGAAACCTATCAAAGACACCGCAACAAACGTCAACGGTGGGAATTTTATCGCATCCGCGCCGAAGGCCACAACACCCTCGTCTTCAACCCCGGCAATGGTCCGGATCAGAATCCCAAAGCCGAATGTCCCATCACCACCTTCAATGCTGCGCCCAATCCTGCGACTGCTGTCCTCGACCTCACCGATGTTTATGCCGATGATGCAACGCACGCCCAGCGCACCTTTGAGATAATTGATCAAAATCATGTCGTAATCACCGACGACATTAAAGCCAAAGCTCCGTCTGAACTCTGGTGGTTTATGCACACGAGAGCCAGTATCAGACTCGACGGCAAAACCGCCCTTCTAACGCGCAGGAGCAAACATCTCAAAGCGGAAATATTATCGCCATCCGACGCAATATTCACAGTTCTCGACGCAACCCCTTTGCCCACCTCCCCCAATCCCAAACAAGCCGATAACACGGGACGCAAAAAATTGGCGATTCACTTCACAGATGTCACAAATCTTCAGATTAAAGTAAAACTCACGCCAGAAGTAAGCCCATAACTGTGTAAACTTTGCACTTTCCACGTTCTTATTTCTTCTTTAAATTTCCCCTATCCTCTCCCTCCCATAACAACCTTTCTACCATGTCTATCAAATTTCTACACGTTGCCGACACCCATGTTGGCGTTGAAAACTACGGCCGCCTCGATTCGGCTACGGGCCTTCACACGCGCTTGCAAGACTTTATCAAAAGTCTGCGATTTGCCTTTGAAGAAGCTATAAAAGAAGATGTCGATCTCGTCATCTTTGCCGGTGATGCCTATCGCTCATGCGATCCCACACCCACACACCAGCGCGAATTTGCATCTCTCATTCACATGCTCAGTGCCCGCGACATCCCCATCGTCATGATCACAGGTAACCACGACAGCCCCGTATCCTATGGCAAAGCCTCATCTGTTGACATCTTTGGCACACTGGGCACAAAAGGCGTCCACATTGCCACTGAAGACCGCCTCATACCCATTGACACAAAATCTGGCCCCATTCAGGTTGCCTGCTTGCCCTGGCTACACCGCAGCCGCCTGTTGACCCAGGGGCCCTATCACAACCTGTCGCAAGAAGAAGTCGTCGAAAAACTTCAAGACCTGGGAGCCCTCCTGATTGATCGTCTGGTCGCAGAGGTCAATCCCGATATCCCCGCCGTTCTCGCGGGCCATCTCGCCGCTGCCGACGCCACCTTGTCCGGCTCTGAGCAAACCGCAATAATTGGGCGCGACCCCGTTTTTCTCACCAGCACACTCGCCAATCCCGCCTTTGACTACGTCGCCCTGGGCCACATTCACAAATTTCAGGACCTCAACGCCAATTCCCAGCCCCCTGTTGTGTATTCCGGCAGCATTGAACGCATTGATTTTGGCGAAGAGCGAGAAACCAAAGGCGTCGTCATGGTCACCATAGAGACCCGGGAGGCAGGGCGGACGACATCTTACAAATTTGTACGCACACCGGCTCGTCCCTTTTGCACGGTATCGGTTGATATCGACCCTGATCAGGACCCCACGACAGCCATACTCGAAGCCATCGACAAACACACCCTGACCGATGCCATTGTGCGCGTCATCTACGATTTGCCCGGTGAACGCACAGATACCGTTGACCTCAAAGCCGTCAAAAACGCGCTCGAAGATGCGTTCATGATCGCCAGCATTGCGCCCCTGCCCAGGGCACAAAAACAACAGCGCAGATCCAGCATTTCAGAAGATATGGGCATAAAAGACGCACTCCACGCATATTTGCAAAATCACCCCGGCCTCAAAGACATCGAAAAAGACCTTCAGAATTACGGCGCGCAACTCGAAGCCGAACTCAGAGGTAGCGAATGATTCCCATAAGCCTTTCCCTGCAGAACTTTCTCAGCTACGGTGAAAACGTGCCTCCCCTCGACTTTTCGAGCTTTCACGTCGCCTGCATATCTGGCCGCAATGGACACGGCAAATCCGCCCTGCTCGACGCCATCACCTGGGCACTGTGGGGAGAAGCCCGAAAATCCGGCAGTGATCGTCGTCCCAACGACGGTCTGTTGCGAATTGGCGCCACTGAAATGCGGGTCGATTTTGAATTTTCTCTCGAAAATGACCGCTATCGCATCAGCCGCAGCTTTCGCAAAACCGGCAAAAGCGCGACCACTCGCCTAGAATTTCAGATTTACTCTCCGGAAACAAACGCATACAAAACTCTCTCTGAAGAAAGCGCTGTACGCCAGACACAGGCCAGTATCGATACCCTGTTGAGAATGACTTATGAGACCTTTATCAACTCGGCCTTTTTGCTTCAGGGGCGCGCAGATGAATTTACGCGCTGCAAAGCGAGCCAGCGAAAAGCCCTTCTCTCAGACATTCTTGGCCTATCGCATTACGACGACCTGTCTGCCCTTGCGCGAGAGCACGCGCGCAAAGGAGATATAGAACTTGCAACTGCTCGCGCAAAAAGAGATGACATTGCGCAAACTATAGAAAAACGCGATGAATTTATAGCGCAGCGCGATAGCGTCAACGCACAACTCCATGCCTGCAATAGCGAATTGGAAAACGCGGAAAAACGCCGCGAAGTACTGCGAAAAATACGCACCCAACGCGAACGCCATGAAGCCGAACGCGAGACCCTTAAAAAGAACGTATTACGCACCGAATCGGATCTGGTGGAACAGCAAACCGCATGTGAAAAAGCAAGGCAAGATGTGGCGACCTATCGCGAAATTCTCCACAGACGCGCCGAAATCACAAATGCCGCTGAAAAATACCGGATACTCCAAAAAGAAGACACAGACCTGCAGACAAAACTACACGCCCTGAGACCACTTGAAAAACGCGCAGGAGAACTCGATCAAAAAATCGCCGATCGCCGCCACGAAGTGGAACGCCGCCTCGGCGAATGGCAAATACGCATTGGAGACGCCGAACGCGCACTCCGAGAAACAGAAACACTTCTCTCTGACCGTCAAGCCATTCAAACACAGCTCGAAGCATTGCACAAAGCCAGGCAACAGGACCGCGAATGGGAAGACATACGCGAAAATCGAGAGCGCGTTGAGCGCAATATTCGAGACCTGGAGCGACAAATAGACAGCGTCGTTGAAAATCTAAAAGTAGATATCAACACCCGCACACATCAACTGCAGCAGACCGATGTGCTGGTAGCCGAGATTGAAACGCGCAGAAAAACGCGACAATCTCTCCGTACACAAGCAGGGGAAATCCAATTCCTCGAAACCGAACGCGATGAGATTCGCAACAAAGGCAGCGCCCTCAAAATTCAGATAGAAAACAACAGGGAACGCCTCGACACCCTGCGCCAAACCCACAAAGACATCGCCCAACAGCAGCAAATTTTGCAAAGTGTTCAGGATGCTTCGTGTCCCCTGTGTGGTAGCGAACTCGACCAGGCCCATCGCGAAGAAGTAACGACCAAACTCTCAAAGCAGTTGCAAGAGCAACAGATACAGACAGCGCAATTGGAATCGGATATTCAAAAATCTGAAGCAGAACGCGAACAACACAGACATCGCTATCAAGAGATTAAAAACCAACTCGCACAGAGCGAAGGCGTCTCCCAACACCTCGCCGAAGCCGAAGCCGCAATAAAAGAAGCCGAAAATGCCGTACAAACCCGCGAGACATTGTCGGCTGAAATCAACGCCATGAAAACCCAATTGCGCGAACAAACCCAGAACAGCCCGGATGCGCGCGCCCTATCCCAGGCTCGCAGTGCGCTTGAAAACCTGACCTATAACCCGGCCGAACACCGCACCCTGCGCGAAAAACTCAAAGGACTCGACTCTGTTGAGGCACAAAATGCCCAACTCCAACTCGCCGAAGAACGAAAAGAGAAAATCCTCGCGGAATTGCCCTCGTTTCGAGAAAAACGCGACCTCGCACAACAATGGCTGGACGAAGCCAAATACGCGCTCAACGAACAAGCAGAACGCGAACAGGTGCGCGGTCGCATCCACACCCTGAATTACAATGCCGAACACCACCAGCGCATCTCCGAGCAACTCGCTGCCCTGCGAGATGCGCCAGCGCAATACGAACGCCTTCAAGTGGCCGAACGCGACCTTGAAAATGCACAAACGCAACTCAAAGCGGCAGAAAATCGCCTGACAGAACTCACAGAGCACAACGAACAAACGCAAAAACGCCTGTCAGAAATCGCCGAAGCCATCAACAGCGCCGAATCAACCCTCGAAGAAGCCAATGCGCTGGAAAAAAATATCGCACAGATGCGCACCCAGCGCGACGGCCTGCTCCAGAAAAATGCCGCCCTGCAATCCCAAATCGAACACTGCGATGCACTCAGCGCAGAACAAAACACTGTCGAGGAGAAAATCAAATCCTGCGAGAGCGAGATCCGCATCTATCGCGAACTGACCACCGCATTTGGCAAAAACGGCATTCAGGCGCTCATCATCGAACAGGCCATTCCAGAAATCGAAGAAGAAGCCAATCGCATTCTCGCGCGCCTGACAGACAATCGCACCCAAATCGCCCTGGAATCTCTGCGCGACCTCAAAACCGGGGGAACGCGCGAAACCCTCGACATCAAAATTAGCGACGAACTCGGCGAACGCAGCTACGAACTCTATTCGGGTGGAGAAGCTTTTCGCATTGACTTTTCTATCCGCATTGCCCTGTCCAAACTCCTCGCCCGCCGCACGGGCACGCGCCTGCGGACTCTGGTCATCGACGAGGGCTTTGGCACCCAGGACGCCGAAGGACTCGATCACCTCGTAGAAGCTATTCAAGCCATCAGCGGGGATTTTGAAAAAATATTGATCATCACCCACGTCGAATCGCTCAAACAGGCATTTCCCGTACGCATCGAAGTCACCAAATATCCCGATCTGGGATCGCGCTTTGAGGTACTCTACTAAATGCCCCAATCCGACCGACCCGCATGGCTCGAAGTCGATCTATCAGTCATTGCGAACAATATTTCCGCAGTCCGTCAGTTCGTCTCGCCAACAACACAGGTCATGGCCATTGTCAAAGCCAACGCCTATGGTCATGGCCTCATACCCGCTGCTAAAGCAGCTATAAAAGGCGGCGCGGCTGCACTCGGCGTAGCACTGCTACAAGAAGGCATTGCCCTTCGCAATGCGGGCATCACAGCGCCAGTTGTCGTACTCATCCCCACCATGCCCGAACAGGCCGACAGCCTTGTTGCCCACAACCTGTCTCAAACCATTGGTCACCCCGCTGCAATACCACCCATAGAAGCCGCAGCCAAACGCTACAATACACGCGCACGCATACATCTCAAAGTCGATACCGGCATGGGGCGCCTTGGCCTATCATCCGATGAGGTATCCGCCTTTGCGAAAAAAATCGCCCAGAATCCCCACTTATTCTTCGAGGGTATCGCAACACATGTGGCCTGGGAACGCGCTGAGAACATGGACAAGGCCCGCCATCAGATCAAAACATTTGCCGCGTGCCTGTCCAAACTCACAGACATTTCTGTTCCCTATCGTCACGCCGCCAACAGCGTCATGACCGTTCACATGCCCGAGTCGCACTTTGATCTCGTGCGCGTGGGATTGCTCACCTATGGCATTTCCCCCACGCAAGGTGCAGGCCCACTCTCGCTTTCTCCCGCACTATCTATCAAAGCGCAGATCGCACAAGTGCGAAATTTTTCTACCGGCCAAACCCTCAGTTACGGCGGCACATACACGCTCACGCGCCCCTCTCGCATCGCCCTCGCACCCCTGGGATATGCCGATGGGTACAACCGTCAGATGTCCAATAAATCCCACGTCCTCATCTGCGGAAAACCCTGCCCGGTTGTCGGCGCGATCTGCATGGACGTTATCATGATCGATGTCACCGATATACCACCTGTTTCCGTCGGCGATGAAGTCGTCCTGCTCGGGAAACAGGGCGACCGAGAAATCACCGTGAACGACCTCGCCCAATGGGGAAATTATATCTCACACGAAGTTGTTTCTCTGCTCAGCACACGTCTCCCTCGGCTTTATATTAAATAAAACTTGAACATTGTTTCTGTCTCTAAATCCTGTTATCTTTATTTTTTATTATTTCCAAGCACCTCTTTTTTGATACCATTATGCGCCTTTTTCTATTTTTCTTACTCTTGTGCATCGGATGTGGTGACCACTTGCCCGAATCCCTCGGACCCGCCCGCAAAATCATTGTACTGGCCGACTCCACCGATTGGGAAACGCTGGAAGACCCTCTCCGCGAAACATTTGAAACCGTTATCTATACGCCCCAGGCCGAACGCGTTTATGAAATTGAATGGGGCGATGTCAATTTCCTCAGCGCGCACAAACACGATCAGCGCAAAAGCCTCATGGTTATCGCGCCCCTCAATGCCAATCATCCCACCGCGCAATTCGTCAAAGAGATACTCAGTCCCGAAGTACAACAAACCATTTTGGACGGTCGCGCAGGTGTGACCTGGAAAAAAAACGTATGGGCCAGAGATCAAACCCTTTATATCGTATCCGGAAAAGATATAGAAACCACCGTTGAAAACCTCTTTATGGAATCCGATCGCTTATATAGCACCCTGGAAAATGCCGTTGATCACAGTGTGCGAGAAAATGTTTACAGCTTTGGCGAGCGGAAAAATGTCACTCAGGAACTCATCGAGACCTATGGTTGGAATGTGCGCGTGCCCTTTGGCTATCGCATTCTCGAAACCTATCCCAACTTTGTCGTGCTTGCCAGAGATAATCCCAACCGCTGGCTTTCCGTCTATTGGGAAGACGATGTACATCCCGATCAACTCACCGAAGACTGGGTTATTCAAAAGCGCGACGACATCACGGGACGGTGGTTTGGCGGCGACCGCATTGTCCTGGGCGAAGTTACCGTTGGACAGGTCGAATTTGCGGGCAAACTCGCCATCGTGCTTCAGGGCCTTTGGGAAAACGAAGCCGAGTGGAAAGGCGGTCCCTTCAAAAGTTATGCTTTTGTCGATGTCGATCTCAACCGATTCTTTTTTATCGACATGGGACTTTACGCGCCCAATAAAAAAAAGGCTCCTATTTTGAGAAGGGTAGATCTCGTCGCTAAATCTTTCACCATTAACCGCGCGTTTTTTCAAGACAAATGAACTATAACCCCGAAAATCCCCTCATCATCCAGAGCGACCTCACGGTTCTCGTCGAAGTCAATTCGCCCAAATACGAAGCGGCGCGAGATCGGCTCGTGCGATTTGCCGAATTGGAAAAAAGCCCCGAGCACATACAC
>JAJEAX010000017.1 GCA_022822565.1 Candidatus Latescibacterota bacterium
GCTGGTTGGTAAGCCCAGATATAACAGGGGCAGTTCCACGTTTTCGGCGACGGTCAGTTCGTCGATGAGGTTGAAGCTTTGAAATACAAAGCCGATGTTTGATTTGCGGGTGTTGGCTCTTTGCCGTTCGGTGTGTTTGGAGACTTCTACTTCGTTGAGATAGTATTCCCCGCCGCTTGGGTTGTCCAGCAGGCCGAGTACGTTCAAGAGTGTGGATTTGCCGCAGCCCGATGGTCCCATGATGGCGACAAATTCGCCTTCGTCAATATCTACGTTGACATTGTTCAGGGCGGTGGTTTCCACTTCTTCGGTGGTATAGACTTTCTGGAGGTTGACGGTTTTGATCACTTTACTACTCCTTTCGTGAGAAGCGATTGGTTTACCGCTTTAAAATCAACTTGCCAATTTCTTCATCAGTTTCATACGATGGTGTCACAACCTGCCCATACCTGATTACAGGTACGCTGTACACATCAAGACATTGTCGGCCGTTTACTCCAATCGCAAAATATCCGCAGGATTCGTCTTGGCTGTCTTAACAGTCTGCCAGCTTACAGTTATCAGTGCGATCAAAAACACCAGACAGCCACCAAGCATAAATGTCCAATAGCCAATTTCAATACGATATGTGAAACCTGTCAACCACAGGTCGGAAAAATAATATGAGATGGGAATCGCCACCAAAAAGGCAATCAATATCGGTTGAATAACGTCTTTGGCAAGCAGCAACACGACACTGGATGCAGTTGCTCCCAATACCTTTCGAATACCAATTTCTTTGGTGCGCGTTTCGGCTATGAAGGCCAACAGTCCGAACAACCCTATACAGGCAATGAATATGGCAAGTATGACAAAGATTTTAAATATCACAGCAATGCGCTGTTCACTGTTGTAAAGGTTTTGATAATCTTGATCAAGAAAAGAATATTCGAAGAATTGATTTGGTACAACTTTATTCCACACTTGACGGATGGCAGAAAGAGCGTCAGTAATGTTATCCGGCTTCACTCGAAGAATAATAAAAGCAGGCCGCCACTGGATAAACGGCAACATCAACGGTCGAATCTCATGGCGCAAAGATTCAAAATGAAAGTCCTCTACAATACCGATGACTTGGCCTCTGATACCTCTTCCACCTCCTATTTTAACTTGCTTTCCAAGAGCTCCTTCCTGCCACCCAAGCGTCTTAACTGCTGCTTGGTTAAGCATGATAGCGGAGGCATCTGTAGGGAATTCATTAAGAGAAAAATTCCGCCCCTCTACAATTTTAACCCTTAAGGTCTTTACGAAATCCTCATCAACCATTGTGAAGGGAAGCGAAGTTTCTGTATAATTTGCAGGCTGTTCAGGGTATACAAGGACACTACTAAATGTATGCCCAGGGAGAGCATGAGTAAGCGAAGCCGCCATAACCTGTGGAATTTTTCTCAATTGATTTCTTACAGTAAGAGCTTTCATACCAAGATCTCTTGCACCATGTAAGACAATTACGTGCTCTTTATGAAAGCCCAATGATTTAGTCTGTACATAGTAAATTTGGTCATGAACAATAAAGGTGCCAACGAGAAGAACCATTAGAATACAGAACTGTACTCCTACCAATGCACTACGCAACCATTGCCTGCCAGAACGGTTTACAATACTTACAACACGCCCTTTAAAAAGTTGATCTGGCCATAATGACGATAGGTAGAAAGCTGGATATAGACCGGCTAAAATTGTTACTACAACCAACAGGCTACCCAACATCATGACTACAAATGGAGAGTAAAGGCTGGTCGTTGTTAATTGTTTTGAGGTAATGTCATTTAGGATAGGCAATCCCAGGTGACATAAAATGAAAGCCAACACAATTGCTATAGCCATATACAAAAATGATTCAAATAGAAACTGACCGACGAGTTGTGAACGGTGAGATCCTAAAACTTTTCGCATACCAACTTCCCTCGCTCGGACAGAACCACTCGCAGTTGAAAGATTCAAGAAGTTAATACACGCTAAAGCTAAGATAATAATGCCAATAAACGAAAAGCCATAAACGTATGTAATGTTGCCATTTGGTGCGAGTTCCCATTCCACGCGAGACCTTAGATGTATGTCTGTGAGCCGTTGTAAGGGAAAAGAGGATTTTTCTTCCAAGCCAAGGCCATCTACATGTTTCTGTAGCTTTGCTTCCAGTTCAGGAATGTGGCTTCCTTTTTTTACGACTAAATAAGTATATACCGTTCCTGCGCCCCACCTATCCTGACGTTCTTTCACGATACGCAGAGATTTCAAAGAGGCCAAAAAGTCAAAGTGAAAATGGGATTGACGTGGAAATCCTTTTACCACGCCCGTAATGCGGAGGGGTGAGCCATCATTGAGTTCAAGCGTCTGTCCAATAGGATTTTGATTGGGAAAGTAGCGTTGCGCAATCTCTTCAGTTAATACTACAGAATTGAGGTCTTCCAGCGCGGTTTCAGGCGTTCCAAAAATAAAAGAAACTGAAAATACATCGAAAAAGGATCTCTCTGCATAAAAAAATCGTTTTTCTTTTACAAATTCCGATCCCCTGCGTATCGTCTTGCTTTCAAGCCTGAAACGTGTATTGAATGCTACTTCTGGAAAATTTGAGAGTGCTTCGGCCACTGGAACAGGACCGAGGGCCGTTTTCCATTCGTTACTCCCAACTTTGCCGTGCCATATAACGCGGTAGATTTGATCCGCCTGTTCATGGAAGCGGTCGTAACTCAACTCATCTTTGATGAATAGAGAAATCAAGATGCATCCTGCCAAGCCAATAGCAAGCCCTGTAATATTTATGGCCGAATACAGTTGATACCGCATTAAATTTCTCATCGAGACGACAAGGTAATTTTTAAACATGATGACATGTCCTTTCATATTTCCGCGCGTTTTTCATACATAACAAGCCCAATGATCATAAAGGTAATACCCATAAGAATGGTATAGACAAAAGGCGCCAACTCAATTTGTCCGGAAAGAGTCACCGAAATGTGACCTAAAAAGTCTAAAGCTACCTTCCCTTGCTGGAAAAATCGGATGTATAAAAACACAGCAATTAGAAAAAAAACAACCGCTGTTAGTCCCCGATATCGCTTAACCGCGAATTTCACGCCCTCCATTCCGGTCACAAGACCGAGGCTGAAAACCATATAAGCCACAAGTATCAAGCCAAATAAAAAACCAAAATCAAAAAATGAAATAACCTCTTTGCCTTCAAAAGGCACAATCTTTGGGCCGCTTAGCAGGTTAGCGATCTGTATCATCGCTAAATAAAAGGTGCCAACAACAATCCCGCCCCCAACAAAACCCATACTCGCGACCACAGCGATCTTTGCCAAGTTCACTGTGTATTGTGATACCGGCAGGGCAAACACCTGATAATGCGTTTCTGATTTCCACTCGGCATTAAACGCATGCGCCAGCAAAAATGGCAGACTGAGAGCGAGGCTAAAAGCAGATAGAATAGTCCAAATAATGGCCATTGGGAATTTGTTGAGCGCAATATGTTCTTGCGAAACATTTTCTATTTGGATAAGCCCGTAGATATTCAACCCCACAATCAAAAGCAGCACAAATAGAAAAAGGATTTTATGCGCCTTGAGTTCCTTCACATACAGTGCAAAAAATGGTTTCATGTCATATTCCTTTCAAATCGCGGTAGGCTGGATCGCGGCTAAGCCTGTCCCCGCATGATTTAAGCGGGGAACCTGCCGAGATGACGGGCGGGCACGGGGCACCGCCCCTACGCTGATGGGCAGCCATAGATTCCCCCTACATCGCCACCATCTCAAACATCTCCGAAAGCGACTCCCCGCGTTCTTCTCTCAGCGCATCTGCATTGCCGGAAAGCGCGATCTCGCCCTCTTTCATAAACATCACATCTTCGATAAACTCGCCCACTTCATGGACCAGATGCGTCGAAATCAAAATCGTCTGCTCCCCAAAGCGAAACTCGCTAAACAAAGCCTCCACAATACGTTTGCGCGACGGGGGATCAATACCGGATAGCGGTTCATCCATCAAAACCAGATCACTGGGCCAGGAAAACGCACACACCACCTTGAGCCGTCCCTGTTGCCCCCGCGAAAGTGCGCCCACCTTCTTATCGCCATCCAGCCCCATAAAACTCAGCAACTCGCGCGACTTATCCATATCCCACCCGGGGTAAAAACGCGCCAAAAACTCGACCTGCTCCATCACCTTCATCCAATCGTAAAACGGATTAATCTCCGCCAAATAAGCCACATGCTGTCGGGTCTTCACACTCACCTCTTGCCCCATCACCTCCGCGGATCCCCGCGACGGACGGGTCAAACCAGCCAGAATGCGGAACAAAGTACTCTTCCCGCTGCCATTCTCGCCCAATACACCCTGCACGCGACCGCGCTCAACCTGAAAAGAAACACCGCGCAGTGCCCACGCGCCTGGATATCGCTTCCACACATCTCGAACATCGATCATCATGTCAAATCCTCCTCTATATCGTGCAACAAATCGGCAATTTGCTCGCTGGAAAGATCCAATTCGCCAACCTCTGCAACAAACCGCGCAACAGCACTCTGTGCCAACGCCCGCTTCTCAGCCTCAATCTTCTTCCTATCCTCTGTAACAAACGAACCCTGCCCGCGCCGCGTAAAAACAAAACCCTCCCGCTCAAGTTCTGCATAAGCCCGCGCCATCGTATTGGGATTCACGCCCATTTCCCGCGCCATATCCCGCACCGAAGGCAACTTTGAACCCGGCGAATAAACCCCGCGCACCGAACGCTTTTTGATCTCGCCGATAATTTGTAGATAAATAGGCGCGTTTGGATCAAACTCATAAGGTGGCATACAAATGCCTCCTGACTTTTTGTATGGTCATACACCAAACCTCATATTTCCGCGCGTTTTTCATACACAACAAGCCCAATAATCATAAAGATGACACCCATCAGAATGGTATAGACGAAAGGAGACCAATCGTCTTGTGGTAAAAGTCGGCCATACACAAACACGGCAAGAATAAAAAAAGCAACCGCAGTCAAT
>JAJEAX010000089.1 GCA_022822565.1 Candidatus Latescibacterota bacterium
CAAAAACAGCGGCGTACCAGCCGTCAATCCCGTCGTCTCAATATCGACATAAATCACATCTTCGGCGCGTACATCGATCAAAGAATGAAACGTATCATACGGATCATGCGGCACATTGCCCGCATGTAATGCGCCAATCGCGCGTTCGTATCGCGCCCCAAACGCGTGCCCGCCACCGCGCAGTACCTCCTGAACTGTCTGGTCAATCAACAGAAATGTGCCCGCAGACGTATGAATCTCCTCGCCCTGTACCACTTCGTCCAGTGCGAGATGCAATCGCGCATCGGACGCAGTAGCCATCACGCGCAACGCACCGGGATCGGACGCACGTCTCTCTCCACGGGCAGGACGGACCTCGGGTTCCGATTGCCCTTCGGCTTCAGAAACCTCATCTGCGTGTTTCAAATCGCGGCGATTGAGCGCGGCAATGCGTCTTCTCATCTCATCAGAAATCATAAGCAACAATATACTCGCACAACAGCCAATCCGTCAAGGTGATAGAAAATACTCGCATAAACGAAGCAGTTGGATTAATTTAGAACACTTATGATTTGAGCGGAAAAGAGCACCTATAGACAGGTTGTTATGAAACGGATCGCGATTATTTTTGTCGGATTGCTCTTGAGTACCTGTAGCGCGGAGTCACCCACATCGCCACAGACCGTGGCAGGGGTTTACACATTGCAGGCAGTCAAAATTGATTCGGGCCGCGGACGCGCTCGGGTCTATCAGAATCGCGAAGCGGAAAAAAATCCGCCCACTGGATTTATTGAATTAAACCCGGACAGAACCTATCGCTTATCTGCGAGCTTTGGCACTCCAGAACAAAGTGTTTGGGAGGTCAATGGAAACTACGCTGTAAATTCGAAACTCGAAATTACATTTTCCACGTCAGGAAGAAATTTTTCGGGATTTTTCTACGACAAACAAAGTCGGATTGCCGTAACGGAATCGCTATCTGGTTCTATTGTACTCCTCGTATTTGAAAGAGATCTGGGGAGACTCTCTTAATCGCTCTAAAAATCGGCACAAAAAAGCCTCTGGCATTACACCAGAGGCTTTTTGTCTGTACGACGCTTCTTTAGAACCCGATATTCACCGTCATGCGATGCACATTGTCCAAAATACCGAACTCCGTGTACGCATAATCCACCCCTATGTGCATACCGCCCATCGGATATGCCACACCTGCGCCTAAAGTATAGCCTTCCTCAGTGCGATTCGCCGAAAGTGGCTGGCGGGTAACTTCATCGGTCTTTTGATCTGTCACACCCGAATAATTCAACTTATATCCCCCCCGGACCATCAAATACTTCGCAACCTGAAACTCCCCGGCCAAATACAGCAACTGCTCGCCATCCTGAGGTTTGGTTGCATCGACCATCGCCGTCAAACGCATACCACTATCTTCTTGCTCCACCAGGTTAATTGACGATCCCACGCTAAAAATCAACGGCAGCGGCGCACCGATGACATAGTACTTCATATCGGAACCGAGATTGTTGATCCGCGCACCAATTCGCGCACCCTTATACCCGATATCGTAAATCGCACCGGCATCAACCGCATACGCCCGGGCATTCTCGCCATCAATCGACTGACTGATATATTTACCAGTCAAACCCATTGACAGCCGATCCGTGAATTGATACGCCCACGAAATACTGACAGCCGTATCGTTATAATCGTACGTCGGATCTGAATTTGGATCGACAAAACCCGTATATGTCCCGGCCAGAAAACCCGGAATCACATCGCGATTGGCTTCGATATCGCCTACCCCCATCGCCACAAGGCCAAACCCCCAGGTACCCCAATCCCCCATATCCCGGCTAATACCCGCCGCGTAATGACTCAGATCGGCAATCCACTGATTATACGAAAACGTCGCCTGTGTTTGACCGCCCGAAAGCGCGATCCCCGCGGGATTCCAGAACATCTGATTGGCATCGCCGCGAACCGTCGTATAGGCAGATCCCAGCGCGACAGCGCGAGCACCTACACCAATTTTCAAAAAACTCGCACCGGTCAGCCCGGCCTTTCGCACCTGTGCATCTGAAGACAGGGGCGAAAATATCCAGCACATCGCGGCAATTGCCAGCGAGAGTTTTATCCACTTTTTCATCTTAAACCTCCACAATATTACGCTGTGAAATCAATTATCGCAAAATGGAGAAATGCCCCACCTGCTTGCCGCCGGGATATTCTGCAACAAAAATATAAAGACCGCTCGCAACCTCAATACCGTCTTTGGAGAACATATCCCAGAACAGGGTTCCGTCAAACGGGTTTGTGCCATTAAACTCGAGCCGATCTACAACCTGCCCCGACACATCCAGAATGGTAATCTTTGTGCCAGTGGGCAAATTCGTAAACAGCAACTTGTGCTCAACACCCGTATCGTGCAATGCTTGCTTCTTATAGGGATTGGGCTTGACCTGCACCTTCAAATCGCCCGCAACCAGATCATTTGGATTGGCTAATGGCGCTTTCAGCACAAAAGCGGCACCGATATCTTTCAGACCCGTCAAATCGCTGTTATCGGGGAAATTGGCATTGGCCGTAGCATAGTGATACGTGCCTTCCCACAGACCCGAACGCCCATTGAAATTGGTCTTGTGCGTCTCCAGCGATGAATACGGCAAACCGGCGATCTCGCCCTGCTCATTGTCATAAGCCGCCACGTAATAATAATACGTGAACCCGAAAGTCACCAGATCGCTATTGTCCTGAAACGCGTATTTATACGTGCCACTATCGCCATCGCCGTTGAGATAATTGCCCACCTCGGCTTTGGGAATCATTTTGATCAAACGATAGGGACCCCACGCGCCGGGTTCTTGATCCCTGTAAGCACTTGAACTGATATTGGGGTTATTTGCCACACCCAGCGCAGCCAAAGATGCATCGGTGGGTTCTTCCTGCGTTTGCAGATGGTACGTATCCACCAACCGCGTGCCCAACTCCAGGGAACTCACCCGCGGAAACAGCGTTGACCGATACACTTTGTAGCCCGCAAAATCCGATGCGGATTCCGCGCTATCATCCCACTTTACGGTCACTTTCAAATCCGTATTGGGCTGTACGCTGATAGTCGGCGTAGGGGGCGGCTCGGGCACTTGCCAGTTGCTCTCATAAGCCCACTGCGCGGCCTTGCGCGCCTTGCGAACACCCTGCAAGCGAAATCCGCCGTATTCGACCATCACAATATTAATCGTTTCACCAACTTCCAGTGAAAATGGCCCGATCCCCACATACGCATCGCCATCAAATCCGTGGGCAATCGAATAGCCCGACATCCAATCTGTATCCGATCCATCGGGTGCTGTGCCGGCGTTGTTCCGCTCCCAATTTTGTGCCCAGGTGCCATTGTACTTCATATCGCCGCGCGGCTGCCCGCGTTGGCCCTCTGGACGCACCGCATTGACAAAGCTAAGCGGATTGCCCTGCACAATATCGGGATGTGTGGGATCGAAATAATTCGGATCGGGCAACAACACAAATGCCGTTTTATCGAGCGTCTTACCGCCTTCCTGGTAAAAAGTACCCATCGACAACGTGTGGTTTGTCCACGGATCGTGGTCGTTATTGCCATATCCTTTGCTCACCGATGTAAACCAGCCGCGCTGAGCACCTGTACCCACACCGTGGCTGTCAAAAATCGTCTTCTTATCAGCCTGAGCCACACTGCTCGCGGTCTTATCGCCTGGCAATGGCCCCTGCTTGGCGGCAATCCACTGCGTACCCGTATAAACATCGTAGTAATTTGCGCGACGGCGCATCGTATTGCCCAACATGCGCTTGCCATCGCTTGCCCACCCCGTACCGTCGGGCAGGGTTTGATCGAGCGTTGATGGAGAAGGCCCCGTAAATGTCACGGGAACATCCCAGGGATTGCCATCTAGATCGGACGAGCCATCATACCCCGATACGGGACCGGTAAACCAGCCGGAAGCACCGCGGCGTCCCGCAAGACTGTTCGACATCGAGTTGATCAACTCATTGCGCATATTCAGTACAAGCGCATTGATCTTATTATCGGTCTTTTCCGGGTTGCCATCGCCATCTACGTCCAGCACACCCGTATTCGTCAACTCCAGTTCCAAAACGATAAAATCGTTCATATTGGCGTGATTCAGCGTAAATTGCCGAATCCGATAATTCACATTCACGCCCAGATTTGTCGGCGTACCGCCCTGATAGATCACCTGATGTCGCTTATTGGCATCTGCCCACATAGCCGCCGCATCTGTCGGCCAGATATTGCCATTGCGCTGCAACCTCGATGTTTCAAACGCGTAAGAATAATGCGCGGCCGCAGGGTCTGAACTGGTGGTATAAGTGTTGAAATTGGGATCCGGACTGTACTCGATCATCTCAATCGCCTGTTTCCAGGGAATATGGAGATTCTCGCCGCCCGGATACATCTGTGTCGGCGTCGTCCACTGCCGATCCAGGTTGCCAACGCGGAACAAATAATAAAGCTGCGTGGGATTATCCACTTGTTCGTAATACGTCTTGCCCACATTGGTCGGCAAAAACGTATCCCACAGGTCGCCAGCCACAAAAACCCCACCCGGATTGACGGGCTGAGCCATTGCCGAACCAGCACTGAGCGCGATCATCGCCGCAGCCCCAATGCGTTTCAAAATGCGATACATGCTGTTCTCCTCTTAAATCATTAGAAATCCACCGAAATGCCGAAATTCACTTCCCGCGGAATATCGTAGAGCAAACGCCCCTGCGTTCCAAAAGCGAGATTGAGTTCGCCGGTCGGATCGCGTTCCTCTTCCCACAACTTGCGCGCCTGATTTGTATCTCTCAAATAAGCCTGAATATTTTCGCGGTCAAACAGATTGCGGATTTCAAAAAAGGCACTGGCCAACAAACCCTCGCCCATTTTGAACCCATAAGTCAAGCGCACATCCGTGCGAAATGTCCAGGGACCTTCATCTACTTCGCGGTCGCGCGGATCATCTGTGGTTTCTTGCACGCGGAAAAAGAAGCCGCTATTGAGCGTGGTAATACCCGTCAATAGCAACTGATCGCCTTCGCCGGGTGTGAGCGTTGAGAAATCACCCGTCAAAGTCACCCCAAAGCGGTGCTTGCGGTCATATCCCCCGATCAGCGCATTATCTCCGCCATTCACATTTTGCTCGTACGTATTAAACGTGCGGCGGTCTTCGAGGGGGATCTCATTATCGTTCACCGCAGAATACGAAGTCTTATCCGGCACATGAGATGTGCTACCCGCATTGGCCGCAGACTTGATATAACTGTAGGCGTAATTTGCGCGCCCGGAAAAATACGGGCTGCCCGCCCTGCGCTCCAGTGCAAATTCTACACCGCGTGCATCCGCATAGCCAAAACTGGTCTGAAATGTATAAGAACCAAAGCCCGGATTGCCCGCTTGGTCGGGGTTAATCGCATAGCCAATCCGCCCGTAGTTTTCGATGTCGCGGTAATACCCCGTCACATCGATCAAATGATTGCGATCAAAACCGTACTGAATGCCCATCTCATAAGCCGTAGCCTGCACCGGATCGGCATCTACATCCACCACAAATGGCAATGACGGATTGGCAAATACGCCAAAATTATCGTACAGATATGAAAAGGCGGGAGGCGAATAAAACTTGCCCCACGAATAGTGCATGGCGGCATTTTCCGTAATGGGATGTGAGATGCCCAATCTCGGCTGGAAAAACCACTTCACATCTACGCTCTTTCCGCGAATTTGCTGGCGCACCTTCTGCCCGCTATCAAGCGTGATTTCTTCAGATGGATTGAAAAAATCCGTGAAGTTACTCACGCCCACATCAAACGCATCAAACCGCACACCGCCATTGATGATAATACCTTCATACTCAATGCGGTCCTGCACGTAAATCGCGTATTCTTTCGGATTAACCGTATATTCGGTGGTCTCAAAAGGGAACAAATTGTCGTAAATCACCTTCACCTGCGTGCGCTGCTGGAACTGCGACACCGTGTGATGGCGATACAAAATGCCCGCTTTGACCTGATGGTGATAATTCACCTGACTGGTCACATCGGCTTTGATCTGGAACACATTGCGATCCAGGTCTTCGTAATAAAAGCCGGGCTGCCCAGTGCGAAACCGGTTATTGCCGAATGTCAAATTGAAAAACTTCTCATTGCCGGGATCGGGAGAAAAAAAGGACCGACGGCCATCGGCGAGCACGGCCGAACCATTGACACCCAGATATTTGTCCGAATCAGCAGAAGAGGTGAGCACAATAAAATCGCCATCTTCACCCACTTCGACAAACCCGTCATTGTCGTCGTCCGAATAGCCAAACTCGCTGTTGCGATTGAGTTGCGATACCTTTATCTCGTAAAATGTCCGCGGCGAAAGCGATTGCGTCCAGCTCAAATAGCCCATCAGACCGAGCTTTTTATTTCCCGAATAACCCGGCAAATAAAAAATGTATCGCGGCGAAAAATCGCGATTGGTCCAACCGCCCAATTTGCCGCCATCATCAACCATAAATTTACCCGTGAGTTTACCCGCCTCCGTGGGCCTGACCGTCAGCTTTATAGAATGCCGCATCGTCAGATGGGATTCATTGGGCAAATGAGCGCGCGCTTTGTTGTAGCGCGTGGTAAAATAAAACCCGCCCGCGTGGCCCAAAGGCCCGCCGAGCGACAACTCGGCTTCGAGGGGACGCTCAGTGCCATAATCCGTTTGCTCACTGCTAAACGTGTAAATCTCCGTGGCTTTGGCGCGATTGGCCTCGTCGCCCGAATTGAGCAGGGCATCGCGCTCTCTGACGTACTCCTGCAACAGGCTCGACGTGGCGTCGCCCGAAGCAAAACTATTGTTAAAAACATCGGGACCAGCATTTTTGACACCCTGTCCCGAACGCATAAAAAACCGACCCTCAAGGCGATCCCCGCCCTCGCGCGTCACCACATTGATCACACCGGCACTGGCCGCGTCGTATTCGGCATTAAAAGTCCCCGAAATAATATCGAGAGACTGCACTGCGCTCGCGTTGATCCCCACGCCAAACTCTCCGTCTTGCGACCGATTAGTCGAAGTGTAGGGACTCCACACACCGGTGCCTTCACCTGCGCGAAAATACGTATCTGACACATCGATGCCATCCACGAGAATTTTCGATTCCGACTTGCGTCCACCCCGCACAAATCCGCGAAAAACACTGGGCGACGTATCGATCAAATCAGCCAAATCGGCCACTGGCATCGCGTTGTTAATCTCGGACACCGCAATGCTCGTGCGACTCGATGTCAGGCTCTTTTCGACCAGTGGACGCTCGGCCACAACGGTAATGGTCTCGGCCTGAATACTCTGCTCGGCCAATTCAAAATCCACCTGTGATGTCAAATCTTGCCGCACGCGAACATCTGTTTTTTCAACGGGACCATAACCCACAATACTGGCCTTCACCGTATATGTTCCCGGCGCGAGATTCAAAAGAAAGTACCGCCCATTGGCATCTGTAACCGCACCTTCTGTCACACCGCCGACAATCGTTGTTACATTGGCTCCGGGAATAACTTCACCGGAACCCCGATCTTTTACCACCCCCGCGATCTTGCCATTGGCCGCAAGTGCTTGTGAGGTCCACATCCCAAGCACTGCCCAGACCATCAGGGTAAAAATCCATTTCTGTAAAACGCGCATAACGCCTCCTTCACTGACAACCAAATCTCTTGATGAACAGTTCGTCGAGAACAACTTCTCTTCCACAATTTTAATCTATTTCCGAGCAACCTCCATTTCTACCCCGGCAAGTAGTTATTTAGGAATACAAGCAAAAAATTTTATCGGATTTGCCATCTGTTGTCAATGGCCTATTGCTTTTTTTATACGTCCAACACCATCTGCAACAGCGCCATGCGAATAAAAACACCGTTGTGCGCCTGGCGAAAATACGCAGCGCGGGGATCTGTATCAACAGCCGGATCAATCTCATCAACCCGGGGCAGGGGATGCATCACAATCGCATTCTCTGAAAGCGCCGACATCGTCTCCACATCGATAATATA